>CAJZDJ010000034.1 GCA_915063485.1 uncultured Actinomyces sp.
CTAGTTTGGTTTAGGCCAGTTCGGCCCAGTTTTGGCTGCTAAACCCAACAGCTTTACTGCTTTGCGGCTTTGGTTGCTTTTAGGCTTTGGCGGCTTTTGGTTTGCGCCAGGTTTTAGGTTAGCTCTGGCGGCAAAACATCAGTTTGGGCCGGCAGGTTAGCGATGCCCATAGGGCAGGTAATGCCATTAGGTCCGTGGTTGCAGTAGCCGCCAGGGTTCTTGTGTAGATAAGCCTGGTGGTACTCCTCGGCCACATAAAATGGCCCGCCCTGGCCAGATTCCAGAGCGGCGGCATCGCCAATAGTGGTTTGGCAAACGCGCCCGTCACCAAGCTTGTCTAGCTCGCTTTGGAAAGCCTGGCGTAGCGCCGCAGCGACCTGCGCTTGCTGGGGCGTGGTAACCCAAATCGCGCTGCGATACTGGGTGCCCACATCATTACCATGCCGGTTAGCCTGGGTGGAGTCGTGGTTTTCAAAGAAAACCCGCAACAGATTCTGCCCACCCACGCCCGCTATGGCCGGGTCATAAACCACGGCCACAGTCTCAGCGTGACCAGTCTGACCAGTGCACACCTCACGGTAGGTGGGGTTGTGGTTGCCTCCACCCATATAGCCCACGGCGGTGGCTAACACCCCGGGCTGGTTCCAGAAAATACGCTCCACACCCCAAAAACAGCCGGCAGCCAGGTAAATAACCTCGGCCCCAGCAGGTAGCAGGTCATCGGCGCGGCTAGCTAAAACCGGGTGAAGCTCTAGACGTTCCAGCAGCGGCTGGCTGTGACCGGCGATAGTGGCCGGCAGAGCGCCAGCAGCGGCGTCGTCGAGATAAGTACTGTCGCAGAGCGGCAACCAATTTTGCTCAGGCCCAGCCGCCCGTGTTGCAGCGGCGTAGCTCATAGCTGCTGTACAGACTTGATTTCGGCCTGCAAAACGCGGCCGTTAGGGGCCTTGTAGCTGACAGTCTCGCCAGCCTTGTGTCCCATCAGCGCCTTACCTAGCGGGGCCTCAGGGGAAAAGACGCGGGCGCCGTCGGGAACATCAGCCGCAATCTCCTGGTTACCCAGCACAAAAACCTGCTCTTTACCGGCAATAATGGCGGTAATCAGGGCGCCCTTAGTGACGGTGCCGTCAGAGCTAGCCTGACCCACCTCAGCGTTTTCCAGCATCCCTTCAAGCACCTTAATGCGGGTCTCGTTAAGGGCAGCTTCCTCACGGGCGGCGTGGTAGCCAGCATTCTCGCGCAGGTCACCCTCCTGGCGGGCCAGCTCAATGCGGCGAGCGATCTCTTTGCGCTCAGTGGTACGACGGCGCTCAAGCTCCTCACTTAGACGGTCAAAAGCTTCCTGGGTCAGCCAAGTACGGTTGTCTTCACTCATGTTTTCTCCTAACTTGCCACCTTAAAAGCCCAGTTTAGCCCAATACGGCCATGTAGCAGGCGATACACTGACACACCCAGGCGGCCACAGTGCAGGCATGGAAAATCTCGTGAAACCCAAACCAGCGCGGCAAAGGATCGGGTTTTTTAAGCGCATAAACCACTGCGCCAAGCGTATAAATTACGCCGCCAGCAGCAATCAAAACGACAATTGCGGCTCCACCGGCGCGGTAAAGCTCAGGAATAAACCACACGGCCACCCAGCCCAGCACCACATACAAAATCGTGAACAGCCAACGCGGAGCGGTAATCCAACACACATTAGCCACCATGCCGATCACGGCCCCCGTCCAGATAATGCCCAGCACTAGGCGCTGATGATCCGGGGTCATTAGGGCCAAAGCCAGGGGAGTGTAGGTGCCGGCAATCAGCAGATAAATATTGGCGTGGTCAATGCGGCGTAGCAGCTGCGAAACCTTAATCGGGAAATGCCCGTTAGAGATGTGGTACACCCCAGAGTTGGCGAAAAGCAGCAGTGAACAGGCCAAATACACAGCGCTGCCGATTTTTAAGGTGGTGGTAGGGGCTAAAACTGTCAGCACGATGCAGGCAGCCAAAGCCAGTGGCGCGGTAATGGCGTGAATCCAACCGCGCAGCTTAGGTTTGATTAATTTAAGGGCTTCACCGGCTGAGGCAAGTGAGTCACTAGAAAGCGAGAGTGCTTTGGCGGCTGCCATATGAACCTCCCAGTAGCTTGTTAGGAACAAAAGCTACGCTACCGTAAGTTACGCTTGCGTAGGTAGCTATTTGATAAAGCGAACACCACAAGGCCTGATTAGGCGCTACCGTATATAGCATGGCCGTAAAAGCAGATCGGCCTGTACCTGTATGCAAGGAGCTGAAAATGGCTGGCGACAACCTGCTCTATGACGTTTACGAACGCCGGTTGTTGGCGCAGCTTGATCGCTCTAAAGTTCCCGCACACGTAGGTGTGATCCTTGACGGCAACCGCCGCTGGGCTAAATCCCTAGGGGTGGGCGCCGCTCACGGACACCGGCGCGGGGCAGATAAAATCGCCGAATTTTTAGGTTGGGCCGAAAACGCCGGGGTTAAGATCGTCACCCTCTGGCTACTGAGCACCGATAATCTCTCGCGTGACCCAGAAGAATTAGCGCCGCTGCTAGACATCATTGCTAGCGCCGTCGAAAACCTGGCCGCCACCGGCCGCTGGCGACTGCGCATTGTGGGCAGCGTGGAATTACTACCCCAACCGGTGGCGCAGCGGCTACTGACGGCAGTAGAGTCCACCAGTGCCATTGAAGGCATGGAAGTTAATGTGGCCGTGGGCTACGGCGGGCGTGAAGAAATCGCCCAGGCAGTGCGTGACGCCCTCGCTGAGGCTGCCGCCCAGGGGCGCACCCTAGAAGAAGTGGCCCACAGTCTGTCTGTGCGTGACATTGCTGAGCACCTGTACACCAAGGGCCAGCCTGACCCGGATCTGCTGATCCGCACCTCGGGCGAGCAGCGTCTTTCGGGCTTCCTGCTGTGGCAGTCAGTGCACTCGGAATACTACTTCTGCGAGGTTAACTGGCCGGCCTTTAGGCACATCGATTTCCTGCGCGCGCTACGCGACTATGCCCACCGCGAGCGCCGCATGGGTAAGTAGCTTACCGAGCCAGTTTTAGTTCTCTTTAAGCCAGTAATAGTGCTTATAGGCGGCAA
Organism: uncultured Actinomyces sp.; assembly: GCA_915063485.1. Lineage (GTDB taxonomy): Bacteria > Actinomycetota > Actinomycetes > Actinomycetales > Actinomycetaceae > Actinomyces. Next base: position 3,097 of record CAJZDJ010000034.1, read on the forward strand.
AAGCTGCGCCCGCAAAGGGAACTATAAAGATGATCAGCGTGTAAATCATGCGGTCATAAAAACTGCGCTTACCGGCAAACAAGACATAGACCACTGCCGCGCAGTCAACTAGGGCCAGCAGCGTCATTACGATTTGGGCAAACAATTTTGGCCTTAAATTTGTGGGTAGTTCCAGGGCCTTTAGCAGGCCAGGGGCATAAGGCGGGGGTGGCTGGTGGGCCACCCCCAATCCGATTAGGTCCCTAAACGTCCCTAATCGCGTTTATGCCTGAAACTTAGCAGTTTCCGCAGCACTCGTGCTTAGTCTCTTCAGCTGCGCCTTCGGGCGCGGCGGGGGCGACTGCGTTCTTAGGTGCGGTTTCTTCAGCTGCGCTCTTAGGCGCGTCTGAGGTAACTGCCTCTTCGTGAGTGACAACTTCCTCTTCCTGCACTGCGGCAGCGGCGGCCTCTAGCTCAGCGCGGTAGGCGGGTTGTGCTTCGATCAAAGCGCACGCCCTAGCAATGACCTCTAGCTCAGCGCGGGTAGGCGGGTTAGCGCCCGGGCGCGAAACGGTGATGGCGGCAATTGCAATGGCGTGGGCGATTACGCGGCGCAGGGCTTCTTCGCTGATGTTGTGTAGCGCCTCGCGGTTTTCGGCGCCCAGCAGGCCTTCAGTCCACAGCCCGTCGATGATGCCGCCCATGAAGGAGTCGCCGGCACCTACCGTGTCTGCTACTATAGCCGGCTGGGAGGGTACTTCCAGGCGCAGGCCTGAGGAGGTTACTGCTAGGGCGCCCTCGGGGCCACGGGTAACCACCGCAATGGCCGGGCCTAGCTCCAGCCAGGAACGCAGGGTTTCTTCCTGGTCAGCGCCGCTAGTTAGCCACTCCAGGTCTTCGTCGGAGCACTTAACTACGTCTGAGGCGGCGATTAGACGCTCTACCAGCGGGCGGGCGTCACCGGGGGTGCCCATCAGCTGGGGGCGTACGTTGGGGTCGTAAGTGATGGTGGAGGTCTGGCGGTAAGCTGCCAGAACGGCCTGCACGGTTAGGCGCCCCGGCTCCATAATCGCGCCGATAGAACCAGTGTGCACCGCTAGCGGGATGTTCTTGGAGGGAGCCGGCGTGGGCGGGTTCCAATCCAGGTCAAAACGGTAGGTGGCGGCGCCGTCGTCGCCAATAACGGCAACAGCGGTGGAGGTGGCTTCAGCCCCGTCAGAGCCCTCAACTAGGGCAACACCGTTAGATTCAAGGTGCTTGCGGATTAGCTCGCCGCGTTCGTCCTTGCCGATCCAGCACACCAACTCGGCTTGACGGTCTAGGCGTGCTAGCCCCAGGGCCACGTTCGCCGGGGACCCACCCGGAATTTCCTTAGTGGTGGCGTCCAAGCCGACGACGACGTCGACAAGAGCCTCACCAATAACTAATACGCGCGGTTCGCTCATTAGGCTTCCTTCGATTTGTGGCTGCAGTGCTTGTAAATCAGCTCTGATCGCTTTGGGTGGCTGCTTCTAGGCGGGCTCGGGCCTGGTCTAACCAGTTTTGGCAGTGCGTGGCCAGAGCCTCACCACGTTCCCACATGGCCAAAGATTGCTCCAGAGGGGCGTCGCCGGCCTCAAGTTGGCGTACTACCTGAGCTAACTCAGCGCGGGCCTGCTCATAAGTGAGCTGGTCAACTTCGGTCGGTTGGGTGGATGTGGGTGTGGTCATAGTCTGATTGTGTCATGAAGTTGTGTTTTTGGGTGGGTCTGGTCTTATTTTGGGTTAGTCGAGCTTGGGTTAGTCGAGCCGCTTAGGGTTAGTCCCCATCACCTGTGCGATTAGCGAGCCGTGGGCCACAATGGCTTCCAGCAGGGTGCCGCGTTTGAGCTGGTCTACTTCAGTGACCACAGCCCCATTAGATTGGCGTAAAACCGCGTATCCACGGTCAAGTACTGCTTGGGGGCTAAGCGCGCGCAGTTTAGCTAGATCCGTGTGTAGCTGGGCTTGGCTAAGGGCCAGTTGGTGGTCTACTGCCCGGCGCATACGCTGAGTCAGTTCGCGGTCTTCTGCTTGACGCAAATTAACGACGGCGTCGGGTTGGCTCAGCACCGGGCGCGAACGCAGCTGCTCTAGGCCCTGCTGCTCACGCTCCAGGCGGGCCTGCCAGGCGGTGCGCCCCGCAGTCACGGTGGCCTCCAGACTGGCTAGCTCCTCAAGCAGATCAGGCACGATCCGTCGGGCGGCGTCGGTGGGGGTGGAGGCGCGAAAATCGGCCACCAGATCCAGCAGCGGGCAGTCGGTTTCGTGACCAATAGCGCTTACTAGCGGGGTGCGGCAGGCGCCAGCGGCGCGCACCAGGGCCTCATCGCTAAAAGGCAGCAGGTCCTCGACCGCCCCGCCGCCTCGGGCCACAACAATCACATCTACTTGCTCGATTTGGTCCAGCTCAGCAATGGCTCGGGACACTTCGGCGACGGCGTAGGCCCCCTGCACAGCCACCTCACGGATTTCAAAGCGGGTGGCGGGCCAACGCAGGCGGGCGTTGTTAATGACGTCGTCCTTAGCTTTAGCTTGCCGCCCACAAACCAGCCCCACCACGCGCGGCAAGAAGGGCAGCGGACGCTTACGGGAGGGGTCAAATAGACCCTCAGCAGCCAAGGCGCGGCGCAGGCGCTCAATTTGGGCTAGTAACTGACCTAAACCAACCGGCCTGATCTCGTCAGCCACCAGCTGGAAAGAGCCGCGCTTGAGCCAGTAGGTGGGTTTAGCGTGCAGCACCACCTGGCTGCCTTCCTCCAACGGCGAATCCATGGCGGCCAGCACCTTGGCGTAGGTGGCTACCGTCATGGAGGCCTCAGTTTCACTGTCGCGCAAGGTCATAAACGCCATAGAGGCACCCCTGCGTGGGTTGAACTGCACCACCTGGCCGCTGACCCACACCGGCGTCATCTTGGACATGTAGGACTCCACTTTTTGCGCCAGCAACCGCAGCGGCCAAGGGTTTTCAGCAGTGGTGTCGCGGGCCAGGGCGGCCAGTTGGCGTCCGCCACCGTTGGGGGAGGCCTGGCTAGTTACGGCCTGGTTAGCTACGGCCGGGCTAGTTGCGTTGGGGGCGCCCGAATTTACGCCGACGGCGTGGGGCGGGTTACTACTTGTCACGGCTACCACTGTGCCACGAATACAGGCCAGGTACCCTGTACCTATGACCACAGCCTCGCCCAAAAAACTTCTGCTGGCAGCCCCACGCGGATACTGCGCTGGCGTTGACCGCGCCGTGGACGCCGTCGAGAAAGCCCTAGCCCACTACGGAGCCCCCATTTACGTGCGCAAAGAGATTGTGCACAACAAGTACGTGGTGGAGGCGCTCAGCCGTCGCGGAGCCATTTTTGTCAACGAAACCGATGAGGTGCCCCCGGGCGCTCGCGTAGTGTTCTCAGCCCACGGTGTGTCCCCGGCAGTGCATGAGCAGGCCGCCGCCCGCCACCTGGCCACCATTGACGCCACCTGCCCGCTGGTAACCAAAGTGCACAAGCAGGCGGTGCGTTTCGCCAAGGGCGACTACGACATCATCTTGGTGGGCCACAGCGGACATGAAGAGGTGGAGGGTACCCAAGGTGAGGCCCCAGAGCACATTCAGGTAGTTAACGGCCCTGAAGAAGTAGACCAGGTGCAGGTGCGTAACCCTGAAAAGGTAGTGTGGATTTCGCAAACCACCCTAAGCGTGGATGAAACCATGGAAACCGTGCGTCGCCTGCGTGAACGTTTCCCGGCCATGATTGACCCGCCCAGCGACGACATTTGCTACGCCACCCAAAACCGCCAGGCCGCCGTCAAGCAGATGGCTCCGCGCGCTGACGTGGTGATTGTGGTGGGTTCAGGTAACTCCTCCAACTCGGTGCGCCTAAAGGAAGTGGCCCTAGAAGCCGGCGCTAAGGCCGCCTACCGGGTGGATTACGCCAGTGAAATCGATCCCAGCTGGCTAGAGCAGGCCCAGAGCGTGGGGCTAACCTCAGGGGCGTCCGTGCCCGAAATTTTGGTGCGCGAAGTGGTACAAAAGCTAGCGGAATACGGCTTCACCGACGTCGAGGAACTACGCACGGCCACAGAAAACATTGCTTTCTCGCTGCCCAAGAACCTGCGCGCGGATCTAAAAGCCGCCGAGGCTGACGGCGAGGGTGAGCCGCGCCCCCTTCACGCCCGCCGCGAACCGGCCCCTGACCACACCTGTTAGCGTAACTTTAGGGGCCCTTAAACCCCTAGACTTACCTTCATGAAGCGTCACTATCACAACGGCATTAAAACTTTTTGGCTGCTGTGCCTGATGTGGGCGATTTTGATCGCCTTCGGTTACATATTGGCGCGAGCATCGGGATATTTCATCTTTATGCCGCTGTTCGCGCTGATCGCCGTGGGCCAGACTGCCTACAGCTATTGGAACAGCGACAAGCTGGCCATCCGCTCTATGGATGCCTACGAGGTGACGCCCCAGCAGGCCCCGGAGCTTTATGAGATTGTGCAGGAGCTGTCCTCAATTGCAGGTCAGCCCATGCCGCGCATCTACATTGCCCCCACCATGAGCCCTAACGCTTTTGCTACCGGGCGCAACCCCCAGCACGCGGCGGTGTGCTGCACTGAGGGTATTTTGAACCTGCTTGACCGCCGCGAGCTGCGTGGAGTGCTTGGCCATGAGCTCAGCCACGTGTACAACCGTGACATTCTCACCGGCTCAATTGCCGCCGGTATGGCGGGGATTATTTCCTCGGTGGGCACCATGTTCATGTACTTTGGCACTAGCTCGCGCAGCCGTAATGAGCGTGACAATGGGGCGGCCGCAATGGGCTTGGTAATGGCTATTTTGGCGCCGCTGGCAGCTGGTTTGGTGCGCTTGGCGGTTTCGCGTACACGTGAGTATGACGCCGACGAGGACGGCGCCTTGCTCACCGGTGACCCGCTGGCTTTGGCTAGCGCGCTTAAGAAACTTTCGGGCGGCGTGCCCAACTACCCCATGCCGCGTGAGCCGCAGGTGGAGAACCTATCAGCCATGATGATCGCTAACCCCTTTGGGAACCTGGGGCAGGCTATGAGCACCCACCCGCCCATGGATAAGCGCATTGCGCGCCTAGAGCATATGGCCGGTTACTGACGTTTGCGCCTGGGGGAGGGGCCCGGGCCGCGTAAACAGCCCAAAAGCAGGCCCTGGCTTCTCCTTACGAGAGTGCCAGGGCCTTACTGAGTGCCAGGGCCTAGGGCTGGGACTTAGCGGTAGTTAGTGAACTGTAGGGCGGCGTCGATGTCCAGTTCCTTAAGCATGGCGATTACCGCCTGCAGGTCATCGCGGGACTTGGAGGACACGCGCACCTCATCGCCCTGGATCAGGGCTTTGACGCCCTTGGGGAAGGACTCGCGGATGGCCTTGGTGATCTTCTTGGCGTTTTCCTGGCTTAGGCCCTCACGCAGCGGGCAAACCAGCTTGTAGAGCTTGCCTGAGGCTTTGGGTTCCTTGTCGCCCAGGTCCAGTACCTTTAGCGAAACCCCGCGCCGGAACAGTTTGGATTCGAGTACGTCTAGGGCGGCCAGCACGCGCTCGGCGGAGTTGGCGGTGACGGTGATGGTCTCGCCGGCTAGCTCGATGGAGGCGTCAACCCCACGGAAGTCATAGCGCTGGCTGATCTCTTTGCTGGCCTGGTTGACGGCGTTGTCAACCTCCTGGCGGTCATATTTGGAGACGACGTCGAACGAGGAATCTGCTGCCATGGTGTGCCTTTCTTAGGTTTGAGCTGGGCATATAAGTCTATGTGAAAGCGGGTTTAGCCGCATGATTACAGCCATTATAGCCAGTGTGACCAGGCTCCCACTAAGATAAGTTGGCATTTGGGGGTGCAATCTTGCTAATCTTTCACGGCACCCAAACGGCAGGCATGCTTGCCCGGCGGAATGCAACTGGCAGGTTTCCCGAGCGGCCAAAGGGAACTGACTGTAAATCAGTCGCAGTATGCTTCGGGGGTTCGAATCCCTCACCTGCCACGGTAAGACACTTCGGTGTCAAGCCAAGTTCGAAAGAACGTCATAGTGATTGAGATCACGCGGAATGGACTTGCGAAAGCAAAAAAGTTCCCTATAAGATTTCGGTCGTTGCCCCGATAGCTCAGTAGGCAGAGCGTCTCCATGGTAAGGAGAAGGTCAAGGGTTCGATTCCCTTTCGGGGCTCTCGCTATGGCGGCCCACCGGCCGCCTTTAGTGTTCCTGGCGAGGTAGCTCAGCTGGTTAGAGCGCACGACTCATAATCGTGAGGTCGAGGGTTCGAGTCCCTCCCCCGCTACGCAAGGTTCGTTGCAGCGCCACTCAAGGGCTGCTCGAGGATCAAACAAGAGGAGTACAACGTGGCTAGCAAGTCCGCCGACGTTCGCCCCAAGATCACTCTGGCTTGCTCGGAGTGCAAGGAGCGCAACTACATCACCAAGAAGAACCGTCGTAACACCCCGGACCGTCTGTCCCTAAAGAAGTTCTGCGCCCGCTGCGGTAAGCACACCGAGCACCGCGAGACTCGCTGAAACAGATAGTCTGAGAATTTCTCAGCTTTGCCCCACGCTTTTAGCAGCGTGGGGCGTTTTGTTTTTATAGTATTGGTTTATGTCCGCACCAGCCCAAATAGTTTCGCTAGAGCGGCTTGAGTCGAAGACGACGACCCTAGCCAACCTGATTAACTTCATCTTGCCGCGCAAGCCTTATGCTGCTGCGGTGCGCGCGGCTGAGCTGGTTGTAGCCGCCAATGTAGGCTGGCCGCTGGTACGCAATGGTATTGGTCCCACTTGGGGGGGAATGCTGCACCGGCGCATGGCCTTAGAGACGCGCCAACCCTTGCCTTGGGTGCATGATCAGGCCCAGGTGGAGTTGCTGATGCTGCGTTCACGCCGGGCTAGGAACTGGGAGTTTTGGGATTCACGCATTCACCTAGACCGCCCGGATATGCAGGTGCGGCTGACTGACTTTTTTGCTCGCAAGGTGGGGGCGCCGGGCACGGTTGGTGCCGACGCTACTAAGGTGGAGCCGCTGCTGTATGAGGAGCTGGAGGTACCTGCCCAAAGTACCCCGGTGACGATTACTTTTAAGCATTTGCGTAGCTGGTCACGGGTAATTGGGGATCCCAACTCAATTCATTCCTCAGCTCACGCGGCCCAGGCTGTGGGGGCGCCAGATGGGAGCTTGGTAGTGCACGGCAGTTTACTGGCGGCCTTGTCGCTGTGTGTGCAAAGCGTCGATGAGCTGGTGATCCCGCAGGGCTTGTTCCGTGAGCAAAAGTGGAAGTGGCACTTTAAAGAGATGGTGACGCTGCCGGAGCTGGGCGCCGTCGACGTCGTAATCACCCCCCAAGGTGACATTTACAGCGCAGACAAGCTGGTAGTCGCTGCCAACTGAGATGCCGCCAATTGAGGCACTGGCGGCAGGCCAGGGCAGGGGCAAGACAGGCCAAGGGGGCAAGGCAGGGTGGCGCAACCAGGGGGCCAGGACAGACCCCCAAAAGTCCCTTCTCACAAACACATGCAATTTCATCCCTTCCCTATGATTTAAACGCGTATTTTCATAGGGAAGGGACGATTTTGGGTGTAGATGTTTTGGGTGTAGATGCAGATTTTGCATGCGTTTGTACAAATTGTATGTATTTGACGAGGGCATGGCTGCGCCGTCAGCATGAAACCCTCCTCATAACCCACATACAAATGACTACTCTGGTGCCATGACAGAAGCTACCGATTGTTCCCTGCCCCTGCCGCGCCGCGACATCGCCAAGCCCACTCCCGTTCCCGCCCTGGCTTACCCGCTGGGTGCGCAGGCCCCAACCACCCTGGCACAGCTGACCACCACCCGCATCGGTGGCCCCATCGCCAGCTACCTGGAGGCCCACAGCGAGCAGGAAATGATTGAGGCCATCAAACAGGCCGACGCCGCCGGCACCCCGTTGCTGGTGGTAGGTGGCGGCTCCAACCTACTCGCCTCCGACGCCGGCTTTGACGGCCTGGTGCTACGCGATGCCCGCAGTGAAATCTCCGTCAACTCAGATACCCAATGTGGGGGAGTGGAGTTCACTGTCACCGCCGGCATGAGCCTAGATGAACTGGTGTGTGAAGCAATCGCCAACGAGTGGGCCGGTTTTGCCCCGCTCTCGGGCATCCCCGGCACAGTCGGCGCCGCCCCGGTGCAAAACGTGGGCGCCTACGGCACCGAAATCGCTGAGCTGGTCACCGCCGTGCGCGCCTGGGACCGCCTAAAAGGCCGCGTGGTTTACCTGGCCCTAACCGACCTAAAACTAGCTTACCGCGACTCGCTACTTAAGCAGTCCCTGCGTAGCGTGGAGGTCGGCGGTGGACGGCTGTGGGGCCCCACCGGACGCTGGGTGGTGCTCTCGGTTACCTTCCAGGTGCGCCAGGCCTACATGAGCCACCCCATCGCCTACAAGCAGCTAGCTAGCCACCTGGGCGTAGAGCTGGGCGACCGGGTTGAGGCCACCCAACTGCGCCAGGCGGTGCTGGAGCTGCGCCGCTCCAAGGGCATGGTGCTAGACCCGGCTGACCACAACACCTGGTCTTCAGGCTCTTTCTTCACCAACCCGGTGCTAACCCAGGAGCAGGCTGACAAACTGCCCAGCCAGGCCCCGCGCTTTGAGGTCACCGATCACTCCATGATTGTGGGCACCCGCCCCGCGCCGGTTGTGCCCGGGCTGGTTAAGACCTCGGCGGCTTGGTTGATCCAGCACGCGGGCTTTGGTCCGGGTTTTGCTCTCGACGACGCCGCCCCCGCCTCGCTTTCAACCGTGCACGTCCTGGCCATCACCAACCGTGGCAATGCTAGCGCTGGCGACATTGAGGCCCTGGCCAAAACCGTTATCGCTGGCGTGCGCGACAAATACGGACTGACCTTAGTGCCTGAGCCGGTGCGTGTAGGCCTGGACTTCTAACCAGCCAAAACGCAAGCCCGCTGGAGGGGACTAAAGTCACCCTCCAGCGGGCTGTTTTACCCTCACTAAGCCGTTAGCATGGGCTAGTGACCCTACGCCAGTTTTTTCATAATCGTGATACGTCCCTACTAGCCACCCTCGCACTAATCTTTGTGTCGCTAGTGTGGGGCGCTAGCTTCTACCTAACCAAGGAAGTACTAGCCGAAGTGTCGGTTATCGACTTCCTTGGTTTGCGTTACGGCTTGGGCACACTGGTGACGGCTGTAGCCATGTACCCCTTCTACCGTCGCGCCAGCAAAACTGTGTGGATTCACGGCTTCACCATCGGTTCCATCTATGCCTTTGGTCAGGTGCTACAAACCGAAGGCATGAACTACGCTTCGGCTTCCGTCTCTGGCTTCATGGTGAGCCTGTACGTGGCCGGCACCCCGCTGGTGGGGTGGCTAATGTTTCGCACTCGGGTGGCGCACATTACTAAGGTAGCGGTGGCCCTGTCGCTGGCCGGCGCCGCCGTGCTGGGCCTGCGCGGGCTGGCTTTGGGCTATGGCGAGGCCATGCTTATCGGTTGCGCCATTGTTTTCTCCCTGCACGTGGTGCTCACCGGGCGTTACGCCACCGCTAAAGACGCCTTGGCGCTCGCGGCTATTCAGCTGATGGTTACCGGTATTTGGCTGGCTTTGGTGGCCGCTCCGGGTGGTATTGGGGTTCCGCACACCACTAAGGGCTGGGTTTCTTTGGTGTTCTTGGTGATTGGTTCGGGCGTGTTGGCGCTGCTGGCTCAGACTTGGGCCCAGTCGCGCCTGCCTGCCGCCCGTGCCGCCGTGATTATGGCTCTGGAGCCAGTGTTTGCTTCGGCCGTGGCCGTCGGTTTCGGCGACGAGCAGGTAACTACCCGTCTGCTGCTAGGTGGCGCACTGATGATCACCGGTATGCTCCTGGCTGAGGTGGGTCCCTCTAAGCTAGCTGCGGCCCGGTTGCGTAAGGCTAATGCCGCCAAGAGCGACGACGTCGCCGCTCGCCCCGCTGTAAAAACTTCCGGCCCTGCTGGGGAAGCTGGCGACCTCAGCGCCGTTAAGACGGGCGCCACCAATGTCACTGGCGCCGTCGCCACTAAAGAGATCGCTGTCGCTTAAAGCCACCAAAAAAGTCAAAGCGCCGGTAGAAATCGCCCCACAGCCTAAGTGCACCTAAAAAATAGCGCATAATCGCGCTTTGGGCCCTGCTAAATAGCTAAAGCAGGGCTAATAATGGCAAACTTGTGTACATGTTTGGAGGTAACGAGCGCGATCAGGTTGCGCTTCTGACCGGCCCAGGTGTGAATTCCATCCTGGGCGCAGCATTGGCGCCTTTAGGCCTGGAGCTAGTTACCTCACGTGTACATTCTGTCCATCACCGCCCCGGCGCAGGGGTCACGGTTGGCTACACCGCAGTGGTGCGTGGCCTGGCCGGTATTCGCGGCACGGAGTACCTATGTGCCACTACTGCCCACCTCAAGCGCCCTGACGCGCCTGGCCTGGTGCGTGTGGATACGGGCGTGACCCCGGTGTATGTGTGGCGTCACCCGGGCGACCCGGAGTTGCCGGCGCTGGCGGTGGCCTGCACCCCTTCGCTATTGTCGGCGCGACTAGGCGAGCAGGTTTCTACCCGCATGGTGGCCTACCGCCCCACCCGCCGCGCGGTGGTTAAGGTCAGCTACGCTGACGGCTCGGGGGCTTTCGCTAAGGTTTTGCGGCCCGGCCATTCGCATTCTTTAGCTGAGCGCCACCGCATGTTGACGGCGGCGGGCGTGCCCTCACCTAGGGTGCTGCGCGATGACCCTGACGGCCTGGTGCTGTTGACAGTTGGTCCGGGTAGGCCCCTGTCTAATCTGCTAGCTGGCGGCATGAGTAGCAATGACGCTTCTGACATGTTTATGCGTATCACGGAGTTGCTTGATGCGCTGCCCAGCGAGGCCCTGACTTTGCCCACGCATCCGGCCTGGTCTGAGCGCGTGCACCACTATGCGCATGCGGCTTCGACGGTTTTGCCGGCTTACGCGGGGCGTATTAACGCAATTGCCGACGGCGTAGCTGAGCTTATGGCTGATTCGGATCCGGGCCCGGTGGTTCCGGTCCACGGCGACTTCTATGAGGCTAACGTTTTCACTGAGGGCACCGAGATTTCTTCGCTGCTGGATGTGGACTCACTAGGGCCCGGCCACCGCGTGGATGATTACGCCTGCCTGTTGGGGCATATGAGCGTGCTAGACCATTTAGCGCCGGGCACCTATAAGCGTTTGCGTCCGATTTTGGATGAGTGGACTCGCCAGGCTGGGCGCCAGGTGGATCCAGTGTCGCTGTGGGCGCGGGCGGCGGGCGTGGTGCTGTCGCTAGTTTCGGGGGCTCGCCGTGAGGGTAATGCGCCTTGGCGGGCCGACGCCGAGGGGCGCCTGGCTGCTGCCGAGAGCTGGCTGGCGGGGGCGCGCCAGATGTATGCCCGGCGCGGCACCCACATCAACCTTTAATCACCTAAAACTAAGGCAGCCAGCGTCTAAGACGCCGGCTGCCTTTTAATTGGGGCCTTGCCTTTAAGCCTGCCCTGCCGCTAAGCCAGGGTTGCGCAGCCCAAACTTGAGCTGCGCAACCGCGCTTATTAGGAAAAGTAGCGCTCAGGCAACCTCAGCCATCAGCTTCTGTAGGCGCTCCAGACCCTCAACTAGATCCTCATCAGACAGCGAGTAGGACAGGCGCACAAAGCCGGAGGGGCCAAAGGCCTCGCCGGGCACAATAGCCACCTTGGCGTGCTCTAGCACCAGGTCAGCTAGCGTAGCCGAGGAGTCGATAACCGTGCCGCGCAGCGACTTACCAATCAGTTCCTTAACCGAGGAGTAGCAGTAGAAAGCACCCTTGGGCTCGGGGGTTACGAAGCCGGGCACCTCGCGCAGCATGGAAACCATTAGGTGACGGCGACGGTCAAAGGCCTGACGCATCTGCTCAACCGGGCTCTGGTCACCGTTAAGGGCCGCAATCGCAGCGCGCTGAGCAATGTTGTTGACGTTGCTGGTCAGGTGGCTTTGCAAGGTGATTACGGCCTTGACGATGTCGGTGGGGCCAATCAGCCAGCCCAGACGCCAACCGGTCATGGCGTAGGACTTAGCCACGCCGTTAAGCACCACGGTGGTATCAGCCAGCTCGGGCACAGCCTTAACGATGGGGGTGAACTTGGCGTCGTCGTAAACCAAGTGCTCATAGATTTCATCGGTGATTACCCAAACCCCGTGCTCAAGGCACCAGCGACCAATAGCCTCAGTCTCTTCAGGGGTGTAAACCGAGCCGGTGGGGTTAGAAGGCGAGCAGAACACCAGCGCCTTGGTGGCCGGGGTGTAGGCCTCCTCCAGCTGGGCGGGGGTGACCTTGTAGTCGGCGTCGGCGTCGGCAAAAACGCGTACCGGAATACCGCCAGCCAAAGCGATGGCCTCAGGGTAGGTGGTCCAGTAGGGGGTGGGTAGCAGAACCTCGTCACCCTCACTGATAACGGCTGCGAAACCCTCATACACTGCCTGCTTGCCACCGTTGGTGACCACAATGTTGGCAGGGTCGACGGCGTAGCCACTGTCACGCAGAGTCTTAGCGGCAATAGCCTGCTTTAGCTCAGGTAGACCGGCGGCCGGGGTGTATTTGTGGTTGCGCGGGTCTTTACAGGCGGCGACGGCGGCTTCCACCACATTTTCGGGGGTGGGGAAGTTGGGTTCGCCAGGGCCAAAACCAATAATGGGCTCACCGGCGGCTTTTAGGGCCTTAGCTTTAGCGTCAACGGCTAGTGTGGCAGAGGGGGCAATGGCAGCTAGACGCGCCGAAACGCGGCGCTTTGATGCGGTAGTCACGCCCCGATTTTACCCCGTAATTCGTCACCGTGAGGCAGCACATACTTATTGAATTGGTATTAGTGCCAGAAGTATGGCAGTATTGAGTCTCGCTGAAGGGCAGTGGCGCAATTGGTAGCGCACCGGTCTCCAAAACCGGCGGTTGTGGGTTCGAGTCCCGCCTGCCCTGCTGAGAACGGAGGATCGCTCGGGAGATCCCGTCGGTTCACCATCTCATCCCTAACGGGCTTAAGAGCCGATTCGAACCCGAGGATTTCATGAGCCAAGTCGCTAAAGCGGACCGTGATCAGGCACAGCGCCGTAACCTGTTTGCGCGTATCACGCTATTTATCAAGCAAGTTATCGACGAGCTACGTAAGGTAGTTTGGCCTACTCGCAACGGTCTGTGGACTTACTTCTTGGTGGTGCTGGTGTTCATTACCGCCATCATGTTGTTTGTGGCTTTGATTGACGCCGTGTTTGAACAGCTTGTCATGTGGGTATTTGCCTAATACTTTACGAACCAGAATCTACTAGGGAGCAACATGTCTATCGAGCAGGAAGCCGACGACTTCGCGGCTGAGGAAAGCGCCAACGACGTCGTCGAGGTAGCCGAAGACGTACAGGAGGCCACCCCGGCAGACGCGCAAAGCGCAGAGCCGCCAGCAGTGGTGGATCCGGTACAGGAATTCCGTAAGAAGATGTCCTCCCTGCCGGGCCTGTGGTACGTGCTGCACACTTACTCTGGCTATGAGCGCCGCGTGGCCGCTGATGTTTTGGCGCGCGCTGAAAACTTTGAGATCGAGGACTACGTTTTCGACGCCGTCGTGCCCATGGAAACTGTCATCGAAGTAAAGGCGAGCAACAAGAAGAAGGAAGTCACTCGCGTACGCCTGCCCGGATATGTGTTTGTGCGCCTAGATCTGGACGACCCTGACACCTCAGACCGTGTCTGGCGCACCATTAAAGACACCCCGGCAGTTACCGGTTTCGTAGGTAACCGCTACAACCCGGTGCCGCTAACTTTCGAAGAAGCCGTTAAGCAGCTTGGCCCCACCGAGGCCGAGATTGCCGCCCAGGTGGCTGCCGCCCAGGTTAAACCCGAGTCTGGCGAGGGCTCCACCATGGTGGAGAACGGCCGCGTCTACGAGGTTGGTTTCGAGGTAGGCGAGTCGGTAATCGTCACCGACGGCCCCTTCGAGTCTCTGCCTGCCACTATCTCTGAGATTTCCCCCGAAACTCAGAAGCTGCAGGTGCTCATCTCCCTGTTCGGCCGTGACACTCCGGCTGAGCTCTCTTTCTCCCAGGTCTCCAAAATCTGACCCGGTAGCGGCGCGCTGATGGCGCGTCGGGGAGGGTAAGCGGCTGCTGGGCAACCGCGTTTGCGGCTGTGAAACCTCCCACCCACGCGCCCGCCGTAGTCTTAAACCGGCTATGATGGGCGTTTGTGCGTGTGCATTCGCACGCGTGTCACAACCACTATCAAAGGACCCAATTTTATGGCCCCCAAGAAGAAGGTTGCTGGCCTGATCAAGCTCCAGATCCAGGCTGGCGCTGCCAACCCTGCACCGCCGATCGGCCCCGCGCTCGGTCAGCACGGTGTGAACATTATGGAGTTCTGCAAGGCTTACAACGCTGCCACCGAGTCGCAGCGCGGTAACGTCGTGCCGGTGGAGATCACGGTTTACGAAGACCGCTCCTTCACCTTCATCCTAAAGACCCCTCCGGCCGCTGAGCTGATCAAGAAGGCTGCTGGTGTCCCCAAGGGTTCGGCCACCCCGCACAGCGTCAAGGTTGCTTCGCTAACCCAGGACCAGGTGCGCACCATTGCCGAAACCAAGATGCCTGACCTGAACGCCAACGACATCGACGCCGCCGCGAAGATCATCGCCGGCACCGCCCGCTCTATGGGCATCACCGTCGCTGAGTGATTTAAGACCAAATAACCGTGGTAGAGCCATGCGCGGCTCGCACACCACGACTGCATAAGGAGAAAGCAGATGACTAAGCGCAGCAAGGCCTACCGCGCCGCCGCTGAGAAGATCCAGTCTGGGATCCTCTACACGCCGGCCGAGGCTGTCCGCCTGGCTAAGGAAACTTCCGTAACCAAGTTTGACTCCACGGTGGACGTGGCCCTACGTCTGGGTGTTGACCCCCGTAAGGCCGACCAGATGGTGCGTGGCACCGTTAGCCTCCCGCACGGCACCGGCAAGACCGCCCGGGTCCTGGTCTTCGCCCAGGGTGAGCGTGCTCAGCAGGCTATCGACGCCGGCGCTGACGAGGTTGGCGGCGACGACCTGATCGCTAAGGTTGCCGCTGGCTACACCGACTTCGACGCCGCCGTGGCCACCCCCGACCTGATGGGTAAGGTTGGTCGTCTAGGTCGCGTGCTGGGTCCCCGTGGCCTCATGCCCAACCCCAAGACCGGCACCGTTACCATGGATGTAGCCAAGGCTGTTAAGGACATTAAGGGCGGTCGTATCGAGTTCCGCGTTGACCGCGCCGCTAACCTTAACTTCATCATTGGTAAGGTTTCCTTCTCTGAGGAAGCTCTAGCCGAGAACCTGGCTGCCGCGATTGAAGAGATCCTGCGTCTAAAGCCCTCCACCTCTAAGGGCCGTTACGTCCTTAAGGCCACCATGGCTACCACCATGGGTCCGGGCATTCCGCTGGACCCCACCAAGCTGGCCTGAGCTTGAGCTAAACAAAGTCCCCCGGCGCGATTTGAACTGCGCCGGGGGATTTTTGCTGTATGCGGTTGAGTTTTCTTTTGGGTTTAGAG
>CAJZDJ010000035.1 GCA_915063485.1 uncultured Actinomyces sp.
GACTCGAACCGATGACCTGCTGTTTACAAGACAGCTGCTCTACCAACTGAGCTAAAGCGGCGTTACCGCCTAAGTCTGGCAAATTTTACTAGCCATACGCAAGCGCGCCGACGTAGGCCACATTTTACCCAGCATCGCGACATAAGTATCACAAAATAGACGTATGAAATTATCAAAACGGCCCATATTGGCAGTTTTAGTGAAGTTCATGACCAAATACGGGGCTACCTATTTCCACTTCTATGATTTTAGACAGCGTCTAACTTTCTTAATGACTATGCTATAGGCGTGCCCAAACAGCCTAAAAACAGCTCAAATCTACGCGACGCCATTTTGGTTTCTGCCACGCAGCTACTCGACGAGTTCGGCCCTGCCGGCTTAAGTATGCGCGAGGTAGCCCGCCGCGCTGGCTGCACCCACCAGGCTCCCTATCACTACTTCACTAATCGTGAAGCCATCATTACCGCTTTAGTGACAGGCGGATTCACGTCTTTGTCTAAGGTTTTGGCTAGCGCTCGCGATGAAGGTGACGCGGTTGCCATTGGTTATGCCTACGTGCGCTTCGCTTTGGAAAACCCTGGCGTTTTCCGCATCATGTTCCGCTCTGACATGTACACGCCAGAAAGCGACGTTAACTTTGTTTCTGCGGTAGCTAGCTCACGCAAACAGCTAAGCGCGCTATGCGAAAACATTTACCCCCAGCCCAGCGAAGAACAGCAAATGGCCCTATGGGCCTATGTGCATGGCCTAGCCACCTTGCTCCTAGATGGACCGCCTAGCTTGCAGTTCTCTAACAACACCCAGCGTCTGACCTACGCCAAGCGCGTACTGGAACAGGGCCTGCGCTAAAACTGCGCCAGCTCCTCCCCCACCAGGACCCAAGCGCCGCACCAAACTAGAAACGCCTTGGTGCACAGCCCTACAACGTCTATAAAAACGCTTACAAAGCCAGCGTGGCCGGCCGTCAATGACGGCCGGCCACTACTTTTAGCAGCTACAGCTTCTGGAGCTACGGTGCTTTCAAAGCTCGGCTAGCTGAGCGCCTACAAAGTCGGCTGTTTAAGCCGCAGCAGCTCAGCTAGCCAAGCTAGCTCAGCGACGTAGCTCGCGGTAGGCCTTGATCAGGGCCTGAGTGGAGGCGTCCTGGGCGGCTAGCGCTTCGGCGTCGCCAGAGACAGCCGGGGCAATCTGCAGGGCCAGTTTCTTACCTAGCTCCACACCCCACTGGTCGAAGGAGTCGATACCCCAAACGATGCCCTGTACGAAGGTGATGTGCTCGTAGAGGGCGATCAGCTGACCAACCACTGCCGGGCTCAGCTCGGGGCCCAGGATGGAGGTGGTGGGACGGTTGCCGGGGAAGATGCGGGCGGGCACGATCTCCTCGGGGGTGCCTTCGGCGCGCACCTCAGCCTCGGTCTTACCGAAAGCTAGAGCGGCAGTCTGGGCCAAGAAGTTAGACAGGAACAGCTCGTGTACGTCCTGTTCGCCGTCGCGTACCGGGTGAGCCGGGTTAGCCATGGCAATGAAGTCAGCCGGGATCAGCTGGGTGCCCTGGTGGATCAGCTGGTAGAAGGCGTGCTGGCCGTTGGTGCCCGGCTCGCCCCAGAAGATCTCACCGGTGGCGGAGGTGACCGGGGTGCCATCCCAGCGCACGCGCTTACCGTTGGACTCCATGGTTAGCTGCTGCAGGTAGGCAGCAAAGCGGTGTAGGTGCTGGTCGTAGGGCAGCACCGCGTGGGAGGCGGCACCGAAGAAGTTCACATACCAGATGTTGAGCAGGCCCATTAGCAGCGGCACGTTCTTGGCCGGCTCGGTGTTGCGGAAGTGCTCGTCGACGGCGCGGAAACCGGCCAGGAAGTTACTGAAGTTCTCCGGGCCCACGGCCACGGCCAAAACGGTACCCACGGCGGAGTCCACGGAGTAACGGCCACCAACCCAGTTCCAGAAACCGAAAGCGTTCTTGGGGTCAATGCCGAACTCGGCTACCTTGTCCAGAGCGGTGGACACGGCCACGAAGTGCTTAGCGATAGCACCCTCGGTGGAGATGCCCTTGGCCTCTAGGGAGGCTAGGAACCAGTCACGGGCCATGCGGGCATTGGTCAAAGTCTCCAGGGTGGTGAAGGTCTTGGAGGCAATGATGAACAGGGTGGTTTCGGGGTCTAGGTCTGCGACGGTCTCGGCGCAGTCAGTGGGGTCAATGTTGGAGATGAAGCGGCACTCTAGGCCGGGCTGGCGGTAGGGGGCCAGGGCTTCGTAAACCATGACCGGGCCCAGGTCAGAGCCACCAATACCGATGTTTACCACGGTGGAGATGGGCTTGCCGGTGACACCGCGCCAAACGCCAGAGCGGACCTCTTCAGCGAAGCCGTAAACCTTGGCCAGGGTGGCGTGTACGTCGGCTACCACGTTCTGACCGTCAACCTCTAGGGTGTCACCCTCGGCGCGACGCAGGGCGGTGTGTAGCACGGCTCGGTCTTCAGTGATGTTGATGTGCTCGCCGTTGAACATGGCTTCGCGGCGCTCGGCCAGGTCCACCTGCTCAGCTAGCTCTAGCAGAGCCGCGAGAACGTCGTCGTTAATAAGGTTCTTAGACAGGTCCACGTGCAGGTCGGCCAGCTGGTAGCTGTAACGCTCAGCGCGGGCCGGGTCCTGGGCGAACCACTCACGTAGGTTAGGAGCTAGCTCCTGGTGTAGCTGCTCTAGCTTGCCCCATGCCGGGGTCTGGGTTGCATCAACAGGTTTGCGCATAACTCTCACTCTACCTGCCTAAGACAGCACTAAAAAGGTACCGTCGCCCTTAAATATAAGGACGACGGTCAGGTGTTGGTTTAGCTTTGGCGCTGTGGGTAGCAGTTACTCACCACGACGGCGGCCATGCGCCTTAGCTACAGCGGCCGCGCAAGTCGCTTGGCCGCGCCGGGTCAGCTGCCACCCTAGTGAGCTGCGTTGGTGGGGGCCGGGGTGATTGTGGCTCCGGGTAGCAGCAGCTTTTGCAGCGAGCCTTGCTCTTGCAGCTGGGCTAGGTTGGCGTTAACCCCGTTGATAAAGACGGTGGGGGTACCGGCCAGCTTCTGGTTGGTGAAGCTGGTGGTGCCTAGCTTGGTCCAGTTTTCGTAGGCATTGGTCTGGGCTGAGTTGGTGGCGTCAGTGATGGTGTCTGCCTTTAGTCCCACGGCGTTAGCGGCGCTGACGATGGCGTCAATGCCGGGGTACTGCTGGGCGCCGCTTTTAATGGCGCTTTCTAGCTGTGCAAAGATCGCGGTGTGCATGGCCCAAGCCTTGGCGGGTTCGCGGTCTAGTACCGTACCCATGAAGGAGTCGGCTAGGTCAGACCAGGGGGAACCCAGGATCTTGCAGGGGCGTAGCACTACCGTGGCCTTGCCGGTGTCAATGATGCTCTTGAGCTCGGCGGCGTGCACGGATTCAAATTCGGCGCAGTGTGAGCAGGCGTAGTCAAAGACAATTTCGATTACATTCTTAGTGCCGGTGTTCATAGTGCCTGGCACCGGGCCCTTACCGAAGGGTAGTGAGCCGTCAACTAGTACGAGTTTGGGCACGCCTTTACGGTTGGCCAGCTTGCTCTTTAGAGTGGTTTCGTCGAGCTTGGTGTAGTCGACGGCGCTTGTGGACTTGCCATTAGCGCCACCACCTTCTCCTTTCTGTGAGCGTTCGTAGAACACTAGGCCTGCTGCCCCACCTACGATCGTCACGCAGCCAGCTCCCAAAATGGAGCGGCGGGCGATTTTGCCACGACGCTCTTTGCGTTCTTGTTCTGCACGCAGCTGCTTGGCGCGCTCACGTGCGGCGCGAGCACTACTGGAAGACACCACTGGGGAACTCCTCATGTATCTGGAGCCGACGCTAACGCGCCACCTCACGGTAGTTTAAAAATTAACTTCTTGGACTAGCTTACGCGCCCAAAGCTACTAATTTCCTGTGAAGATAGCAGCCCTGCGATACCACTTCAGTGATTACAGACACATAACAACTGCAATTCTGAACAAACTCTACCCAGCAGCTATTACATATGACACACTTGGTCATGGTTGGGGGATGAACCTCAACCACAAGAAATACGAGATTTGTGTCAGTGCGGACACGCATGGACACCTTTCACGACGGATCGTCCGGCACGTACCTGCCGGTGAAGGGAATGCAAGTCATGGCATCAGTAACTTTTGACCATGCAACCAGGATCTATCCTGGCAACGACCGCCCCTCTGTTGACGCCCTAAACTTGGAGATCGCTGACGGCGAATTCCTGGTACTTGTGGGTCCGTCTGGCTGCGGTAAGTCTACTTCTTTGCGCATGCTCGCAGGTCTGGAGGATGTGAACGCTGGTCGCATCCTAATCGGCGACCGCGACGTCACCGACGTCCAGCCCAAGGACCGCGACATCGCTATGGTGTTCCAGAACTACGCGCTCTACCCCCACATGTCGGTACACGACAACATGGGCTTTGCGCTTAAGATCGCGGGCACCCCGAAGGAAGAGATTGACCGCCGCGTTAAAGAGGCCGCCAAGATCCTGGGTCTAACCGAATACTTGGAGCGCAAGCCCAAGGCTCTATCCGGTGGTCAGCGTCAGCGTGTAGCCATGGGCCGCGCCATTGTGCGTAAGCCCAAGGTATTCCTCATGGATGAACCGCTGTCTAACCTGGACGCGAAGCTACGCGTACAGACCCGTACCCAGATCGCCTCGCTGCAGCGTGAGCTGGGTGTCACCACGGTCTACGTAACCCACGACCAGACTGAAGCTCTAACCATGGGTGACCGTATCGCCGTACTTAAGGATGGCCTGCTCCAGCAGGTGGGCTCTCCGCGCGAAATGTACGACAAGCCTGCCAACGAGTTCGTGGCCGGATTCATTGGCTCCCCCGCCATGAACCTGGGCACCTTCGACCTCGAAGGCGACATTGCCAAGCTGGGTAGCGCCAAGATTCGTCTGCCGCGTGTCACCCTTAAGGCTCTAGCTGCCGAAGACGCCAAGACCCTGACCATCGGCTTCCGTCCCGAAGCCCTCGACGTGGTCAAGGAAGGCGACGCGGAC
Source organism: uncultured Actinomyces sp. (assembly GCA_915063485.1). GTDB lineage: Bacteria > Actinomycetota > Actinomycetes > Actinomycetales > Actinomycetaceae > Actinomyces. The sequence goes on from CAJZDJ010000035.1 coordinate 5,051, forward strand.
TCTATCCCGGTACGCATCTCCTTCGTGGAGGAGCTGGGCAGTGACGCTTACGTCTACGGCGAGCTGGTGGGGGCTGACAAGTCCGCCCACAAGCTTGGCAGTGGCGAGGACTCCAGCCAGATGATTGTCCGCGTACCTCCGCGCACCGCCCCCGCCAACGGCGAGGTCATCCACGTGCGCATCCGCCCCGGCCAGGAGCACCTGTTCTCCTCTGCCACGGGTAAGCGTCTGCCGGCCTGAGTGCCTGCAGGATTTGGTAACTGAACAGCGCTAGTATTAGCGCGGTAACAGACACCAAATGCCTAATACATTAAGGTGGGGTGGCTGCCACTACGTAGCTACCCCGCCTTATTTATCTGCAAAGGGTGATTATGGCCCAGGCCATTAACATCAAATCTATGAGCATGGATCCCGCGATCCTCGACCTACCTTGGAATATCCCGCTAGAGCAGTGGCCACCAGAGGTTCTGGCCGCTCTTCCGCGTGGTATTTCCCGCCACATCGTGCGTTTTGTAAACCTTAACTCCAATGTAATTGCAGTTAAGGAAATCAGTTCTTTTGTAGCAGACCGCGAATACGAAATGCTGCGTGACCTGCTGCGTTTAGGGGCGCCCTGTGTACGTCCAATCGCAGTTATTACCGGCCGCACTGATGCCAATGGCGAAGAGCTCAACTCAGTACTGATCACCGAGCACCTGTCTTACTCGCTGCCTTACCGCGCCCTATTTAGCCAGTACATGCGCCCTGAAACCGCCACGCGCCTAATTGACGCGCTGGCAGTGCTGCTAGTGCGCTTGCACTTGCTGGGGTTCTTCTGGGGAGACGTGTCTCTATCCAACACGCTCTTTAGGCGCGACGCCGGGGCTTTCGCAGCCTACCTGGTTGACGCCGAAACCGGCGAGCTTCACCCTGAGGGCCTCACCTCTGGTAAGCGCATGTATGACATTGAGCTGGCCCGCACCAACATCATTGGTGAACTAATGGACTTGCAAGCTGGCGGTCTACTTGAGGAAGACGTTGACACTATCGGCGTCGGTGACCGTATCGTCTCACGCTACTTGGAACTGTGGGATGTGCTCACCGGTGAAGAGTCTTTCTCCATGTCTGAGCGCTGGCGTGTAGCTAACCGTATTGAGCGTCTAAACTCTCTGGGGTTCGACGTCGGCGAGCTATCAATGACCACGGACCTGGACGGCACCCACCTGTCTATCCAGCCCAAGGTGGTTGACGCCGGACACTACCGCCGCCAGATCATGCGCCTAACCGGCCTGGATGTGCAAGAAGGTCAGGGCCGGCGTATGCTCAACGACCTGGAAGCCTACCGCAGCCTGTGGAACCGTAAGGATGAGCCACTAGAAATCGCTGCCCACGCCTGGTTGGCAGACGTATTTGAACCCACCATTGCGGCTGTGCCCGCTGAGATGCGCCGCAAGCTGGAGCCTGCGGAAATTTTCCACGAGGTGCTTGAGCACCGCTGGTATATGTCTGAGGAAGCTGGCTACGACGTCTCTATGCAGGACGCCGTGGCTGACTATGTGGCCAATGTGCTGGCTAACCGCCCTGACGAACACGCCGTGATCAGCGGTAATGAGGAGCTGCGTCCCAATGTCCTAGACGACATCGACTACGCCACCGGCACCAGCGAGGACGACGACGCCGAATTCGCCGCCCGCGACCAGGAAGCGGTTGAGGAGTACAGCGTCAACCCGATGGGCTTTACCGCCAATTTGAAGTTCAAGGGCGAGTAAGGGCCAGGCGGCGCCCAACCCGGGCGCTGCCACCATGGACACTGTTCACACTGTCCACACTGGACACCGGACGCTGTCCACACCGGGCATAACCAAATTGCCTGACACAACCAATACAACTAGGCCGGCTAGTGGAAAACCACTAGCCGGCCTAAATATTAAACACGCTCAGTATTAGCGCCACTCACCGCGCTGGCGGCGCACAGCAGGATGCAACCATCAGCACAACACTGTCTACGGGCAGCAGCTATCAGCGTGTATTACTGCGCAGCGGCAGCGCGGCGAGCTTCACGCTCTGCCTCAACTGCGCGGCGGCGTAGCTCACGCGCACGGGTCCACGAGGCTAGAGCAAACTCTGCTGCACTGTCTATCACCAGACCCGCGCCCATAACTAGCAGGGTGCCGCTCAGGCCCCCGCCATTACGTAGACGGCGGGTTAGTGCGGTGCCCACTAGTGCCCCACCGGCACCTGCCTCTAGCAGGTTAGCGGCCCTAAACAGCCAGGGCTGGTCGGTGACGGTGCGAGTGTAGCCCTGCCAGAAGCTGGGGCCAGATACGGCAGAGTCGTCTAGCATCATGGAGACGCTACGGCCTACCGCGTTGCTCAGGCCGCGCGGTTCGTGCACTACCACATCCTCTATGGCACTGGTGGCGATTTCACCGCGCAACCAGGGACCCAGCCACTGCGGCAAGCCCAGGGCCTCTAGCACCGGGCCGGCGCCGTCGACACCATTGCCGCTGTCTTCAGCCAGGGCCTTGTCCAAAGCCTCAACGTCAGCATTCGGGGTGACCACACTGAGCTCAGCGGCGTGGGTGGGGGCAGCCAGGGCAGCAGCTAGCTCCTCCTTGCGAGCCTTGGCGATGCGCCCCTTGGGCCACACCACCCATTCACGACGGCGCAGCACAGTGACTACCTCAGAGTCGTCGTCTAGGTCTCCACTGGTGACTGCTGCCAGGCTCAGCTCACCCTTGTAGGAGCGCAGCACCAGGCTCGGCAGCTGCTCTTCATCCCAACCTAGGTCACCGATTTCGAGCCCGTCACCGGCGTAAAGCACCAGGCGACGGTCAATTTCGGGCAGGTTCACTACCGCCAGGGTGCGCTCTAGCAGGGTGGACTGTAGCGGCACCGTATAGGAGCTCATCGGGGTGAGCACCGCTACGCGCAGGGCGGCGTAGTCAGGTTCGTAGTCCTCATCGGAGCCGGCTGAGGCGTCGTAACGGGCCGGGCCAATTAGTACATCGGCTTCTAGCTCTGTAGCTAGCTTGTAGACCAGGTCAGATAGGTCTAGGCCGGGGGCTAGCTCGCCATTTTTGACGGTAGCCACCTGGTTTTGGTCGCTAACTAGTACGCTGATCGAGCGGTGCTGGGGCAGCACCGGCTCACCGAGTAGTGCCAGCACGCCTAAGTTGGCTAGCACCTTATCGATGGTCTGATCGTCTGCCTTAACCGAGCTTATAAAGCCGCTTCGACGGATGAAGTTAGGGGCGTTATCAGCCATGATGCCTCCCAGATTGTCGACATTTAGGTTCTTATTGTCTCAAGTTTGCTTTAAAAAGCTAGAGATTTTAGGCCATTTGGATAACTGCGCCGCTGCGTGGGGGCAGCACTAGATGTCCGGTCACCTGGTTCGCCCCGACTAGGTCGTAGCCCACCACGCCGGCTATTTCGGCGCTGGTAGCAGCGAAGTTAAGCAGGAACAGGCAGCTGCCACGCCGGTGGGCGCTGACCCCGGCCGGTAGTGGGTGAGCAAATACTGGGCGTAGTCGCGCGTAGGCGCCAGCCAGTTTGAGTAGGTGTGCGCGCGCTGCGGGGGTTAGGTCGCAGCTGATGTACCAGGCGGCCCCGGCGCCTTGGGGGCGGCGGGTGATGGCGCCTTGCCCAGCTAGGCGGCCGGTGGCGTAGGAGGCCAGGATTTCGACGTCGTCGTTGATGGCCAGGTTTTCACTCCAGCCATAAGCTACCAGCGGGGCGTTTTCACTGCGGGCTAGTAGCCGCGCCAGGGGACCGTGGGCGTCGAGGGTGAATTGCAGATTGCGGTTTAGGCCTTTAGCTACAGCTTGGGCTAGAGGTTGGGAGGCGTCGGGGGCACCTTCCCAGTTCCAGGCGGAGACGGGTGCGTCTAGCACCGGGATTTGGTCTAGTACCCGCACGCCGGTTAGCTCAGCCAGGCTCATAGTGGCGGCGGGGGCTTCTTCTTGCTCGCCCTGGCTCATGGCTAGGCCAGTAGCGGGGGCTTCCTCCGGGGTTGCGTGGTGGGCGCAGGCTAGATGGTTGCCACTAGTGCTCGGGTAGTCTGCGCTGGGGCCCTGGCTTAAATAGCCACCGACGACGGCGTGCCCACTTTGGTCCACGACGCCGGTGCGGGCGGTAATTACTACCTGGGCGCCGCGACTGGCGGCTTGGTTTAGTCTCTGAGCTAGCTGAGGGTGGGTCATGAAGATTTCTGGAACCACGATTAGGCTGTAATCATCCAGCTCAGCATCCACCTGGACAATGTCTATCGCGTAGCCGGCCTCGAAACAGGTGGCGTGCCAAGCCTGGGCGGCGCGTAGCGCACTGCCGGCGGGAGCGCTTAGCGACGGAATTTGCAGGCCGTGAGTGGCCTCATCGGGGCCAATCGCAGCGTTTTGGGCCCACATAGAGGGCCAGTCCAGCATGATGGCGACCTGGGCCTGGCTACGCTGGCCTACCACTGGGGCCAGGCGCTTGAGTACTTGACCTAGTTCCACAGTTTGGCGCCACTGCATTGACTCGGTGCCGCTGTGGGGCACCATGGCGCCGTGGAAAGTTTCCGCCCCTGCAACGGACTGGCGCCACTGGAACTGCATGACGCCGTCGGCCCCATGAGCAACGTGCGCCAAGGACCAAAGCAAGTACTCCCCCGGAGCTTTTACCGCGTTGCGTGCACGCCACTGCACCGCACCGGGAGCCTGCTCCATAAGCAACCAGGGGCGCCCGCCACCCAGGCCACGCATCAGATCCCCGGTGAAAGCCAGCTGGTGGGCGGCGCGCGGATCAGCCGGGTCTGGGTAGGAGTCGTTAGCTACCAGGTCAATGTCTTTAGCCCAGTCAAAGTAGTCTAGAGCCTCAAAGGCATCCATAAAGTTGGTGGTTACCGGCACGGCCCGGCCTGCTTTAGCTAGCCCGGCACGGATCAGGGCGGCTTCAGATAGGTAACCGGATTTTAGGTTGTCACTGCTAAAGCGGCGCCAATCAAGCATCTGGTTGGGATTAGCGAAACTGGGGGTGATACGCGGAGGGATCACCTGCTCCCAGTCGGTATAGAACTGGGACCAAAAATTGGTGCCCCAAGCCCGGTTTAAGGCGTCCAAACAGCAGTAACGCTTTTTAAGCCAGTCACGCCAAGCCTTGGCACAGCGCTGACAAAAACATTCACGAATGTGGCAGCCATACTCGTTTGAAACATGCCAAGCCACCACTGCCGGGTGGGCGGCAAAACGCTCCACTAGGCGCGCTGTGAGCGCATTAGCGGCCACCCTGAACCGGTATGAGCTGGGGCAATACTGTTGACGTGAGCCCCAAGAGTATACAGATCCATCAGCGCGCACCGGCAAAGTGTCAGGGTAGTGACGCCCCAGCCAGGCCGGCGGAGAGGCGGTGGCGGTGGCCAGGTCTACGCTAATACCTGCCTGCCACAGGCGGTCGATGAGCTGCTCTAGCCAGTCCAGACGGTAGTTGCCCTCACTGGGTTCTAGTCGCGTCCAGGAAAAGATTGCCAGGCTCACCAAGTTCACCTGGGCTTGGCGCATTAGCTCCAGGTCACGCTCAAAAGTGGCGTCGTCGAACTGCTCAGGGTTGTAATCTGCGCCGTAAGCCAGCGCACCGCCTAGATCCAACTTAGAGGCGTCCATTGCCTTAGCTCCTTATAGCAATTGGCAGGTCGGGCGCCATGCCCGACCCGCGTCAACCAATAGCTATTATCAGGGATTAGTCACCCTGAATGGTGCGACGCACCCGATCTACCTCATATAGGGCAATACCGGTGGCCACGGCCGCGTTGAGACTTTCGACGGCGGCACGGATGTTAATCGAAGCGATTTCGTCGCAAGTCTGGCTCACCAGGCGCGATAAGCCCTTGCCTTCAGCCCCAGTTACCAGCACTAGCGGCTGGTCAGCCAGGTTTAGGTTATCGACGCTAACACTGCCGTTACCGTCTAGACCCACCACAAAACAGCCGCGTGCTTTGAAGGCTTCTAGCGTACGCACCAGGTTGGTTTCTTTAGCTACCGGCACGCGCGCGGCGGCGCCAGCACTAACCTTCCACACGGTGGCGTTAACGTCTGCACTGCGACGCTGCGGGATGATGACGCCGTCGACCCCAAATGCACCCGCGCTACGCAGCACCGCCCCCAGGTTGTGGGGGTCAGTTACCTGGTCTAGCGCCACAAATAGGGGTTTGCGGCCGGTGGCGCTGACGCGATCTAGTAGCTCTAGGGCATCAGCGTAGTCGTAGGAGGCGATTTCCATGGCCACACCCTGATGCACGGCACCCTGGGTGAGGGCTTCTAATTCCAGCTTGGTGACCTCAAATACGGGTGCGCCTTCTAGGGTGGCACGGCGCACCACGGCCCCTAGACGGTCGTCGTTTTCAGCTGAAACCGCCATAAATACGCGCGTGACGGGCACGCGGGCGCGGGCCGCTTCGGCGCAGGCGTTGCGACCACAGATAATTTCGTGGTCTGCGGGCACGTCAAAGCGGTTGCGGATCTTTTCTAGCTGGCGTTCACGGGTGGGCTGGGCAGCAGCGGCCTTAGCCTCAGCGCTCAGCTTAGCCTTGTGTTTGGGGTGGTAGGGACGATCTTCTGCCTTGGGGGTGGGGCCGCGCCCTTCTAGGGCCTTGCGGCGGTGCCCACCAGTGCCAACCTGGGGGCCTTTTTTACTACCAGGACGACGGCGAGCGCCGTGGGGACGGTCATTTCCAGGCATGGGATTCCTTATCTATCAGCCCAGGTGCCAGCGGGCACCGGTAGGTGAGTCTTCAACCACTACCCCGGCACTAGCCAAGGCGTCACGGATAGCGTCAGCGCGGCCCCAGTCTTTTTCTTTGCGGGCACTAGCGCGTTGCTCTAGCAGGTTTTCCACCAGGTTACCCAGGGCAGCTAGGGCCGCATTGTCTGCGTTTTCCTCGCTGGCGCCAGCGCGGGCCCAAACCGGTGAAAGTGGATCTAGCCCCAAAATATCAAGCATTACCCGTAGCTGGTTGGCGGCTTCAGCTACCTGCGTAGCTTCACCCTGTCCGGCTTCAGCTTCAGTTAGGGCCACGTTTAGGCGCTTAAGAGCGGCGTGGATTTGGGTCATGGCCCCAGCTAGGTTGAGGTCATCATCCATGGCGGCGCGGAACTCACTAGTGACGGCTACCTGCGCTAAATCAACTTCAGCTAGATCAGGAGCTAGTTTCACAGCGCGTGCCAGGGCCCCGCTAAAGCGGTCCCACAGGGCTTGGGCGTCTTCTAGGGTGTCGGGGCTGAACTCCACTGTGGAGCGGTGGTGGGTGGTGCCAATAACTAGGCGCAGAGCCTGCGGCGAGTACTGTTTGAGCAGCTCAGAGACAACCAGGGAGTTACCCAGGGACTTACTCATTTTTTCGCCTTTAATGGTCACCCAGGCGTTGTGTACCCAGATGCGCGCAAAAGGCCAGCCGGCGCCGTGGGATTGGGCCTGCTCATTCTCATGGTGGGGGAAGCGCAGATCAATGCCGCCGCCGTGAATGTCGAAAGTGTCGCCCAGGTAGCGTCGGCTCATGGCCGAGCATTCTAGGTGCCAGCCGGGGCGGCCGCGTCCCCAGGGGGTGTCCCAGGAGGCGTCGGCAGGTTCGCTGGGTTTAGCGGCTTTCCACAGGGCAAAGTCGCGCGGGTCGCGTTTGTCAGCCTCGACGGCGTCGTCAATCTGGGATTCATCCTCAGTTGAACGCAGCTGGTCTAGGCTTTGGTTGGTTAGCGAGCCGTAGTCGGGCAGGGAACGCACCGAGAAGTAAACGTTGCCGGGGCTACCCACATAGGCGTGACCGGCGTCGATCAGGCGCTGGACCAGGTCGATCATGTCTGGCACGTGCCCGGTGGCGTGGGGCTCGTAGGTGGGGTCTTTAACCCCTAGGGCCTGGTAGGCGGCGGAAAATTCGCGCTCATAGCGGTAGGCCCAAGCCCACCAGGGGGCGCCGGCCTGCGCGGATTTAGCCAGGATTTTGTCGTCGATGTCGGTTACGTTACGTACTAGCACTACTTCCTGGCCGCAGTACTCTAACCAGCGGGTTAGTACGTCAAAAGCAATGGCTGAGCGCATATGCCCAATATGGGGGCTGCCCTGCACAGTAGCACCACACAGGTAGATCGTGACCTTACCGGGGGTAACCGTAGGGGCTAGCGACACAAGGGCGTGGCTGGCCGAATCATACAGTTTCAGGGATGGTTCACTCTTGAGGGTACTCACCCTATAAGGCTACCCGAAACCCTAAAGTAATAGTTTTAGGCGGGCGTATTGGTGTAAACCAGGGCGCTGGCAATTGCCATTAGGCCCTCACCACGCCCCAGGAAACCTAGGTGGTCGGTGGTGGTGGCGCTCATTTGCACATCCGCCCCGGCAGCTTGGCTCAGTGCCGCATTGGCCTGGGCAATTCGGCCCGCTACACGCGGACGTTGGCCGATTAGCTGCACGCTAACATTGCCGATCTCATAGCCGGCAGTGCGCACGCGGCGGGCAGCTTCGCCTAGTAAGGTGGCGCCGGATGCGCCTTTAAACTCGGGGCGGTCCACCCCGAAATTACTGCCTAAATCGCCTAGCCCGGCGGCTGCGAACAGGGCGTCGGCACAGGCGTGGGCGACGACGTCGCCGTCAGAATGACCGGCTAAACCGGTCACCCCCGGCCATTCCAGACAGGCCAGATGCATGGGCACCCCCGAGCCTTCAGGCGCAAAAGCGTGCACATCCATGCCGATGCCGGTGCGAGGTAGCAAAAATTGCGCCATGGCTACTCCTTTAAAGATTAGCTAGATTTTGGCTTACACATACTTGCGCTAGTGCCAAATCAATGGGGGTGGTGACCTTAAAACTGAGGGCGTCTCCGGGCACAACCACCACCGGATAGCCGGCCTGCTCAGCTAGGCCTGCGTCATCTGAGGCGGCGCTAGATTCACTGGCTGCCGCCTGGGCGCCGAGATGGTGGGAGCGCAAAATGGTTTCGCGTTCAAAGCCTTGCGGGGTTTGCACGGCCCGTAGTCGACGGCGGTCTACAGTTTCAAGCACCGGCTCTACTTGGGTGGGGGCAGAGAGCGGCGCATTTACGGGTGCTGCCGTGGCGCCTGCGGCTGGCGCAGCCGCGATCTCACCCTGAGGGCGGGCGGGGCCCACAGATTTGATTGTGTCAGTCACCGGCAGGGCTGGAATCACTGCCGGGTTACCTGCACGTACGGCGTCGATCACGCGGGCAATAGCGGCGGGCGGGGTTAAGCAACGGGCGGCGTCGTGAATTAAAACCACATCTGCCTGCGGCACTAACTCAACCGCAGCAGCCAAACCGTTAGCCACACTGGCCTGGCGTGAAACATCCGAGCCGGCCACAACCACTAAATTGTCAAAATCAGCCAGTTCAGCCTGGAAAACCTCTAGATAGTCAGCCGGGGCGGTAACTACCACCGCATCCACCTGCAGGCAGGCAAACAATCCGGCTGCTGCGCGACGCACCAAGCTCTGGCCAGCTAACTGCACCAAAGCCTTGGGGCCCTGGCAACCCAGGCGGGTGCCCGAGCCTGCCGCAGTTAAAACCGCAACGCAAGCACTCATTGGGATATAAACGCGCTTATCACTCAGCTAGGACTTGATCCAGAGTCTGCTCAGCGGCGGCTTCTTCAACCTTCTGCGCCAATGCCAGCTCTGAAACCAAAATCTGCCGTGCCTTGGCAAGCATGCGCTTTTCACCGGCGCTCAAGCCTCGATCAGTATCGCGACGCGAGAGGTCACGCACCACTTCAGCAACCTTAAGCACGTCTCCGGAAGCAATTTTTTCCTGATTTGCCTTATAGCGACGCGACCAGTTGGTTGGCTCTTCTACCTGCCCAGTGCGTAGCACCTCGAAAACATTTTCCAGACCGGCCTGGTCAACTACGTCTCTAACGCCAATTTCTTCAACGTTTTCAGCAGGGACCATAATGGTTAGATCGCCCTGCGCCACCTCAAGCGTGAGGTACACCCGCGTTTCCCCGCGAACCTTGCGGTCCTGAATTTTAATAATTCGGGCCGCACCATGGTGGGGGTAGACCACTGTCTCGCCAACTTTAAAGGTCATAAACACACTCCGGGCTAATGCAACTGGCTTATATTCTACCAGCCGGCACATTAATTTTAGGCTCGCCCGTGCAACATGTAGCCCACTCCACGTCTAAACTTATATTCATAACATAACCAATCGCTATAGGGCAGTGTGTCTAGTTGCTAACGCATCAGCTGAGGCTGGTTACCAAAGCTGGCGCTAGTTACCAAAAGCAAAATAAGACGACTGTGGGGCGGGTGCTTTTCACACTCGCCCCACAGATATGTAGCTATCTGCAGCTATTACTAGCTGTTAGCAACCAAAAAGTTAACTAGTTATAAAACTAGCTCACTTGCCCTGGTTAGCAACAGCGGCGATCTTAGCCTCAGCCTCGGGGTCTAGGTAGCGACCACCCTTCTTGATGGGCTTGAGGGTCTCTTCGTCGAGCTCATAAACCAGCGGAATACCGGTGGGGATGTTGACGCCGGCGATGTCCTCGTCGGAGATCTCGTCCAGGTGCTTGACGATGGCGCGCAGGGAGTTACCGTGGGCGGCGATCATTACGGTCTTGCCGGTCTTGATCTCGGGAACGATGGTGGATTCCCAGTAAGGCAGCAGACGGGCGATGACGTCCTTGAGGCACTCGGTGGCGGGTACCGGCTCGCCGGCATAACGCGGGTCAGTGTCTTGGCTGAACTCGCTACCAGCCTCGATGGCCGGCGGCGGCACATCGTAGGAACGACGCCAGAGCATGAACTGCTCGTCGCCGTACTCGTCGCGAATTTCCTTCTTGTTCTTGCCCTGCAGAGCGCCGTAGTGACGCTCGTTTAGACGCCAGTTGCGCTCAACCGGGATCCAGTGGCGGTCAGCGGAGTCTAGAGCTAGGTTCGCGGTCATGATAGCGCGGCGCAGCATGGAGGTAAATAGCTTGTCCGGTAGAACACCGGCCTCCTTTAGCAGCTCGCCACCATGCACGGCCTCGGCCTTGCCTTTGTCCGAGAGGGCCACGTCAACCCAACCGGTGAATAGGTTCTTTGCATTCCATTCGCTCTCGCCGTGGCGGAGCAGTACGAGGGTGTAAGCCATGAAAGCTATTTTGCCAGCACTTGCACGCTTTTGCGAGAGCTAAAGCACCTAAACAAGACCTTAGGCACAGCCCGATGGGCCGCAAACACCGGCTAGCGCCCCTATACGCCGTCGTCGCTGACCGGCGGCGCCAACGCTAGCCCACGGCGTCAATGCAGACTCGGCGCCGACGCCGTCAGTAACTAAAGCCCTAGAGCGCCACCCACATCAATCCCTCCCTGCCACTACAGGCTCCCCCACAGACACCACAGTAATAAGTCGCAAATAAACGAAAGTGCCCGCACAGTAAAAACTGTACGAGCACTTCGAGCTATAAAACCTAGACGTCAGCGCAACCAATATCGCAGCAGTTTATTTACCGCCGTTTTATTGGCACTTACCTGACAGGTGCCTATAAAACACCTGCTTGAATTTAATTATTCAGTTAAGCGTAGTTGAGCTGACACTAAATTAATCAGCGACCCTGCTCAGCTAGGTAAGCCTGGCGGATCTCAGCGGAGACACGGCCACGGTCAGAAACCTGGAAGCCGTGCTCCTTGGCCCATTCGCGCATGCGGCGGGACTCGCTGTTAGAAACGGCCGGGGTAGTGGTGCGACGACGGCCGTTGCGGGCGCGGCGCGCGTAGTTAATCCACTCCTGTAGGTCAGCGCGTAGACGGCTAGCGTTTTCGGAGTTTAGGTCAATGACGTAGTTAACGCCGTCTAGAGCGAAGTTAACGGTCTCTGCAGCACTAGAGCCGTCAATGTCGTCGATGAGAATAGTCTCCACACGCTGTGCCATGGATTTTCCTTCCGAGTATTTATGGTTGCGGACTTGTGTCCGTGATTTATTAAATTGTTACGGAAGTTATTTAACCTTGATTGCTCTCACTTTGCAAGCTACCACTATCAAGTGATCTATATTTTTGAACACAGCCAGCGTCAGCTAACTTGCAGCAAGGTTTCAGTTTGCTTGCACGACAAAGTGGACTCAGAGGCTTTTATCCACCGGCGAGCACCTAAAATCGCTACTATCCACCATTTTGATCCTGATATATGAGACAGAAGAATGCGGATCGACATATAGCTTCCAAGTTCTCACTCGGAGGCTAACTACGATGCATCTCATCGGAGCCATTACTTTGAAAGAGTGTGCACAAAGCTCGCATGACGTCTAGGAAAAATCTAAGCCAAGCTGACCGCCTATGGATTTGCTGTGAAATATTCTCGCAGTTGACGCCAAGCTTTAGAAGGCGCATTAAGAATTTATTAGCCACGTTAGCAAAGCTGTTAGCGTACACCTGTTTCGGGCCAACCCAGCAACGCTACCAGCAAGCCGCACTAGCAATTTCCATACGTAAACCAGCCTAGAGGGCGACAATTTAGCTACTGCACAGCCCCCCAAAGCCCGCTACAACACAATGAAACGTAACGCAAGCCACATTAAATATATTTTCTAGCCTGCACGTGATCTACCGCATACATTTTATGTCTATCCGCAAGTAGCGCCGAGCACGATTAATCAGTTATGATTTTCGACCGTAGCCGCTTTGCGGTTTACTAGGAGGATTCGCCTAGTGGCCTATGGCGCACGCTTGGAAAGCGTGTTGGGTGCAAGCCCTCGGGGGTTCGAATCCCCCATCCTCCGCCACCGGACCCCGGGACCTGTTGAGGTTCCGGGGTTTTTGTATTCCCGGATGTGCATGTGACTGCGGATGTGGGTGTGTGCCTGGGAGTATGTGCGCGGGCTGGTGCATGCGCGCGTGGGCCTGGTGCATGCGGGCGCGGGGCTGGAGCTGTGCGCGCGGGCCTGGGACTGCGCGCGTGGGGCTGGAGCTGTGCGCGCGGGCCCCTTTGCTGGCGGCCTTAACCCATTGATGCGCAGCTGGGCCCTATTGGTGGCAGTGTGGGCGGCCTGCCTGCACTACCACCTGTGGGGTTAACCTGCGCAGTAAAGGGGCCCAGGCATCCACGTGTCCGGTCGATCCTGCCATCCCTGTGGCCAATGCTGCCGCCCCGGCCTCGTTCCCCGTGAAACACGCGTGAAACGGAGGGGGAGAGCGGAGCCCGGCCCAGGCCTCGTCCCTTCAGACCCCGAGGCCTTCGACGATCTCCGCGCCCGGGAGTGCGGTGAGGACCTCGCCGGTGACGAATAGCTTGGAGCGGCGCAAGCCCGACCCGATGCAGCTCCAACCGGACGCGCACGCCGAATCGATAAGCAGGCGCCACGAGCCGGGCACACCCACCGGTGTGATCCCGCCGTACTCCATGCCCGACGCTTCGACGGCGCGCTCCTGCGGCCAGAAGCTGGCCTTGCGCACGTCGAGCCGCTTCTTGACGACGTGGTTCACGTCCGCGTTCGTCGTCGCGCGCACGACGCACGCCGCGATCCGCTCCTCGCCGG
>CAJZDJ010000036.1 GCA_915063485.1 uncultured Actinomyces sp.
ACCGTCGTTGAGGTCACCTGCACGACCAAGGGTCTGCCCAACCTCATGCAGGACAGCCGCAACCGCAAGATAATTGCGCAGTTCGTGACCGCTCTGTCCAACCTCGCGCAGACCACCGCTGTGGAGGTCACTCGCTCCTGACGGCCCGTGAGCGTCAGGCTCGGCAGTTGACGAAGAACTCGTTGTCGAGCATGTGCCCGTAGTCGCCGAGCTCCAGGTGGTGCGCGCCGTTGGCTGCGAATGCTGCGTCAGCGAGCTTGATGGAATCCGAGTTGAACTCGCGCGAGGTGATGCAGTCGATGTTGACGGGCGTGTACGTTTGATCGCCCGGGACCCAGAAGGAGATCGTGTGGACGCCGGGCGTGAGCTCGACGGTTTCGGTCATCTCCTTCCACGTGTCATAGCTGCCTGTCGCATCGAAGTGCACGTACTTGATGAGCTTCTGCGTGGGCTGACCCATATCGAGGATCATCTGGTGGTAGGCGGGGTCGTCATCCTGTCTGGCGTAGCGCGTCACAAGCGTGACGGTGCCGCCCTGGCCGGCGTCAATCGTGAAGGTGACGGCGTCGCCTGCGGATGGATCTGCTTGCTGGCTGGGGTCCTTCGGGTCGGCAGCCCATGATGCCGGGTCGTAGTTGTTCGCGTAGGCGGCGACGATCTGCGGTTTGTTCGCCGACTTGTCGCGCGCGCCTTGCAGGTAGGAGGCGACCTGCTGGTTTGTTTCGTTGTGGTCCCATTTGTCACGCACTGGAACACACAAAGACGCCAAGTAAAGCTCAAGGGCCTGACCCCGGCAGAATACCGGGACCAGGCCCTCCAGCAAGCCGCATAACGGCTACCCATTTAAAGCGTCCAAGTTTCGGGGCGCAGTTCATTTAGGCGCCGGGACACAATTTTTATGTATCAGTAGCGCTCAGTAGCGCTTGGAGCGGCCATAGCCGCCACGGTCGTCGCGCTTAGAGCCGCGCTGGTAACCAGAGCGCTCATCACGGTAACCGGAGTATCCGCCGCGCGAGTTGGAACGCTCGTTAAAGCGCCCGCCGCGATCGTCACGTTTGAAACCACGGTCATCGCGCTTAAAGCCACGGTCCTCACGCTTGAACCCACGGTCCTCACGCTTGAACCCACGGTCATCGCGCTTGAACCCGCGATCGTCACGCTTAAAGCCACGGTCCTCACGCTTGAACCCACGGTCCTCACGGTCATAGCGGCCCTCTTCGCGACGTGGGCGGTAAGCCGAACGGCCGCCCTCAGAATCGGCGTCGTCGCGCATACCCTTAGCCTTGTGGCGATCATTCGGGCCGCTCCAGCCGTGACCGGGGCCCTCATCCGGGCGAATACGCAGCTCACGGCCAGCGAAGGTGGCCTTACCCATGCGCTGCAAAGTCTGCTCATCTAGCGGCGCATAGATAGTGACCAGCGAGAAAGACTGCAAAATGTCAATCTTGCCAATGTCAGAGCCGGAAATACCGCCCTCATTAGCTAGCGCACCCACAATAGCGCCGGGCAGAACCTTGTCACGGTGACCCACCTCGACGCGGTAAACAGTGCCACCCTCATCGTCACGACGCGGGGCGCGACGCGGACGCTCCGGCCTGTTCTCGCGAGCAGGACGCTCACGGCCATGCTCAAAACTGGCAGAAATGAAGGTGCCCTCAGAATCTACCTGCACCTCACGGCGCTCCTTGCGGCCTGAGTCCTCTCTCTGCCAGCGCGGGCCGTCGTCGCCAACCGCCAAAGCCAACAAAGTAGCAGCCAAAGTGGCGCTATCCAGGGAAGAAACTTCTTTAGCGATCAGCTCGCGGTAGATGTCCAGGCGGCCCTTTTGAGCGCGTTCATCGGCGCGCTTTAGTAGCTTAGCGGCGCGGTGACGCGACACGTCAGCGGGGGAGGGCAGGGTGATTTCCTCTAGGCGAGCCCCAGTCAGACGCTCAATCTGGCGCAGCTTGCCCTTCTCCTTAGGGGTCAGGAAAGTGATAGCTTCACCGGTGCGTCCGGCGCGGCCGGTACGACCAATACGGTGCACATAGGCCTCAGCCTCACGCGGCACATCAAAGTTAACTACCAGACCGATACGGTCCACATCCAAACCACGCGCGGCCACATCCGTAGCCACCAGCACATCCAAGCTACCCTGGCGCAGGCGCTCAATCAGACGCTCACGTTCACGCTGGGGTACGTCGCCACTGATGGCGGCGGCCTGAATGCCACGACCAGACAGCTCAATGGCCACATCCTCAGCAGTTGATTTGGTGCGCACAAAGACAATCGCGGCTTCAGCATCAGTCACGGCCAAAATACGCGAAACCGCACCCACCTTGTGACGGAAAGGCACCACCGCGTAAGACTGCTGCACCGAATCCACAGTGGAGGACTGGCGTGAAACCTCAATACGTACCGGGTCGTTTAGGTGCTCAGCGGCCACCGACTCAATTGCCGGAGGCATGGTGGCGCTAAACAGGGCGGTGCGTCGCTCGCTAGGCAGCGAGGCGGCAATGGTTTCTACATCCTCAGCAAAGCCCATGCGCAGCATTTCATCGGCTTCATCGAGCACGAAGTAACGCACGTGGTCTAGTACCAGCGCACCCTTTTCGATCAGGTCAATTACGCGCCCGGGGGTACCCACAACCACCTGGGCGCCTTCACGTAGCGCCGCAATCTGGGGGCCGTAGGGGCTACCACCGTAGACGGCCACAACATCTAGACCACGGCTGCGGTGAGCCATATCGGCAATCGCATCAGCGCTTTGCATGGCCAGCTCACGGGTGGGGGCCAAAACCAGGGCCTGTACCTCACCGTCACGGCTGTCTACCTCATTTAGTAGCGGCAGGCCAAAAGCGGCGGTTTTACCGGTACCGGTTTGGGCTACGCCGACGACGTCGCGGCCCTTTAGCAGCACCGGAATCGCCTCACGCTGAATGTCGGTGGGGCTAACAAAACCCATGTCGGTGATGGCGCGCAGCAAGTCGCGCGGCAAGCCCAGGTCAGCGAAAGTGGGGCCAGTGGGGGTCAGCTCGGCGTCGTCGTCATCTTCGCTGTCAGACTCAGGATCTAGCTCTGGGCGGTCAGTGTCGACGTCGTCGGCCTCGTCCTCGTGGTCAATGTCTACCGGGTCGGCCGGGGAAGCGGGGCTGCTGGCGTCAGCGATATCTTCAGGCGTGGCCGCGCTGGCAGCGGAGGTGGAATTTAGTTGGGCCTCAAACAGGTCATCTAGGCTAAGGGGATTAGACATACGTATTTCCAATGCGGATCAGCGGAGCGTGGGGATGAGCCTATTACTCACCGCTCTTAACGCACCTCGCCCAGCCACACTTGTCAGTCGTTAACCGACTAAACGCACGCAATTATTCGCAACTCAATCAGGTATGCGACGATAAAACTTCAAGGGTAGGGAGCGTCTCACTCCTAAAACAACAGCTTTAGTTTACCTGGCGCTGCAGCTTGATAAACCTAGTATTTGTGGTGAATTGGCTTACCCTGGGCGGCCAAACTAGGGGTGCAAATAAACATGACTTAGCGGCGGGGAGTAGACTTTTAGCGGCGCCCGCTCGTCTCGCGGTGCGCTTTTAACCAAACTGGAAGGACCAAAGTGCTGCGTACCCGCTATGCAGGTTCCCTGCGCTCAAGTGACATTGGCACTACCGTAACGCTCACCGGCTGGGTCGATCGTCGTCGTGACCACGGCGGCGTAGCCTTTATTGACCTACGTGATGCCAGCGGTATTGCCCAGGTAGTCATCCGTGAGGAGGTGGCCCACGATCTGCGCGCCGAATACGTACTTAAAGTTACTGGCCAGGTCACGGCCCGCCCCGAGGGTAACGCCAACCCGAACCTGCCTACCGGTGAAATTGAGGTAGTCGTCAACGAGGTAGAGATCCTCAACCCCGCCGCACCTTTGCCGTTCCAAGTTTCTGACCACGCTGAAGACGCTGGTCAGGTAGGTGAAGAAGCTCGCCTGAAGTACCGCTACCTGGACCTGCGTCGCTCCTCTATGCAGCACGCTATCCGCTTGCGTTCCAAGGTGTCTCAGGCTGCCCGTAAGGTGCTTGACGCTCACGACTTCGTTGAGATTGAGACCCCCACCCTGACTCGCTCCACCCCTGAAGGTGCTCGCGACTTCCTGGTGCCCGCGCGCCTAGCCCCCGGCTGCTGGTACGCCCTACCCCAGTCTCCGCAGCTGTTTAAGCAGCTACTGATGGTGGCCGGTATGGAGCGCTACTACCAGATTGCCCGCTGCTACCGTGACGAGGACTTCCGCGCCGACCGTCAGCCTGAGTTCACTCAGCTGGATGTGGAAATGAGCTTCGTGGAGCAGGACGACGTCATGGCAGTAGCCGAGGACATCCTGCGTGAAGTTTGGGCCCTGATCGGCTACGAGCTCAAGACCCCCATTGCTCGCATGCCCTACCGCGAGGCCATGGAAAAGTACGGTTCGGACAAGCCTGACCTGCGTTTTGGTCTAGAGCTAACCGACCTAACCGAGTTCTTCAAGGACACCACCTTCCGCGTATTTAAGGCCCCCTATGTGGGTGCGGTGGTTATGCCCGGTGGCGCCAGCCAGTCTCGCCGTACTTTCGACGCTTGGCAGGAATGGGCCAAGCAGCGCGGCGCTAAGGGCCTGGCCTACGTAACTGTTGGTGAGGACGGCACCCTGGGTGGTCCGGTTGCTAAGAACATTACCGACGCCGAGCGTGCCTCTCTGGCTGAGGCTGCTGGCGCCAAGCCCGGTGACTGCATTTTCTTCGCCGCTGGTGGCGTAGATGCGTCCCGCGCCCTGCTGGGTGCAGCCCGCCTGGAGATCGGTAAGCGCTGCGGCTTGATTGACGAAAACGAATGGTCTTTCGTGTGGGTAGTGGACGCCCCCTTGTTCAAGCCTTCCGCTGAGGCTAAGGCTGAAGGCGACGTCGCTCTGGGCTCTAGCGCCTGGACTGCAGTACACCACGCCTTCACCTCACCCAAGCCCGAGTGGCTCGACAACTTCGACCAGGACCCGGGCAACGCCTTGGCCTACGCCTACGACATCGTTTGCAACGGCAACGAAATTGGTGGCGGCTCGATCCGTATCCACCGCCGCGACGTGCAAGAGCGCGTATTCAAGGTGATGGGTATTAGCCAGGAGCAGGCCCAGGAGAAGTTTGGCTTCCTGCTCGATGCCTTCAAGTTCGGCGCCCCGCCGCACGGTGGTATCGCCTTTGGTTGGGACCGTATCGTCTCGCTGCTAACTCACGCCGACTCTATCCGCGACGTAATCGCCTTCCCCAAGTCCGGTGGTGGCTACGACCCGCTAACCGCTGCTCCCGCTCCCATTACCGAGCAGCAGCGTAAGGAAGCTGGTGTAGACGCTAAGCCTGAACAGGCCTGAGTCTAAGATTTTCTAACGATTAGGGTGGGTCCCATTAATTTGGGACCCACCCTAATCGCAGCTAATACGGGTAGTATGAAAGCTATGTCACAGTATATTGATATCCACCCTGAAAACCCGCAGGCGCGTTTAATCAACAAGGTAGTTGACCGTCTACGTGACGGTGGACTGATCGCTTACCCCACTGACTCTGGCTACGCGCTGGCCTGCATGGTGGGCAATAAGGAAGGCATGGACCGTATCCGTGCTATCCGCCAGCTCAACGACAAGCACAACTTCACCTTGATGTGCTCCAATTTTTCGCAGGTTGGGCCGGTGGCAATTGTTGGCAACACTGCCTTCCGCCTGATTAAGCGACTAACCCCGGGGCCTTACACCTTCATTTTGAAGGGCACCAAAGAGGTGCCGCGTATGACCCTTAACCCCAAGAAGCACACGCTGGGTATCCGTATCCCTGATTACCCTATTGCCCAGAGCCTGGTAGAGGCCCTAGGTGAGCCGTTGCTTTCCTCCACTTTCATCCGCCCGGGTGAAGAAGAGCCTGAAACCAGCGGCTGGGAAATTCACGACGAGCTAGGTCACTTGATCGACATTGTGATTGAAGGGCCGGTGGCTAGCACTGAGCCCACCACGGTTATTGACCTAACTGAGGATGTGCCCGAGGTCCTGCGTCAAGGTGCAGGTGACACCTCAACTATCTAGCCTTAACCAGGCTTGCCAAGGGGGCTAGCGCTTTTTCAGCGCTAGCCCCCTTGTGTAGCTACCGGCGCTCTAGCTAGTGGCTGCGTTTTCCCGGGTCTAATGTTTTAGCGAGTAACGCTCATAAATAGCCCGAATAGGGGCTGGTGACCACCAGTTCCAACGCCCTAGCAAGGTCATAGTGGCGGGCACCAACGCCATACGTACCAGCGTGGCGTCAACTAACACGATCAGCGCCAAAGTAAGCCCGATTTCTTTAATCACCAGCATCTGGCCACCCACAAAACCTAGGAATACTGCGGTCATAATGGCTGCCGCTGAGGTAATAATGCGGCCAGAACGCTGCAAACCTCGCTCAACAGCTAGATCATTATCGCCGGTAGCATCCCAAAATTCTTTGATGCGTCCTAGCAGGAATACTTCATAATCCATAGCCAGGCCAAAGCCAAACACAATGGCTACTACCATCACATAGCTTTCCATGCCTCCGATGGGGGTAAATCCCAATAGGGAAGCGCCGTGACCGCCCTGGAAAATCCAGGTGGCCAGGCCCAGTGAAGCAGCTAAAGAGAGCGAGTTAATCAGCACGGCCTTAATGGGTACAAGCAGTGAGCCGGTCATTAAGAACAGCAAAACAAAGATTGCCCCCAACACCAGTGGTACCAGCCAGGGTAGTGAGGAGATAACCGAGGAACCAAAATCTACCTGGATAGCCGCCTGGCCGGTGATCCACAGCTGGCTGGGGGCATTTAGAGCGCGAATATCTACAACTGCCCGCTCGGCGCTACGCGAACCGGCAGTGCCTTTAAGTTCTAGGTAAGCCACGGTGTAATCACCGGCAGTGGTCACACCGTGTATCTTCTGTACATCGGCAACCTGGGATACTTCAGTTTTAATGAAGTTAGCCTGTTTGGCGCTGTTACCGTACATGATTAAAGTGGCGTCGTTACTTAAAGAATCGGGATACTGCTGTTTTAGGGTTTGCAAATAGGCGTATTGGGAGCCATTGCGCGGTAAAAGATCAGTGCCAGAGTTAAGCAGGTGCAATTCACCCAGTGGCACACACATAGCTCCTAGCGCCGCTACGCAGGCAACTAGTACATACCAGGGGTAGCGGTGCACCCACCGAGCCAGACGTGAAAAGATACCCTCAGTGGAAGAAACATCAGCGATACGTGCTTGTAGCTTACCCAGCACCGGTACGCGCTGTAGCCAGGAGGGAATAAGGGCGCGCGTACCCAAATAGAGCAGCAGCGCGGGCACCAAAGTCAGCGCCGCCGCTACCGCAATGAGGGTTACAAACAGCCCACCTACACCAATAGAGCTGAGCAGGGTGGGCGGCATTAGGGCTAGACCTAGCAAACCAATAGCTACCGTTACTGCAGAGAACAAAATGGTTCTACCGGCACTAACCATAGTTAGACGCACTGCCTGGGCAGGCAGGGAAGCATTGCGGGCGCGGCGCTGTTGAAAGGCTGCCTGAATGGACACGCCTGCAGCGGGAGTTTCATCATTAGCTAGCTTTTCAGCTAGTCGGCCTAGTTCTTCACGGTAGCGGGAGGTAAATAGCAGCCCATAGTCAATGGATAGGCCCAGGCCAATTACCGTAACAATGTTGAGCACACTGGATTCAATATCGACCAGGTAGCTAAGGCCCCATAGGCTACCTAGCGCAGCGCAGATAGATACTAATGCGCCTGCTAGCGGCATACCGGCCAGCATAAAACCGCCAAAAACCAACACCATGATCAGCAAGGCCAGAGGCAATACCAGCAGCTCTCCGGCGCGCATATCGCGCGAAACCTGAGCAACTAGCTCCTGGTTAATAATGGCTTGGTCGGAGACTGTGCCAGCAGCATTGGGGGATACTGCACGTAGTTCCTGGGGTACTCGCGCCAGGCGCCGTTCCACATCTTTACGTGAAGTATCAAAGGCAGCTTTCGCATCAGCATTTTTAGTGATGTCTTTACCCGGTTCAGGCGAGATAGTTACGGAAAGTAAAAATCCCTGCTTGTTGCGGGCCATCAGTTTGCTAGCAGCCGGGTTAGCTAGCTTGCCGGGTAGTACAAAGGGATCTACCACGGCGCCGTCACCAACGCGGGCAATTAGCTCCTTGTGAACTGGAGCCAAGGCATTATCAACCTTGGTGGCAGTGGCTGAATCGGCCAGGTTAACCCCGGTTACTAGCAGGGTAATTTCTACCGATTGGCCAGTTAAAGTGTTTAGGACCTGCTGGCCTTCATCGGAAGATGAGCCAGGAATAGAGCCCTGGGAAGTTTTAAGGCGATCAAAAATTGACTGGCCGCCTAAGCCTGAAAGTGAAGTAAGTAGTAACAGCGCTGCCAGCGCGGCCCAAATCACGAGAGTTAGACGCGGACGACGGATAACCTTGGTTGCTAGGGCGTCAAACATGGCGTAATTATCGCAGATATACTGCTTATATGGACCTTTTCGAGGCAGCAAACAGTGACGAATCCGGTCTAAGCATTGACCCCCGTGCCCCGTTAGCGGTCCGCATGCGTCCGCGTAGCTTGGATGAGTTGGTGGGGCAAAGTCACCTGTTGACGCCGGGATCTCCGCTGCGGCGTCTAATTGGCGGTGGGCGTGGGGTAACTAGCTCAGTTATTTTATTTGGTCCGCCTGGAACCGGTAAAACCACCCTGGCTTATTTGGTGGCGCGCGCCCATAATCGTCGTTTTGTGGAGCTGTCGGCGGTCAGTGCCGGGGTTAAGGAGGTTCGCGCCGTCGTCGATCAAGCCCGCCACGCCCTATCGGTAAGTGGCCAGGAGACGGTGCTATTTATTGATGAGGTGCACCGTTTTTCGCGTTCGCAGCAAGACTCGCTGCTACCGGCGGTGGAAAATCGTTGGGTTACGTTGATTGCGGCTACCACTGAAAACCCGTCCTTCTCAGTAGTGGCTCCTTTGCTTTCGCGTTCACTGCTGCTAACTTTGCAGCCTTTGGATGGGCAGGATATTGCGGCTTTGGTGCGTCGGGCACTTAGTGATCCGCGCGGTTACGCCTGCAGGGTAGCTATCGACGACGACGCCCTGGCCCAGTTGGTGCGTTTGGCCGGTAATGATGCGCGTAAGGCCTTAACCGTGTTGGAGGCAGCGGCACAGAGCCTGCTTGACGGTGATGCCTTGGTTGACGCGGGGGCTTTTGATGACGGCGGGGCCGCTTTAGAAGCTGAAACCACACCCAAGGCTGGCGGCGCGACAGAGAAGCAAAAGGCACAAGCAAAACAACCCCTAGACGCTGTCAAGCAATCTAAAGTGCTCAAACCAGAGGTTCCAGTAATTACGGTCAGCACTATTGAGCAAGCCGCAGATATTGCCGCTGTGCGCTATGACCGCAGCGGTGACCAGCACTATGACGTGGCCAGCGCCTTCATTAAATCTATGCGCGGCTCAGATGTTGACGCCGCCATCCACTACCTGGCTCGCATGATTGCAGCGGGGGAGGACCCGCGCTTTATCGCCCGGCGCGTGGTGATAGCCGCCAGCGAAGATGTGGGCATGGCTGACCCTAGCGTGCTAGCCACGGCCAGCGCCGCCATGAGCGCGGTAGCCCAAATTGGTATGCCCGAAGCCCGCATTATTTTGGCCCAAGCGGTTATTGCGGTGGCTAGCGCACCTAAATCAAATGCCGCCTACCTGGCTATTGATAGGGCCTTGGCAGACGTGCGGGCAGGAAATATTGGGCAGGTGCCCGCACATTTGCGTGACGCCCACTACGCCGGAGCCCAAAAACTAGGCCACGGCACAGACTATAAATACGCCCACGATTACCCCCACTCAGTAGCTGCCCAGGAGTATTTACCTGAGGAACTGCGCGGCAAACGCTACTACCAACCTACCCGCAATGGTTTTGAGGATCTGCTCACAACCAGACTGGAAAAGGTGCGCGATTTACTAGGAAGAGGCTAATCTTTAACGGTTGTCTGCTTTTGTGTAGGCAATTCCTGGGGTCATAGCCGCAAGGTCGACCCCGCGCCGCTAGAGCAACCCTTTGCATGCGGCGTGCCTAGTAAAAACGGGCCTATCGGCCCCCTAACAGGAAGAGAAAAACATGTCTGTTTCTCGCTCTCGCCGTCAGGTGCGCCTGTCTCGCGCCCTGGGTATTCCGCTAACCCCCAAGGCCGTACGTTACTTCGAGAAGCGTCCTTACGGCCCCGGTGAGCACGGCCGCGCCCGTCGTCGCGCCGAGTCCGACTACGCCGTACGTCTGAAGGAAAAGCAGCGTCTGCGCGCCCAGTACGGTATCCGTGAGGCCCAGCTGCAGCGAGTCTTCCAGGAAGCTCGTCGCGAAAAGGGTCTGACCGGTGAGTCCCTGGTCGAGCTGCTGGAAATGCGCCTAGACGCCCTGGTGCTGCGCGCCGGCTTTGCCCGCACCATCGCCCAGGCCCGTCAGGACGTTGTGCACCGCCACATCATGGTTGACGGCAAGATCGTTGACCGTCCTTCCTTCCGCGTAAAGCCCGGTCAGGTTATCCAGGTTCGCCCCCGCAGCCAGGTTATGGTCCCCTTCCAGGTGGCCGCTGCTGGTACCCACCGCGACGTGCTGCCCGAGGTACCTCAGTACCTGAACGTTGAGCTGGAGAAGCTAACCGCTACCCTGGTGCGTCGCCCCAAGCGTGACGAAGTTCCCGTCACCTGTGACGTGCAGATGGTGGTTGAGTACTACTCTCGCTGAGTTTAATCTTTCACTTATGCGATGCCCCGGATCTGATGGTTCGGGGCATCGTATGTTTCGCGCTAATCTTGTAATAACTATGGTTGGTTTGAGCCCAACCATTTACCCTGTCCGACGCCCTCAGGGGCATAAAACCTTAGGTTCTCATGCGCACTAGCGAAATCCGCACTCGTTGGATCGACTACTTTGCTGCCAATGGACACGAAATTCGTCCGTCGGTTCCGCTAATTTCTCCCGATCCCTCAATTCTGTTCACCATTGCGGGTATGGTGCCCTTTATTCCTTACATTGTGGGCACTGAGCCGGCACCTTGGCCGCGTGCCGCTAGCGTGCAAAAGTGCATCCGTACTAACGACATTGACAATGTCGGTAAGACCACGCGTCACGGTACCTTCTTCCAGATGAACGGTAACTTCTCCTTCGGTGACTACTTCAAGGAGGGGGCCATTAACTATGCGTGGGACCTGCTAACTGGTTCCCAGGCTGAAGGTAAGTACGGTCTAGATGGTGATCGTTTCTGGGTAACTATCTGGGATGAAGACCAGGTTGCCTTTGACGTGCTTACCCGTCAGATTGGTATTGACCCCGCACACATTGTGCGTTTGCCGCGTAAAGAGAACTTCTGGGACACCGGCCAGCCCGGCCCTGCCGGCCCTTGCGCTGAGTGGCACTATGACCGTGGCCCGGCTTATGGCCCTGAGGCTGTAGGTGGCACTGTTGACCCCGGTGGTGACCGCTACCTTGAGGTGTGGAACCTGGTATTTGACCAGTACCTGCGTGGCGAGGGCACGGGTAAGGACTACCCGCTGCTAGGCGAACTGGACAAGAAGTGCATTGATACCGGCGCTGGCTTGGAGCGTTTGGCCTTTGTTATGCAGGACAAGGCCAATATGTACGAGATCGACGAGGTTTACCCGGTAATTGCCGCCGCTGAGCGTATGTCTGGCAAGACCTACGGTAAGGGCGGGGCGGTAGAGCCCAAGCACGGCTCTGAGGCTGAGATTCGCGCCTACTGGGATGACGTATCTATGCGCGTGGTGGCTGACCACGTACGTAGCGCTTTGATGCTGATTGGCGACGGCGTACGTCCGGGTAATGATGGTCGCGGTTACGTACTGCGTCGTCTGATCCGCCGCGCAGTGCGTTCAATGCGTCTGCTGGGTGTGGACGAGCCCACCCTGCCGCTGCTGCTACCCACCTCGAAGGATGCTATGAAGGCTTCCTACCCTGAGCTGGAAGAAAACTTCAAGACCATCTCCGATGTGGCTTACGCCGAGGAAGAGGCCTTTAGGCGCACCCTCAGTGCCGGTACTTTAATCCTGGACACTGCGGTAGCTAACGCTAAGCAGCAGGCCAAGGGAGCCAAGCCGGTAGTTAGCGGTGAAAGTGCCTTCACCTTGCACGACACCTACGGTTTCCCGATCGACCTGACCCTCGAAATGGCAGCCGAGCAGGGCGTTAGCGTAGACGAGGCAGGTTTCCGTGCCCTTATGGCCCAGCAGAAGGAGCGCGCCCGCGCCGACGCTCGCGCCAAGAAGGCTGGACACACCGATGTGCGTGTATTCCACGAGATCGAAAAGGAACTTGGTGGCGGCTCCACCTTCCTGGGCTACACCGAGAATGCTGCTGAAGCTAAGGTGGCGGCGCTACTAATTGATGGCCAGCCCCAAGCTGTGGTTAATGCTCCGGCTGAGGTTGAGGTCATTTTGGACCGCACCCCCTTCTATGCGGAGATGGGTGGCCAGTTAGCTGACCACGGCACCATCCGCGTGGCCGACGGCGCCGTCGTCGAGGTTCACGACGTGCAGGCGCCGCTGCGTGGCCTGTCTGTACACCGTGGCACCCTAACTGAGGGCACTATCGCGGTTGGCCAGAAGGCTTGGGCTGAAATTGACTCGGTACGCCGTCTAGCGATTGCGCGCGCTCACACCGCCACCCACATGGTTTATGCGGGTTTGCGCAATGTGGTTTCCCCTGACGCCACCCAGGCCGGTAGCGAGAACTCGCCTAGCCGCCTGCGTTTCGACTTCCGTCACGGCTCGGCCCTATCTAGCGGCCAGCTGCAAGACATTGAAGGCCTGGTTAACGAGAAGCTAACCCAAGACCTACCAGTCACCACCGAGGTTATGAGCCTAGAGCAGGCCCGTAACTCTGGCGCTATCGCCCTGTTTGGTGAAAAGTACGGTAACGAGGTGCGCGTAGTAACCATTGGCGACAACTTCGACAAGGAACTATGCGGTGGTACCCACGTACCTTCAACCGGTCACCTAGGCCGAGTTGCGGTGCTGTCTGAAGGCTCTATTGGTTCAGGGGTGCGCCGCATTGACGCCCTAGTTGCCGACGGCGCCTACGAGTTCCAGGCTAAAGA
Organism: uncultured Actinomyces sp.; assembly: GCA_915063485.1. Classification (GTDB taxonomy): domain Bacteria; phylum Actinomycetota; class Actinomycetes; order Actinomycetales; family Actinomycetaceae; genus Actinomyces. Next base: position 13,125 of record CAJZDJ010000036.1, read on the forward strand.
GCACGCTTTGGTTGCTGAGCTATCCGGCCTGGTTGGTGGCCGTAGCGAGGAGCTACCTGAGCGCGTGTCGGCCTTACTGGCTAAGCTCAAGGAAGCTGAAAAGCGTATTGCCACCATGGAAACTCAGGCTGCTGGCGTTAAGGCTGGCGAGCTAGCCAACCAGCTGCGTGAGCTACCTAATGGCTTGCGTCTAGCTGCGATGGATGCCGGCACGGTTAACAACGCTGATGTTCTGCGCACCATGGTGCTACAGGCCCGCGAGCGTATCGACTCTTCCATCCCGGCCGTGGTGGCTGTGGCCGGCGTGGCCGGCACCCGCCCGGTAATCGTGGTGGCCACCAACGCCGCTGCCCGTGAGCAGGGAGCTAAGGCTGGCGCCCTGGTGCGTGTAGCCGCCAAGGTACTTGGTGGCGGCGGCGGTGGTAAGGATGACCTCGCTCAGGGCGGTGGCCAAGATGCCCAGGCGGTGGACAGCGCCCTCAAGGCTGTAGCACGAGAGCTGGGAGCCTGAACTGCGTAGCGGAGTACGTCTGGCCTTTGACGTAGGCAAAGTACGTATTGGGGTGGCCCGGTGCGACCAGAATGCAACTCTGGCCGTACCGGTGACCACCGTTGCCGCCGATAAATACGGCGGAGATATTGATGATGCTGAGGATTTAGTGGAGCAATATGCGCCCATGGAAATCCTGATCGGGCTGCCGCTGCATCTAAACGGCAAGGAAAGTGCCTCGTCAGAGTATGTACGACAGTGGGCAAATAAACTGGCCCAACGTGTCCCTAATGTTAGAATTAGGTTGGTTGATGAGCGCTTGACCACAGTTAGTGCCCAGCGCGACCTGCACGAATCAGGTAGATCACAGCGGACTAGTCGGCAGATAATTGACCAACAAGCAGCTGTGTGCATCCTTGAGACCGCACTTGAAACGGAACGTTTAACCGGTAAAGCGCCGGGACAGGCGTTACGTCACCCATAAGGAGTTAACCGCGTGAGCGACGATCTTTTTGACGAGCTGGGAATTCAGTCATCGTCAAAACCAAGCAGCTCGCCGCAGCAGCCTGAGGGTAGAGCACCCTCACGTAAGGCGCTGCGCAAGTCAAAGCGTAAACGCCGCTTCCGTAGGCGTATTATCGCCACCCTGGTGCTGGTGCTGACCCTAGGCCTAGTAACTGGTGCGGGTTACTATGCGTTCACGCAGATTGTTCCCGCCCAAGAGGTTGCCACTGACTACACCGGCCCCGGGGAAGGTAGCGTAACTGTTACCATTCCCGATGGTGCTACCGGTAACGAGATGGCTGACATCCTAGTGAAGAAGGGTGTGGTGGCTTCTAAGAAGGCTTTCGTTAAGGCCTACAACGCCAACACCAACTCTTCACAGATTCAGTCTGGCACCTTCACGTTAAAGAAGCGTATGAGTGCAACCGACGCGGTGGCCGCGCTGCTTGATCCGCGTTCTCGCGCTGACCACACGGTGACTATTCCTGAAGGTTTCACTAAGGCGCAGGTTAAGGCCCGCCTGGTCAAGGTAGCTGGCTTTAAAGCTGAAGATGTAGAGGCTGCTTTCACCAATACCAAGGACATCGGCCTGCCCGATAGTGCTGGTGGAAACGTTGAGGGCTGGCTAGCCCCGGCTACCTACACCATTCCTGATAACGCCACCGCTACCGGTGTGGTTGCCTCCATGGTGCAAAAGACTAAGGACCGCCTCAAGGAGGCCGGCGTTAAGGAAGCTGACTACCAGCAGGTACTGATCGTGGCTTCAATTGCTGAAGCCGAGGTTAATGACCCTAGCTACCTGGGTAAGGTCAGCCGGGTAATCTACAACCGCCTGAATGATACCGCTGGCGAAACCAAGGGCATGCTGCAGATGGACTCTACGGTCCGTTACGGCACCGGTAAGACTGGTGGTATTCCCACCGACGCTGAGCTGGCTGACAGCAACAACAAGTGGAACACTTACGTCCACGCTGGCTTGCCGCCCTCGCCTATCGGTAACCCGGGTTTGGAGGCCATTAAGGCGGCTAACAAGCCTGAAGCAGGTAACTGGTTGTACTTCGTGACCATCAACCTGACCACTGGTGAAACCCTGTTTGCGGCCACTAGCGCTGAGCACCAGGTTAACGTAGCTAAGCTGACGGCATTTTGTAAGCAGAACCCGAAGGTCTGTTCCTCGGGATCATCAGGATCCTGATCTGTAAAAGTATGGTCCCTGCACATCAGCGCAGGGACCATACTTTTATGTAAAGCTTTATACATAATTTATAAGCTCAATTTATAAGTCTTGGAGGCAGTCATGACCCAGTCTTACCGCGCCGCAATTATTGGAGATCCGGTTACTCACTCCTTATCACCAGTTTTGCACCGCGCCGCATATGCGCAGCTGGGTCTAGATAATTGGACTTATGAGGCCATAACTGTCACGGCGCCGCAGTTGCCGCAGATGTTGGCCCAGCTACGAGAGGACACAACTGGTCCGCAGTGGGCAGGTTTGAGTGTAACCATGCCCCATAAACAGCAAATGTTTAATCAGCTTGATTTTGTTGACCCCCTAGCGCAGGTAACTGGCGCGGTAAATACTGTGGTGGTCTCGCAGCCACAAACCGGGGCGGCCATGCTAGCGGGTTTTAACACCGACGTCGCCGGAATCGTAGGGGCGCTGCGTGAAGCTTTAGAGCCAGGGCAGAAGCCAGCTAAAGCAGTAGTTTTAGGGGCTGGGGCTACGGCTTGCTCAACCCTAGCTGCCTTAACCCAGCTAGAAGTGGACTCTATTTGTGTGGCCGCACGTAACCACGCCGGCCCCCAGCGGGTACTGGCCGCCGCTCACCGGATGGGAATCGAGATTGAGCCGTGGGTGTGGAATGGTAACCAGGAAGCTTTAGCTGCGCTATTAGCGCAGGCCGAGGTGGTAATTTCCACCCTGCCTAAGGGGGTAAGTGACCCGGTAGCCGCTGCTTTAACCGCTAGCGGTGCCGTCTTAAACCCGGCAGCTACGCTCCTAGACGTTGTCTATTCTCCCTGGCCAACCGAGTTAGCCAAGGCCTGGCAGCAACTGGGAGCTAGGGCTGTAAGTGGGCACCTAATGCTGCTGCACCAAGCTGAGCCGCAGGTGCGCCTTATGACCGGTAAAACTCCCAGCCTGGAGGCTATGCGCGCAGCCCTGGAACAAGCCCTAGCCCAGCGGGTGTGAGATGATACCACTATGCTCACTTGGACCACTGCGGGAGAATCACACGGCCCTAGCCTGGTTGCCATTGCCCAGGGAGTGCCCGCCGGTATCGCGCTGACCAGCGCAGATATTCAGCAGGCACTAACTCAGCGACGTCAGGGATACGGCCGTGGAGCGCGCCAGGCTTTTGAACGCGACCAGCTACGTATTCTTTCTGGGCTGCGCCATGGGGTGAGCCTGGGCAGTCCTATTGCAGTTGAGATCGCTAATTCTGAGTGGCCCAAATGGGAAGCGGTTATGAGCGCCGATCCGGTAGATACTCAGCTGCTTAAAAAAGATGCTGGCACCGGAGATGAGCGCGAAATTGCGCGCAATAAGCGCCTAACTAAGCCGCGCCCCGGTCACGCTGATCTGGCCGGCATGCTCAAATACGGCCACCAAGACGCTCGCAATGTGCTAGAACGAGCCAGCGCCCGCGAAACTGCGGCGCGTGTAGCCTTGGGGGCTATCGCCACCCAGATTCTGCGTCAGGTAGCTGGCATTGAACTAGTAAGCCAAGTTATCCGTATCGGCACCGTGTGCGCCGATGCCCAGCGCCCTCTACCTACTCCCAGCGACAATGAGGCTCTAAACAATAGCCCCGTGCGCAACCTGGATGAAGCTTTAGCCCGGCGCCTGATGGCTGAGATTGATGCGGCCAAACGCGCTGGTGACACTTTGGGCGGGGAAGTTGAAGTACTGGCCTATAACGTGCCCGTGGGCTTGGGTAGCCATGTTGGGGCCCAGCGCCGTTTAGATGCGCGCCTAGCAGGGGCGCTTATGAGCATCCAGTCAGTTAAAGGCGTGCAAATTGGTGACGCCTACCAGCAGGCAGCCTCCCTAGGTAGCAACGCCCAAGACGAAATCATTGGCCTCTCTGGCGGACATATTGAACGCGCCAGCAACCACGCCGGAGGCATTGAAGGCGGCATCTCTAATGGCTCTGTGCTGCGAGTAAGCGCCGCTCTTAAACCTATTTCTACTGTGCCCAGGGCCCTGCGCAGTGTGGATCTAGCTGACGGCACAGCGGCCACCGCCTTACATCAGCGCTCTGACACTTGCGCCGTGGTGCCTGCCGCCGTGATTGCCCAAGCTGAAGTAGCCATGGTGCTGGCAGACGCTTTACTTGAAAAAACCGGTGGGGACAGCCTACTAGAAGCTAAACGTAACCTCGCTGGATACTTAGAAGATGTAGCCGAAAGGACCAACTGGTGAAAACACAGCATATTGTTCTAGTCGGCCTGCCGGGCGTGGGTAAATCCACTATGGGTAAAGCTCTGGCTACGGCCACGAACCGGCCCCTAGTTGACACCGATCTGCGCATTAAAGCCCAGACCGGTAAAACCATTAACGAAATTTTCGCCCAGCAAGGTGAAGAAACTTTCCGCAACCTAGAAACTCACGCCATTAGTAAGGCTCTGGAATCTCCAACCGCTTCAGTTATTCCCCTGGGTGGGGGAGCGGTGCTGCGTGAACGTAACCGCCAAATGCTGCAGGGCCACCGGGTGATCTACCTGCAGGCTTCACCTAAAACTGTGGCCGCACGCATCGCCAATAATGTCTCTGCGCGTCCCCTGTTTAAAGGGGCCGATCCGGTAGTTAAACTCCAGGAGCTACTAAACGCCCGCGAGTACCTGTACAAGCAGGTAGCTACCGATGTGCTTAACACCGATGGGATGACTTTTAAGCAATCCACCGATGCTTTAGAGCGCCTGGTTTTCGCTGACCCGGTGGCCCGCAACAAGATCAGCCAGATCATGCAGGCCGCCACCATTTCACGTCAGCGTGAAGCGCTGCGTCGTGTGGATGTGGATGGGCCACGCCCTTACCAGGTGCTAATTGGTCAAGGCGCCAGTGCGCAGCTGTCGCACACCCTTATTGAGCTGGGCTACTCCAAGAGTGCCCAGATCGCCATTATTCACCCCCGGTTGCTGTCCACGGCGGCCTATTCGCTAGCCACTCAGCTGGTGCAGCGTGGCTGGAATGCGGATGCCCTGGCAGTTCCTGACGGCGAAAGTGCCAAGAACGTAGA
>CAJZDJ010000037.1 GCA_915063485.1 uncultured Actinomyces sp.
GGCTTGCAGCATTAGCTGCAAGCCCCCTAGAAACTGTTGGTTACAGTCCTTTGTTTTACAGTCCCAGCTCGCCGGCGAAGTCGCCCTCTTCCAGGCGCTTCTTAACGGTCATCAGGTAACGGGCAGCGTCAGCGCCGTCAACCAGGCGGTGGTCGTAGGACAGAGCCAGGTAGCACACCGAGCGGATACCGATGGTTTCGTTGCCATCAGCGTCACGCACCACGCGCGGCTGCTTGGTGATTGCCCCCAGGCCCAAAATAGCTACTTCAGGCTGGTTGATGATGGGGGTGTCAAACAGGGCGCCACCGCTACCAGTGTTGGTAATGGTGAAGGTGGAGCCGCTCAGCTCCTGCGGGTTGACCTGGTTGTCGCGGGTGCGGGCAGCGAGGTCGTTAATACGCTTAGCCAGCCCCGGAATGTTCAGGTCACCAGCGTTCTTAACCACCGGAACCAGCAGACCACGCGGGGTGTCTACGGCAATACCGATGTGCTCTACCGCGTGGTAGGTAACTTCCTTGCCGTTGATAGAGGCGTTGAGCTTGGGGTGAGCCTTGAGCGCTTCGGTGGCCGCCTGCACGAAGAAAGGCAGGAAGGTCAGCTTAGTGCTGTTAGCAGCCAGGAAGGCGTTCTTGGCGCGAGCACGCAGCGAAGCGATCCGGGTTACGTCAACTTCCACCACAGTGGTCAGCTGCGCAGAGGTCTGCAGCGACTCGATCATGCGGGTGGAGATGACCTGACGCAGGCGGCTCATCTTCTCAGTCTTACCGCGCAAGGTGGTGTCCACAGCCGGCTTAGCGGCTGCCGGCTTTGCAGAGGCCGGGGCGGGCGCCACCGGGGCCTGGACGGCAGCCTTAGCGGCGGCTTCCTGAGCAGCCTTCTCAGCGGCGATCTGGGCGGCCTTAGCTTCCACATCTTCCTTGCGGATGCGGCCACCAACCCCAGAACCGGTGACGGTGCTTAGGTCTACACCCTTTTCGCGCGCCAGCTTACGTACCAGCGGGGTTACATAAGCAGAGTTAGTGACAACGCTAGGTGCCGGCTCAGCTACTGCAGCGGGAGCGGGCTCAGTTGCCACAGCAGGTGCCGGAGCTACCGGGGTGGGAGCAGCGGCAGGCGCAACCGGAGCGGGAGCCGGGGTGGGCTCTGCTGCTACAGGAGCCGCCGGGACTGGAGTAGCACCAGGAGCGCCAATGATGGCAATAGGAGTGCCAACATCTACGGTCTCGTCCTCAGGAACCAGCAGCTTAATAACTACACCAGAGACAGGGGAGGGCACGTCGGTGTCTACCTTGTCGGTGGCTACCGATACCAGCGGCTCGTCAGCCTCAATGGTGTCGCCAACAGCCTTGTACCAAGAAGAAACGGTACCTTCAGTGACCGATTCACCCAGGGCCGGCATGGTCACCTCAGTGCCAGCGGTGTCGTTACTGGGGGCCGGTGCAGCCGGAGCCGGGGTGGGCTCTGCTGCTACAGGAGCCGGGGCAGGAGCCGGCTCGGCTACGGGCGCCGGCGTAGCTTCAGCAGCGCCACCTAGGCCAGAGCCGTCACCAATAATGGCGATTACAGTGCCTACGTCAACGGTCTCATCTTCAGGAACCAGGATCTGCTCAACTACACCAGAGACAGGGGAGGGCACGTCAGTGTCTACCTTGTCGGTGGCTACCGATACCAGCGGTTCATCGGCTTCGACGCGCTCGCCTACAGCCTTGTACCAAGAAGAAACGGTGCCTTCAGTTACAGATTCGCCCAGGGCGGGCATTTCAACGGAGTGTGACATGGTCCTACTATCTACCTATCTCAGCCGTGGTTGTGTAAGGGCTTGCCGGCAAGTGCCATTGCGGCCTCACCGAGAGTCTCGTTCTGAGTGGGGTGGGCATGTACCAGGGCGGCGACGTCGTCGGCGTAAGCCTCCCAAGTAACCATCAGCTGGCCTTCACCTACCTGCTCACCCATGCGGGCGCCGATGGCGTGGAAGCCCACGATGGGGCCATCCTTGAGGGCTACCAGCTTGACGAAGCCCTGGGTGCCTAGGATCTGGCTCTTAGCGTTACCGGCTACGTTGAACTCACTGGTGACGACGGCGTCCGCGCCGTACTTGTCCTTAGCCTTAGCTTCGCTTAGACCCACCGAGGCAATCTCAGGCTCGCAGAAAGTCACCTTAGGTACCAGGTTGTCATCAACCGGGCGGGTTTCTAGGCCAGCAATGGTTTCAGCGACCTGAATACCCTGGGCAAAGCCACGGTGAGCTAGCTGCACGCCGGGGACAATGTCGCCCACAGCCCACACGCCAGGGACATTAGTACGGCAGTAGGCGTCGGTGAGCACGAAGCCGCGCTCCATCTTTACGCCCACCTGCTCAAAGCCCATGTTTTCGGTGACCGGGCCACGACCGACGGCGATCAGTAGCACCTCAGCCTCGTATACGCCACCATCACGGGTGAATACCTTCACGCCGGTGGCGGTGCGCTCAACGCGCTCAAACATGGTGGAAGTCTTGAAAGCAATTTTGCGCTTGCGGAAGGCGCGCTCAAGCTGCTTAGAGATGGCCTCATCCTCATTGGGAACCAGGTGGGGCAGGCCCTCAATAATGGTGACCTGGCTGCCTAGGCTGGTCCACGCTGAAGCGAACTCAACACCAATAACGCCACCACCCAAAATGATCGCGCTGGCAGGTACGTGGTCTAGTTCCAGAGCCTGCTCACTGGTGATAACCGGGTAGGAAATCTCCTGGCCGATAGTTTTAGAGGTAGAACCGGTAGCCAAAACCACGTTCTTACCACGGTATAGACGCCCGTCAACCTCGACGGTGTCAGCGGCAACTAGGCGTCCCCAACCGGAGACGTACTCAATGCCACGTGAGGCAATTAGACCCTGTAGGCCCTTATACATACGGTTAATAATGCCGTCTTTGTAGGCCTTAACTTTAGGCATATCAATCCCCGTTAGCTGGGCGTTAATGCCCAGGGCGGGAGCCTCACGCAAAGAATCTACAGTTTCAGCGGCATGTAGTACTGCCTTAGTGGGCACGCAGCCTCGGTGCAAGCAGGTGCCGCCAACCTTATCGGCTTCGATAAGGGCAACCTTGAGGCCAAGCTGGGCGCCACGTAGGGCGGCAGCGTAGCCACCTGAACCAGCGCCAAGGATAACCAAGTCGTACACGGTGTCAGTCACGAAATGCTCCTCGCATTATGGGGGTCCGTCCCAACTGGGGCGGTAGGTGCATAACCCAATTGTCTCATTGTTTAACAACGAGGTGTGCCAAAATGCCCGGCTGATCGGGACTACAGTCCCGATCAGCCGGTGATAGTGGTCACGACATGTCGGTATTTATGTCGTTGTCTTAGGCTTTGGCCTCAATGAAGGCCAGCATGGTGCGTACACCCGCGCCGGTACCGCCAGGCAGGTTGTAACCCCAGGCGGCGCCGTCGTTATAAGCCGGGCCGGCCACATCCAGGTGGGCCCAAGGGGTGTCAGCCACAAATTCCTTAAGGAACAAACCAGCCTTAAGCATGCCGCCGGCGCGGTTACCCATAGTGGCGTTGGTCAGGTCAGCGAAAGGAGTGTCGTACTCGGCTGCCATGTATTCGGGCAGCGGCATGGGCCAGAAGTCCTCGCCAGCTACCTTGGCGGCTTCAACCACTTCAGTGCGGGTGCTCTCGCAGCCCATTACGCCTGAGGTGCGGTTACCTAGCGCCACAATCTGGGCCCCGGTTAGGGTAGCAATGTCGAGCACGGCGTCAGGGTTCTCAGTTACAGCCTTTGCTAGTGCATCGGCCATAACCAGGCGGCCCTCGGCGTCGGTGTTGGTGACCTCAACCGTCTTGCCATTGAACATGGTGATTACGTCGCTAGGGCGAGTGGCGTCGTTAGCAGGCAGGTTTTCAGCCAGGGCCAACCAGCCAGTTACGTGCACATCCACACCCAAGCTGGCGGCAGCAATTACAGTACCCAGCACCGCAGCAGCGCCAGCCATATCCGACTTCATCTCAGGCATGGAGGAAGCGGGCTTAATGGATAGGCCGCCCGAGTCGAAGGTGATGCCCTTACCAATCAGGGCTACGTGGGACTTAGCGGACTTGGGGTGGTAGTCCAGCCTCACTAGACGCGGGGGGTGAATAGATCCCTTACCAACCCCAATAATGCCGCCAAAACCTTCCTTAACCAGCTGCTTTTCTTCCCACACCTGGTAGTCAACCGGCAGCTGCTTCACTGCCTGCTTGGCAAAGTTAGCGAAATCAGCAGGAACGAGCTTGTTGGGCGGGTCGTTGACCAGGTCGCGGGCAATGTTGACGCCGTTAACTACCTTCTGGGCGCGCTCAATTTCTTCAGGGCAGGCGCCTAGAACGTAAATCTTGGCTACCGGCTCAGGTGAGGCAGGGACGCGTCGAGCCCACACATAAGCTCCCAGCAGGGCGCCTTCAGCTACCGCAACGCTGTCCTGAGCGGTTGGGGTGGGGAAAGCAATAGCAGCGCTGTCAGTGCCAGATAGCTCACGGGTAGCGCGGCCAGCGGCGCGGCGCAGAGTTTCCTGGCTCAGCTGCTGCTTACCAACCCCAACTAGCAAAACATTCTTGGCGCTCAGCCCAGAAACAATCCCTGCGGGTAGACGCAGCACCTGATCTAGCGAGGCTTTAAAGCCTAGTTCCTGAGCGGTTTCAGCCAGCGTCTGGGTAGCTGACTGGCCTAGCCCTTCCAAGCCCTTGTGCTCGGGCAGGTGTAGTACAACGCCGTCGGCGCCGGCACTCGCCAACAAGATCAAGTTATTTACCTCGACCGTGGTAAGTGCCTCTTTGGAAGCAATTAGTTCACTCATGTCCCTCATGTTACCCGCCCTCTAGGTCTTATGGGCCGTGTGGGCTGCATAGTTGCGTTAGAATTCCTGTTGGTTACAAATGGGAAAGGTATAAACGTGGCTGATACTCAAGAGCGCACCCCAAGTGCCTCACCAGTGCGAACGGTTAAGGATGACCGTCGTACTGCCTATGGCTGGGGCAGGTTAATGGTGGTGCTCTATGCGGCACTGGCGTTAGTTATCTTGATTCCGGTTTTCAATACCACCAACTATGAGCTAGGCACTTACATGGATTGGCTAGCGGTAGTGGTTTACACAGTGATTGCTGTGGCCGTGGCACACAATGGGCGACGCATGCGCATCCTAGGTGGGGTGGCTTTGACGGTGGCCACCATCCAGTGCCTGGCTGGTTTCGCTTTCAATGAAGCTACTTATGGGCGCGCCTGGGCTGGTGGCGGAGTAGCTCTAGATTATGTGCCACTGGTGGCTTGCCTGCTCGGTGCTGTGTGGATGTGGGCTTCAAACCCGCGTCGCATTGTGCAAAACGCTGAGCGCATTACCGACATCAAACGCGAGCTGGCAGAAAAAACCGCCAACTAAACACCAGCTGCATGGGTAAAAACTGAATAAAGCTGTACTTAAAACTGTCTAGACAGTGACTAGTAACCAACAGTTACAGCTACAAACTAGTAGGGGCGTCTCCTTTTAGGAGCCGCCCCTAAGCATTTGTGCTGCTAGGGCTACTTAAGGTTCAAGATCGCGGGGGAGTAGAGCTTCTCCTCGCGGTGGATACCCCAAACCTGGCAGTAGAAGCTGAGCTCAGCTTCTAAAGCCTTAGTGATGTTTTGAGCCAAGCGGAAACCGTGCTCTTCACCGCGGAAGATTTCCAAGGCTACCGGTAGCCCCTTAGCGTCAACCGCATCAAACATAGATTCAGCCTGGTTTACCGGCACGATCGGGTCTGAGCTACCCTGCAACAGTAGTAGCGGCGCGTTAATCTCATCAACGTGGTTGATAGGAGAACGCTGGGCCACTACCGGATCATCTAGATTCTCATAGCCAATCAGAGTTTGCAGGTAGTGCGCCTCAAACTTAGGCATCTTGCTTTGCGCCAGTAGCTTCAAGTCGGCAATGGCGTAGCGGGTGCACACCGCAGAGAACACGTCAGAGGCAGCTACAGCGTTAAGTGCGGTGAAACCACCAGCGCTAGCGCCACGCACAGCAATACGTGCGGGATCTACCAGGCCGCGCTCTACCAGGTACTTGGCGCCGCTGATTACGTCAGCAACATCCACCTCACCCCAGCGGCCATAAATTGCCTTGCGGTAGGAGGTAGAAAAACCGCTAGAACCACGGTAGTTCACGTCCAGGTAGGCAAAACCACGGCTGGTCCAGTACTGCACGTCAAGGTTGTAGGTGGGGTCGGCAACAGTGGTGGGGCCCCCGTGAACATTAACGATCAGCGGGGGGAGCTCTAAGGCGCCTTCCTCGCTTTCAACGATGTTATCGGGGTGGTAGAAGAAGCCGTGTGCTATCTGCTCATCACTGGTAGGCCAGGTTAGGGGATTAGCAAAGGCGATGGAGTGTAGGTCAGGCTCGCTGGCTCCTGAAGAACGCAGCACGGAAACCTTACCGTCAACCACCTCAATGATGGAGGGGCCATTGGTTTCGGTGGCCGCCAAAACCACTACGCGCCCACCATCGCTGGCCACATTACCAACAGGCTGCCAGCCGGTATGCCACTCTTCAAGCTCACCATTAGACAACTTGACAGTGCCCAGGTGCCACACCGCGTTACTGGCCCAAGAGGCGATTAAGTGTTCGCCGTCGAGAACATCGTAAGAGTGCAGCCCTAGCTCCCAAGCCGGACGTGAGAAGGTAGCGTCCATCGGGTGTAGGGCACGTACCCGCAGGTGCTCACCCCAGTCATCGCCGTGCACACCCAAAGGCGGGAAGCCCTCTGTGCGGTAAAGGTTGCGGTAGCCGGACTTGTTGGAGATGAAGCACAGATCTACGTTGTCAGCCCAACGCGGTTCAGAAACAGACACGCCTTCCTCGTCGGCTAGCGTGCGCTGGATCCCAATGGTGCCGTCCTCGTTGAGGTTACCTACATGCAAAGTGGAATAAGCCCACGGCATGTAGGGGCTGTTCCAGGTGATCCAGGCCAGGTGTTCGCCGTCGGGGCTGACGGTAGGGGCAGCTACAAAGTCCGCCTCAGCAAAGATGGTTTTTACTTTGGAGTCGTCACGGGCTGCAGAACCATCGAGCGGAATAGCTACCAGGGTGTTTACAGTCTCAGCCCCACGGTGGTCTTCACGTACCGCGTAGACCAGCCCACGGGCGGCGTCGATCTCTAGGTCACCATGACGCATGTCGCCGTAACCGGTCAGCGGCACTAGGCCAGCAATGCGACGCTTTAGATCAAAACGATAGACGCGCCCATCATTGCAGTCACAAACCACAATCACGCCATTGTTAACGGCGTAAGCCTTACCGCCGTACTCGTGCACGCGTGAACGTACATCCGCCAGCGAGCCTGAAGGCGCGGGAGGAAGAATTTCACCAATAGAACCGTCGCTGCCACGGCGCAGCAGTACTTGCCGCCCACCTCGGTTAGAGCGGCGTTCAACCCAATAGGTGTCCGCGCCATCAATGCGCAGCTGCGACAGGTGCACGGTACGCGAAGTGATTAGCTCCGGCGTTACCGCCGATGGCCAGGTACCGTAAGGTGCTTGTTGAGTCATGGATGCTTCCAATCAACGCTCGAAACCGTTTGCGTAGCTAAAGAGTAACCGGTTTTTAGCCTCTTATACACGTTTCGATAACAAATTATCGCTATGTGAGGCACTTGCCAGGCGTCTGCGTTAAGGCCATGGCGGCACTTAATCTGCTTGGTTTCTATCTGTTCACGGCTAGTATTAGGCCCTAGCTGGTTTGAAGCTTGAGCGATTAGCGTGGAAAATTAGCAGAGGCTTATTGCGTGGTCCCCGCCGCCTGGAACCACCAAGACGGTCAAACGTAAGACGGTCAAGAAAGGGTCGAGACAATTGGGCAAACTTCTGGAGTCGATCAGTAATCCCGATGATCTCAAGGCTCTAGGGGCGCAGCAATTACCTGAGCTAGCCGAGGAAATTCGCCAGTACCTGATCCAATCAGTAGCCCGAACCGGTGGTCACTTGGGCCCCAATTTGGGGGTAGTGGAGCTGACCATTGGTTTGCACCGGGTCTTTGATTCTCCCCACGACACCATAATTTTTGATACTGGGCATCAGTCATATGTGCACAAGCTGCTTACTGGTCGGCAGGATTTTTCCGCTCTGCGGGAGCGTGGGGGGCTCTCGGGATACCCCTCACGCACTGAGTCTGCTCATGACGTCGTCGAAAACTCTCACGCTTCTACCGCCCTTTCTTGGGCCGACGGCGTAGCTCACGCTAAGGCTTTAAAGGGGGACACTCGCTCGCACGTGGTAGCTGTGATTGGTGACGGGGCCATGACCGGCGGCATGGCTTGGGAAGCCATGAACAACATTGCGGTTTCTCCCGATAAACACCTGGTGATCGTGGTTAATGACAACGGCCGCTCCTATGCTCCTACCATTGGCGGGCTAGCCCATCATTTAGACGCGCTACGCACTTCGGCTGAATATGAGCGCACTTTGGGGCGCATAAAGTCGGTGCTGCTTAGCCAAGGCGCGGCAGGGCGTAAGGCTTTTGGGGCGCTGCATGGGCTTAAGCGGGGGCTTAAGGATTTGGTAGTTCCTGAGGTTATCTTTGAGGATCTGGGCATTAAATACACTGGCCCGGTTGATGGCCATGATTTGCAGGCCCTGGAGGCGGCGTTGCAGCTGGCCCGTGACTATGAAGATCCGGTGATTGTTCACGTTAAAACTGAAAAGGGACGTGGCTATAGCCCGGCTGAGGAGGATGTGGCCGATCGCTTCCATGCGGTTGGCAAGATTCACCCTGAAACTGGCTTGCCGGTAGTGCCTTCACGCTTTGGCTGGACCAAGGTTTTTGCTGAAGAAATCTTGGCTATTGCTCGCGAAAATGACTCGGTGGTGGGTATTACTGCCGCCATGCAGGCCCCGGTGGGTCTAAACCTGCTGTCGGAGGTCTATCCGCAGCGGGTTATTGATGTGGGTATTGCTGAGCAGCATGCACTGACTATGGCGGCCGGTATGGCTTTTGCGGGCATGCACCCGGTGGTGGCTTTGTACGCGACTTTCTTAAACCGTGCCTATGACCAGCTTTTGATGGATGTGGCGATGCACCGCGCACCGGTGACGGTGGTGCTTGATCGAGCTGGTATTACTGGCGCTGATGGGGCTAGCCACAATGGCATGTGGGATATCGCCATGGCTGCCATGATTCCCGGTATGCGTTTGGCAGCCCCGCGTGACGAAGCCACTTTGCGTAGTCAGTTGCGTCAGGCTGTGGCTATCGACGACGGCCCTAGCCTGGTGCGTTACCGTAAGGGATCCATGCCTGCGCCTATTAACGCACTTGAGAGCCTAGCGGGAATGGACTGGCTCTACCGTAGTCACAAGCAGGGGGCTGGTAAGCGTGTGCTACTAGTGGCGGCTGGGGCTATGGCTGAGCCGATGCTAGCGGCAGCGGCGCAGCTAGAGACGTTGGGATACGCCCCTGATGTGATTGATCCGTGCTGGCTGCTGCCGATTAATCCGGCTCTAGTTGAGCTAACGCGAGGCTATGACCTGGTGGTTAGTGCTGAAGATGGGCTGGTTGATGGTGGCTTTGGGTCCGCGCTGCGCGATCAGATGGAGCTGGCTAAACTTTTTGTTCCCACGGTACGTATTGGTATTGCTAAACAGTTCCTAAGCACCGCTACTCGCGAGCAGTTAATGGCTGATATGGGCATGGATAGCAGCAGGATTGTGGCTCGGGTGCAGGATTTTTTCGAGCAGTGAAAGCCTAGCCATAGCTCACCCTTTTGTGGGACTATAGTCCTTGCGTGACCTAGGGAACCCTACTTAAAACGCTGCAATTATGCGCCTGTTCGATAGGACTAACGTTTGCTTGTGAGGGACCTAACGCCGGTTTTAGGGCTTAACTTAGACAGAAGTTAAGCAGAAAGACTTAGAGTTAAGGAGACGGCGCGAAGGAGTCGCTGTCTCGCCCACAGGACGATGAACCACCAATGTCGGGCGGCTAATGCCGACCGAACAGGAGGATTTGGATGACTACAGAGGCAGTGGCAAACGCCACGCAGGTGCCTGAAGCTTGGCAGGGTTTTAACCTTGGCAATTGGAATGAAGAGATCGACGTTCGTGACTTCATTCAGCGCAACTACACCCCTTACCTAGGCGGTGAGGAGTTCCTAGCTGGCCCCACTGAGAAGACCACGAGCCTGTGGGAGACCCTGGAGAAGGACTACCTGTCTGAGGAGCGCAAAGTACGCATCCTCGATGTAGATACTCACACCCCTACTGATATCGATGCTTTTAAGCCCGGTTACATCAGCGACGAGGACGATGTGGTAGTTGGTCTACAGACTGACAGCCCCCTCAAGCGTGCAATGATGCCCAATGGCGGCTGGCGTATGGTTGAGACCGCTATTCACGAAGCAGGCAAGGAATACGACCCTGCTGTGAAGGAGATCTTCACCAAGTACCGCAAGACCCACAACGATGCCGTTTTCGACATCTACACCCCCAACATTCGTGCGGCTCGTTCCAGCCACATCATCACCGGTCTGCCCGACGCCTATGGCCGTGGCCGCATTATCGGTGACTACCGCCGCGTGGCTCTGTACGGTGTTGACTACCTGATTGCGCAGAAGCTTAAGGACAAGGACTCCGTCGTCGGCCAGCCCTTCTCTGAGCACTGGGCCCGTTTCCGCGAGGAGCACGCTGAGCAGATCAAGGCTCTTAAGAAGCTCAAGAACATGGCCGCTTCCTACGGCTATGACATCTCCGGTCCGGCCAAGGATGCCCACGAGGCTGTGCAGTGGACCTACTTCGCTTACCTGGCTTCCGTTAAGAGCCAGGATGGCGCGGCCATGTCCATTGGTCGTCTGTCTGCCTTCCTAGATGTCTACTTCGAGCGTGACCTAAAGGCCGGTAAGATCACTGAGTCTCGCGCCCAGGAGCTGATCGACAACCTGGTCATGAAGCTGCGTATTGTTCGCTTCCTGCGCACCATCGCTTACGACCAGATCTTCTCCGGCGACCCCTACTGGGCCACCTGGTCTGACGCTGGTTTCGGCGACGACGGGCGTACCCTGGTCACCAAGACCTCCTTCCGTCTGCTGCAGACCCTGCGTAACCTGGGCCCGGCTCCCGAGCCGAACATCACCATCTTCTGGGATGAGAACCTGCCCGAGGGTTACAAGGACTTCTGCGCCGCCATCTCCATCGAGACTTCTTCAATCCAGTACGAGTCTGATCCCCAGATTCGTGAGCACTGGGGCGACGACGCTGCTATCGCCTGCTGCGTATCCCCGATGCGTGTAGGTAAGCAGATGCAGTTCTTCGGAGCTCGCGTTAACGCTGCTAAGGCCCTGCTTTACGCCATCAACGGTGGCCGTGACGAAATGAGCGGCAAGCTCATCGTTCCTGACCACCAGGGTGTTGAGGGCGACGGCCCGCTGGACTTCGACGACATTTGGGAAAAGTACGAGCAGATGTTGGACTGGGTTGTGGGCACCTACGTTGAGGCCCTCAACATCATCCACTACTGCCACGACCGTTACGCTTATGAGGCCATTGAGATGGCTCTGCACGACAAGGAAATCGTGCGCACCATGGGTTGCGGTATCGCTGGTCTATCCATCGTGGCTGACTCTCTGTCCGCCATTAAGTACGCCAAGGTTTACCCCATCCGCGACGAGTCTGGCCTGGTGGTTGACTACCGTACTGAGGGCGACTTCCCGATCTACGGTAACGACGACGACCGCGCCGACGACATTGCGGCCACCGTGGTTCACACCGTAATGAGCAAGATCCGCGCCATCCCGCTCTACCGCGACGCGATCCCGACCCAGTCCGTACTAACCATTACCTCCAACGTGGTTTACGGCAAGGCCACCGGTTCCTTCCCGTCCGGTCACCGCAAGGGCACCCCGTTCTCTCCCGGTGCTAACCCGGAGAACGGTATGGACACCCACGGTATGGTCGCCTCCATGCTCAGCGTCGGTAAGTTGGACTACAACGATGCTCTAGACGGCATCTCACTGACCAACACCATCACCCCGCAGGGTCTGGGCCGTACCAAGGAAGAGCAGGTAGCCAACCTGGTTGGTATCCTCGACGCCGGCTTCCTGGCCGACGAGTCCTGCGTGGAAGACGCAACCCAGGGTTTTTAACCCGCACAGTTTAAATCCATAAACCTAACGCCCGCCGCTTAACCCAGGTGGCGGCGGGCCGCCGGAAATTCCGGCAATCTCTAAAAGGAGAAAGAAAATGGCCACCACTTACGAAGAGCGCCTAGCTTCTATGAAGGCTAACCGCGAGGCTCAGCAGGGCATCAAGGGTCTGTACCACGCCAACATCAACGTGCTAGACCGCTCCACCCTTGAGGACGCCATCGAGAACCCCGAGAAGTACCCGAACCTGACCGTTCGCGTTTCTGGCTACGCCGTTAACTTCGTTAAGCTAACCCGCGAGCAGCAGCTGGACGTTCTGGCTCGTACCTTCCACCAGAGCGCCTGAGGAAAGTTGTCTGTTACAGGCAATGACTTCAGTAACAACTTCTACGCAGGCGGGGCCGCGTGACCAGGACTTCCTGGCGCCAGGTGCCCGCCTGCGCGGCGCTGGTACCGGTGGGCTGGTAGAGCTCACCGATATCGAGCGTTCGCAACGTCTAGCGAAAATGCGTGACGGTTCCCTAGGTTCTATCCACTCCTGGGAACTGGTAACTGCAGTGGATGGTCCGGGCACACGCATGACCGTGTTCCTGGCCGGTTGCCCACTGCGTTGCCTGTACTGTCACAACCCTGACACCTTCCTGATGAAGGATGGTGAGCCGATCGAGGCTGATGAACTGCTGCGTCGTATGCGCCGCTACCGGGGTCTGTTTAAGGCTACTAAGGGCGGTATCACCCTGTCTGGGGGAGAAGTACTAATGCAGCCGGCCTTCGCTAAGCGCCTGGTTAAGGGCGCCAAAGCGATGGGTATTCACACCTGCCTGGATACTTCCGGCTATCTGGGTGCACATGCAGACGATGAGATGCTCGATGATGTGGATCTGGTGTTGCTTGATGTAAAAAGCGGCGATCCGCAAACCTACAAGCAGGTAACTGGACGTGAACTAGCCCCCACCATTGAGTTTGGTAACCGTCTAGCTGCTAAAGGTATTGAGGTTTGGATCCGTTTTGTGCTGGTTCCCGGTCTAACCGATGACCCAGACAATATGCGGGCAGTGGCCGAAATCGTAAAGCCCTGGAAGAACGTCACTCGTTTTGAAGTGTTGCCTTTCCACCAGATGGGCACCGATAAGTGGGATGCCTTGGGCTTGGAATACAAGCTACGCGACGTAAAGCCGCCTAGCCCTGAGCACACTGACGAGGTACGCGAGCTTTTTAGAAGCTACGGTTTTAACGTTTTTTAGAGCCAGCTCCACGCTTATATTCCCGGTCAGCTTGCAGCTGCGCTTGTGTAAGGCCTAATCCTTCTAAGCGCAGCTGCAAAGCCGGGGCTAACTGGTGAATTTGCCATGCCCTAGCACCGTTATCAGCTAGGTATTCGGCCACATCCATGCCTGGGTGCCAGTACCAGGCTAATTTTCGTTGCAAACCAGGGTAAAGCAGGTTTTCCTGGATTAAAGTTAACTGTGCAGCGTAGCTGTGCACAGTTTCGCGTACTGCTTGTAGTACTTCAAAATGTAGCGGGTAGCGTCGTGACCATACCCGTAGTTCTGGTACTTTACCTGCAGGAGCTAAATCTATAGGTTTAGGTAGCTGTGATTCAGGCAGTTTCATAGCGCTATCAACTGCCTTCCACCATTGCTCCATATATGCGCGAGCATCGCGCGAGGACATCTCTCGAATAGCCCGTAGCTGTTTACGTGAATTTGGCATACGTTTAGCCACGGCTACGATCGCATAATGCGGCAGTACCTTCACTGGTGGTAGATCTTGCGCTTTAGCTATTTCTTCACGGGTAAGCCATAGGTTACGCAAAATTGCTCGTCCGCGCGCGGTGGTTACCTTACCTGCCCCATGCATGTGACGCCAGGGATCTACACGTTCAGGGCGTGGGGGAGCGGTGCGTTCAAATTCAAATTCGGCTAGCGCCCACTGTAGTTTCCCGGCTAGTTCTAGCTCAGTTAGTAGAGCTGAACGTAGGTCAATTAGTAGCTCCACATCTAGCGCAGCGTAGTTAAGCCAGGAAGTAGGCAGCGGCCGCACTGACCAGTCAGCAGCAGAGTGCTCTTTGGCTAAATGCCAGCCTAAAGTGTCTTCAATCAGGTGTCCTAGCCCGCGCTTTTCGCGTCCTAAAATACGGGCAGCCAGCTCAGTGTCAAAAAGTGCGTCTGGGCGCATACCAAGCTTGGCTAGGCAGGGCATATCCTGATCTGCCGCATGTAAAATCCACTCCACTCCAGTTAGAGCATCATTGATGCAGCTAAAATCGCGGCCTGTACCTACTGGGTCAATCAGTAAGGTGCCCACGCCGTCGCGACGTAACTGCACCAGATAAGCATCCTGACCGTAACGGTAACCTGAAGCGCGTTCAGTATCTACCGCCACGGGACCGGTACCGGCGCGTAAACGCTTAGCGGCTAAACGAAGTTTCTGGGGGGTGTCAGTCAGATCTGGTAAACCGTTTGCTGGAACTGTAATTTTCCGCGAGGGTTCACCAGTGCTCATACAACCACTTCCACATCTTTAAACGGACGTATCCCAGCCATTTGGGACACCAAGTGCAGCCAAGCCACCATATGCGGGGCCAGATCCTCACTGGTGGGGGACCAGGAACAGCGCAACTCTACGTGTGCCTTGGCACGGGTTAATTCTATGCCACCAAAGCTCTCTGAAAGTGTGCGAGTTACAGTTCCAGACACATTTGAGTAGCCGGCGCCGGCCTGATCTAATTCTTCAGGCAAGCGTGCCCAGGTGATTTGACCCAAGTAAGGATCAGTGCTGGCCTCTTCATCTATCTGTGCACGCACCCCAGCTACCAGGCGGAAAGGTGAACCCCACAGGGAGATTTGTTCCTGATCGTAGAGGATTACGAAGGATCCGGTCCCTACTGACTCCCCATTAGCCATCAGTAGTGTGCGTGAGTCTATGGCTGCAGAGTATTGACTCACCCCGCGCGGCGCCTCAACTTCCTCCACAGTCACGCTAGGAGGCACCTGCGCTAGACGCAAGGATTCTAGCGCCTTAATAAACTCGTTCGGTTCTTGGCCATCCCGGCTGGGGGCTGTCTCCAGATCGGCAGGTGGGGGAGCTATATGCAGACTCACCCTGCCAATGTAACGGCGGGCTAGCGCAAAATACGCTAGCCACGCCGCATTTAAAGCACCATATCTAGGGCTTCAGTTCATCAGCAGACACAGCGAGTGCGACTCAACCTCAACTTTGGCTTTAGGCTTGAGCTTTCGTGGCAAGCCCTTAGTGGGTTGGGTGTCAATTACCACCTTCCAGGCTTTACTACTGCCAGTAGGCTCGGTGGGAATGGTGAACTCGATGTCTTCCTCGGAGGCGTTAACCAGCAGCAGGAATGAGTTATCCACGATCTTTTCGCCGCGTAGGTTCGGCTCAGAGATAGCGTGGCCGTTTACATAAACCATCAGTGAGCGCGCATACCAGGCGGTCCAGTCCTCATCACGCATATGCTCACCTGAGGGACGTAGCCAGCCGATTTCTTGCAGCTTGCTCTCACCTCCGTGGGCGGCGTCGCCATAGAAGAAGCGACGACGGCGCAACACCGGGTGGTCTTTGCGTAGCTTGATTACCTTGCGGGTAAAGTGCAGCAGATCTTGCTGGGTGGCATTTAGATTCCAGTTAACCCAGGAAAGCTCATTGTCTTGGCAGTAAACATTGTTATTGCCTGCCTGGGTGCGTCCCATTTCGTCACCGTGACAGATCATGGGCACACCCTGGCTAAAGAACATGGTGGTGAGGAAGTTCTTAATCTGGCGGCTGCGCAGAGACAAAACTTCCGGATCTTCACTTGGCCCTTCTTCACCGCAGTTCCAAGAGCGGTTGTTTGATTCGCCGTCGGCATTACCTTCACCGTTGGCCTCATTGTGCTTGTTGTTGTAGGACACCAAGTCATTTAAGGTAAAGCCGTCGTGGGCGGTGATGAAGTTGATCGAGGCCATCGGCGCACGTCCAGAGTGCTGATATAGGTCAGCTGAGCCAGAAATACGGGCAGCAAACTCACCCAAGGTAGAAGGCTCACCGCGCCAGAAGTCACGCATGGTGTCACGGTACTTACCGTTCCATTCGCTCCACAGGGCGGGGAATTCACCTACGTTGTAACCGCCGTCGCCCACATCCCAGGGTTCAGCAATTAGCTTGACGCCACTAAGCACCGGGTCTTGGGCAATAATCTCAAAGAAGGTAGAGAGCTTATCTACCTCATGGAATTGGCGAGCCAAAGTGGAAGCCAGGTCAAAGCGGAAACCGTCCACATGCATTTCGGTAACCCAGTAGCGCAGCGAGTCCATAATCAGCTGCAAAACTGCGTGTGAACGCATCAGTAGGGAGTTACCCGTACCGGTGGTGTCAAAGTAGTGGGCCTGATCGCCGTCGACAAGACGGTAGTAGGAGGCGTTATCGATACCCCTGAAGGAAAGGGTGGGCCCCATGTGGTTGCCTTCAGCGGTGTGGTTGTAAACCACATCCAAAATTACCTCAATGCCGGCCTCGTGCAGGTTTTTGACCATGGTCTTGAACTCGTTGACCTGCTGGCCGTTTTGCCCATAGGTGGCGTAACCATTGTGAGGGGCGAAGAAACCAATGGTGTTGTAACCCCAATAGTTACTTAGGCCCTTGTCCTGCAAGCTGGTGTCATTAACGAACTGGTGCACCGGCATTAGCTCAATTGCGGTTACGCCCAGATCGGTCAGGTGTTTAATGGCGGCCGGGTGAGCCAGACCCAGGTAGGTGCCCTGTAGTTCCTTGGGAATATCCGGGTGTAGCTTAGTGAATCCCTTTACGTGAGCTTCATAAATAATGGTTTCGTGGTAGGGATGAGCCGGGGGACGGTCACGGCCCCAGTCAAAGAAGGGGCTAACCACCACTGAACGCATAGTGGAATCGGCTGAGTCCTCCTCATTGCGCTGGCTAGGATCAGCAAAGTCGTAGGAGAACAAGCTGGGGTCGTTTTTCACCGTGCCACTAATGGCTTTGGCGTAAGGATCTAGCAGCAGCTTGCTGGGATCGCAGCGATGTCCATTGGCTGGATCGTAGGGACCGTAGACGCGGTAACCATACTGATGACCAGGGACGATGCCCGGTAGGTAACAGTGCCAGACGTCGTTATCTACCTCGGTTAATTCAATACGATCCTCATTGCCTTCGTGGTCAAATAGGCACAACTCAACCTTGGTGGCAACGGCAGAATAGAGGGCAAAATTCGTGCCCGAACCGTCAAAGGTTGCACCTAGTGGGGCGCGGTTGCCAGGCCAAATTTGCGTGGGGGCATTAAGCATGAGGCAATTGTATGGGTAACTCCCCAAACCTTGGTGTGATGCATGTAACTATATTTCGATTTGCGTCAACATGTGTGGGGCGGGTAAGTTTCTACCTGCACCCCACAAGGGGAGTTAATGCGGATGTGGCTCAGTTGGTAGAGCATCACCTTGCCAAGGTGAGGGTCGCGGGTT
>CAJZDJ010000038.1 GCA_915063485.1 uncultured Actinomyces sp.
ACCGCCTCATCGTGCGTCGTCGTCGGACCGGCAAGAAGCGCTGATAGGAGCCTGATATGCCGCGTAGTTTGAAGAAGGGTCCCTTCGTCGACGAGCACCTGCAGAAGAAGGTAGACGCTCAGAACGAAAAGGGCACCCACAACGTCATCAAGACCTGGTCCCGCCGCAGCGTGATCACCCCTGACTTCCTAGGGCACACCTTCGCCGTCCACGACGGTCGCAAGCACGTGCCGGTGTTCGTCACCGAGTCCATGGTTGGTCACAAGCTGGGTGAATTCGCCCCGACCCGCACCTTCCGCGGGCACGTCAAGGACGACCGCAAGTCGCGCCGCTGACGGACCTGAAGAAGAGAGGCAAAAAACATGGAAGCTAAGGCGCAGGCCAAGTACGTGCGCTGCACGCCGATGAAGGCTCGTCGAGTCATCAACGTCGTTCGCGGCAAGAACGCGCTAGAGGCCATCAACGTGCTGCGCTTTGCCCCGCAGGCTGCTGCCGTGCCGGTGCGCAAGGTCGTCGAGTCAGCTATCGCTAACGCCCGCGTTAAGGCGCAGGCCGCCGGCGAGACCTTCCGCGAGGAAGAGCTGCTAATTCTTGAGGCTTACGCTGACGAGGGCCCGACCCTCAAGCGATTCCGTCCCCGCGCCCAGGGGCGCGCTTCGCGAATCCTGAAGCGTACCAGCCACATCACCGTAGTCGTCGGCACCAAGGACGACGCTAAGAAGGAAGGGGCCCGCTAATGGGGCAGAAGGTCAACCCGACCGGGTTCCGCCTGGGCGTCACCACTGACCACCGTTCGCGCTGGTTCTCTGACTCCAAGAAGAGCGGTCAGCGTTACTGCGACTTCGTAGCCGAGGACATTGAGATCCGTCGTCTACTGAACACTGGTCTGGAGCGCGCTGGTATCGCCCGTATTGACATCGAGCGCACCCGCGACCGCGTGCGCATCGACCTACACACCGCCCGTCCGGGTATTGTGATCGGCCGTCGCGGCGCCGAGGCTGAGCGTCTACGCGCCCAGCTAGAGAAGCTCACCGGCAAGCAGGTTCAGCTCAACATCCTCGAGGTCAAGAACCCCGAGATCGAAGCTCAGCTGGTTGCCCAGGGCATCGCCGAGCAGCTGGCCAGCCGTGTCTCGTTCCGTCGCGCCATGCGTAAGGGTATGCAGTCCGCTATCCGCTCTGGCGCCAAGGGCGTGCGTGTGCAGTGCTCTGGCCGTCTAGGCGGCGCCGAGATGAGCCGCAGCGAGTTCTACCGCGAGGGACGCGTGCCGCTGCACACCCTGCGTGCGAACATCGACTACGGCTTCTACGAGGCCAAGACCACCTTCGGCCGTCTGGGTGTGAAGGTGTGGATCTACAAGGGTGACGTCACCGAGCGTGACTTTGCCCGTCAGCAGGCCGAGGCCGCTCCTCGTGGCCGTCGTGGCGAGCGTCGTGGACGCCGCAACGACCGTGGCCCGCGTAACAACAGCGAGCAGCGGACCGAGCAGGCGCCGGTCGCCGAGGGCGCTGCCACCGAGCAGGGAACGGAGGCCTGAGCCGTGCTCATTCCCCGTCGGACTAAGTTCCGCAAGCAGCACCGCCCGCACCGTACGGGCCTAAGCAAGGGCGGCAACCAGCTCGCCTTCGGTGACTACGGCATTCAGGCTCTAGAGCCCGCCTACATCACCAACCGTCAGATTGAAGCGGCCCGTATCGCCATGACCCGTCACATCAAGCGTGGCGGTAAGGTGTGGATTAATATTTTCCCGGACCGCCCGCTGACCAAGAAGCCCGCCGAAACCCGTATGGGTTCCGGTAAGGGTGCCCCGGAGTGGTGGATCGCCAACGTCAAGCCCGGACGCATCATGTTCGAGCTGGCTGGTGTTCCCGAGTCGCTGGCTCGCGAGGCCATGAGCCGCGCCCAGCACAAGCTCCCTATGAAGACCCGTTTCGTTACTCGTGAGGGTGGTGACAACTGATGGCTATCGGTTCCAAGGATCTTACGCCCTCCGACCTGGACGGTATGGACAACGAGCGTCTGGCTGAGGAGCTCACCAAGGCTAAGGCCGAGCTTTTCAACCTGCGTTTTGCCGCTGCCACCGGTCAGCTAGAGGACCGTGGCCGTCTCAAGGCCGTGCGTCGCGATATCGCCCGCATTTACACCATTGTGCGCGAGCGTGAGCTCGGTATCCGCACCGCGCCCAGCTCTGAGGAGGCCAAGTGAGCGAGCAGACCGCCGCTGAGGCTACCGAGCGCAACCACCGTAAGGTGCGTCGCGGCTACGTAGTCTCCGACAAGATGGACAAGACCGTTGTAGTCCTGGTCGAGGAGCGCTACAAGCACTCCCTATATGGCAAGGTGCTACGTCGTTCCAAGAAGGTAAAGGTGCACGACGAGGCCAACTCGGCACGCGTCGGCGACCTGGTTTCGATCATGGAGACCCGTCCGCTATCCGCCACCAAGCGCTGGCGTCTAGTGGAGATCGTGGAGAAGGCCAAGTAAGGCTGCCATGGTCGGCGGGTGGGCTGTGGCCCGCTCGCACCTGATCTGAGGGTGCGGTTCCGGTTTACCGGGGCCGCACCCTTTTTTATGCGCTCGTTTTATGTGCTTTTGTTTTGGGTGCTTTGGCCACTTTGCGTTTTGCCTGGTTTCTTTATCGACGACGACGGCGCCCGGCTGTGTCCGCCCGTGCCCGATGGCTCCCGGTGTCCGCCCGTGCCCGACGGCGCCCGGCTGTGTCCGGTGCCCGACGGCTCCCGGCGCGCCCGGCTGTGCCAGCCCTGCCCCGCAGCGCTACCTGCTCCGTCGTCGTCGTTATTGGCGCCACCTGGGGCTTTACATTAAAGGGGAGGGGTGCCTTACGTAGTGGTGAGCAAATGCATAGGCGACATGTCCCCTTAGCGTCTTTTGCGCCGTCGGGCAATACCGATAAACTAGCCAAGTTGTACGTCTAGAGCTTTAGCCAGAGACCTCCACATATGTGTCTGTGTCTGGCTCCCTAGAGTCACCCTCTTGGCCTAACCCAGCCAACGGTGGCTAGTGCAAAGTACCATTGAACGTTCGGCTAGGCTCGCGTGTTGCGCGAGAACCAGCTCGACGACAGGAGAATTGTAAATGATCCAGCAGGAGTCACGACTAAAGGTCGCTGACAACACTGGTGCCAAGGAAATCCTTTGCATCCGTGTTCTCGGTGGCTCTGGTCGTCGCTATGCGGGTATTGGTGACACCATTGTCGCCACCGTCAAGGACGCCATTCCTGGCGGCAACGTCAAGAAGGGCGATGTCGTTAAGGCCGTGGTAGTGCGCACCCGCAAGGAGCGCCGCCGTCCCGACGGTTCCTACATCCGCTTCGACGAGAACGCTGCCGTAATCCTCAAGAACGATGGCGAGCCCCGCGGTACTCGTATCTTTGGCCCCGTCGGCCGTGAGCTGCGCGAGAAGAAGTTCATGCGCATCGTTTCCCTGGCCCCGGAGGTGATTTGATCCATGGCGCGTATCAAGAAGAACGACCAGGTCATCGTTATCGCCGGTAAAGACAAGGGTAAGACCGGGCGTGTACTGAAGGTTATCCCCGAAACTAACCGCGTTATCGTGGAGGGTGTCGGTCGCGTAACCAAGCACACCAAGGTTGGCCAGAGCGCCAACGGTTCCCGCACTGGCGGCATTGAGACCGTTGAGGCCTCGATCCACGCCTCTAACGTTATGCTCGTTGACCCCGAGACCAAGCAGCGCACCCGCGTTGGCTTCCGTCTTGAGGAGGGCGAGCGCCCCAACGGCCGTAAGCGCACCATCCGCGTGCGTTACGCCAAGAAGTCCGGGAAGGACGTGTGAGCATGACTGAGAAGATCACTCCCCGTCTAAAGACTAAGTACGCTGAGGAGGTGCGCCCCGCTCTGTTGGCTGAATTCAAGCACGCCAACGTTATGCAGGTGGGTGGCATCACCAAGGTAGTGGTCAACATGGGTGTGGGCGAGGCCGCTCACGACTCTAAGCAGATCGAGGGCGCTGCCCGCGACCTAGCTGCCATCACTGGCCAGAAGGCTCAGATCACCAAGGCACGCAAGTCCATCGCGCAGTTCAAGCTGCGTGAGGGTCAGCCCATTGGTGCCCACGTCACCCTGCGCGGTGACCGCATGTGGGAATTCCTGGACCGCCTAATTTCCATCTCGCTGCCCCGTATCCGCGACTTCCGTGGGCTCAGCCCCAAGCAGTTCGACGGTAACGGTAACTACACCTTCGGTCTGACCGAGCAGTCCGTGTTCCACGAGATTGAGCAGGACAAGATCGACCGCGTACGCGGCATGGACATCACCGTGGTTACCACGGCCAAGACCGACGAGGAAGGCCGCGCTCTGCTGAAGAAGCTCGGCTTCCCCTTCAAGGAGAAGTGACATGGCAAAGACCGCTCTGATCCAGAAGGCGAACCGTAAGCCGAAGTTTGCTGTACGTGCCTACACTCGCTGCCAGCGTTGTGGCCGTCCCCACTCGGTCTACCGTAAGTTCGGCCTGTGCCGTATCTGCCTGCGCGAGATGGCCCACAAGGGCGAGCTCCCGGGCGTAACCAAGAGCAGCTGGTAAATCTCTACGTCGTAGGTCCGCGAGGAAACCACGACGAGGAAGGGCGACAGGCCCACTAATGACTATGACAGACCCGATCGCAGACATGCTAACCCGTCTGCGTAACGCCAACCAGGCCCACCACGACTCGGTGTCGATGCCCTCGAGCAAGCTCAAGGTCAACATCGCCTCCATCCTAAAGTCCGAGGGCTACATTGCCGACTACGCCGTCGTTGACGCCGAGGTAGGCAAGACGCTGACCCTGTCCCTGAAGTACGGGGCTAACCGTCAGCGCGCCATTCAGGGTGTACGCCGCATTTCCAAGCCTGGTCTGCGTGTGTACGCCAAGTCCACCAACCTGCCCAAGGTTCTAGGTGGCCTCGGGGTGGCTATTTTGTCCACCTCCTCTGGTCTCCTAACCGACAAGCAGGCCGAGAACAAGGGTGTCGGCGGGGAAGTCCTCGCCTACATCTGGTGAGAACGGAGGATAACTAATGTCTCGTATTGGACGACTCCCCGTTCCTGTTCCGGCAGGTGTGGACGTGACCATTAACGGTCAGGACATCACTGTGAAGGGCCCCAAGGGTACCCTTTCACGTACCATCAGCGAGCCGATCTCTATCGCCCGCGCTGAAGACGGCTCCATTGTCGTCACCCGCCCCGACGACGAGCGTACCTCTCGCTCTCTGCACGGCCTGAGCCGTACCCTGATCCACAACATGGTTGTGGGTGTTACCCAGGGTTACGAGAAGCGCCTTGAGATCGTCGGTACCGGTTACCGTGTACAGGCCAAGGGCTCCAACCTAGAGCTGGCCCTGGGCTTCTCTCACCCGGTGACTGTCGAGGCTCCTGAGGGTATCTCCCTCGCTATCGACGGCCCGACCAAGATCATCGTCTCCGGCATTAGCAAGGAGCAGGTGGGCGAGGTCGCCGCCAACATCCGCAAGATTCGTCCGCCGGAGCCCTACAAGGGTAAGGGCGTTCGTTACGCCGGCGAGAACGTGCGCCGCAAGGTCGGAAAGGCTGGTAAGTGACCATGGGTTACGCTCTCAAGAGGGGCAAGGGCAAGGCTATTGCCCGCAAGATCCGCCACCAGCGTGTGCGCAAGCACGTATTCGGTACTCCGGAGCGTCCCCGCCTGGCGGTATTCCGTTCCAACCGTCACGTGGTTGCCCAGGTTATCGACGACGTTGCTGGCCACACCCTAGCCGCTGCTTCCACCATGGAGCTAGCAGGTCAGGAAGTGGAAGGCGCCAAGATTGGTGCCGCCCACCAGGTCGGTTTGCTGGTAGCCGAGCGCGCCAAGGCCAAGGGCATCGAACAGGTTGTCTTTGACCGTGGTGGTAACAAGTACCACGGCCGCGTTGCGGCTGTAGCCGAGGGCGCCCGCGAAGCCGGGCTGTCCCTATGAGCACTAAGACGACTGGAAAGCAGAGGAATATCTGATGGCTGCACCGCAGCGAGGCAGGTCCGCGTCGTCCGACGGCTCGGCCCAGCGTGATGAAAAGGAACGTCAGGGTGAGGGCCGCGGCCGCCGCGACCGTAACAATGACCGCCGCGACCGTAACCGCGGCAACGACGACAAGTACATCGAGCGCGTCGTCACCATTAACCGTGTGTCCAAGGTCGTCAAGGGCGGCCGTCGCTTTACCTTCACTGCTCTGGTAGTGGTTGGTGACGGTGAGGGCACTGTGGGTGTCGGCTACGGCAAGGCTAAGGAAGTTCCCGCCGCCATTGCCAAGGGTGTGGAGATTGCGAAGAAGAACTTCTTCCACGTCCCCATGATCCGCCGCACCATTCCGCACGTAGTCCAGGGTGAGGACGCCGCCGGCGTCGTACTCCTGCGTCCGGCTTCCCCCGGTACCGGTGTTATCGCCGGTGGTCCGGTGCGCGCCGTTCTAGACTGCGCCGGTATTCACGACATTCTGTCCAAGTCTCTGGGTTCTTCGAACTCCATCAACATCGTGCACGCCACTGTTGATGCACTCAAACAGCTAGAGCAGCCTGAGGCCGTGGCGGCTCGCCGTGGCCTACCCCTGGAAGACGTGGCTCCGCAGTCCATGCTGCGCGCCCGCGCCGAGGGTGAGGCTGAGAAGCGTGCTGAGGCTGAGAAGAAGGAAGCCGAGAAGGCCGCTGAGGGAGTGAATGAGTGATGGCGAAGCTCAAGATTACCCAGGTTAAGTCCGGTATTGGTGGCACTCACCGTCAGCGTGAGACCCTCAAGTCGCTAGGTCTGCGCAAGATCCGCCAGACCACTGTGCGCGAGGATTCCCCCACCGTCCGTGGCATGATCGCTACGGTGGCCCACCTGGTCACCGTCGAGGAGGTCAACTGACCATGGCAGATAGCAAGAACACCGAGCAGGAGCAGAAGGTGACCGTAGTTAAGGTTCACCACCTGCGTCCGGCTGCCGGTTCCAAGAAGGCCAAGACCCGCGTGGGTCGCGGTGAAGGCTCCAAGGGTAAGACCTCTGGGCGCGGTACTAAGGGCACCAAGGCTCGTTACCAGGTTAAGGCCGGTTTCGAGGGTGGCCAGATGCCGATGCACATGCGTCTACCCAAGCTGCGTGGCTTCAAGAACCGCAACCGCGTGGAGTACCAGCCCGTTAACGTAGGCCGCATTGCCGAGCTGTTCCCCCAGGGTGGCGAGGTAAACGTAGAGGCTCTGGTTGCTGCCGGTGCCGTGCGCGCTGGTCGTCTCGTCAAGGTTCTTGGCGAGGGCGACGTTAACGTCAAGCTGAACATCGTGGCTGACGCTTGGTCTGGCTCCGCCCAGGCTAAGGTTGAGGCTGCCGGCGGTTCTATCACCGCCCGCTGACTCAAGTTTTAAGCGCCAAATCCTGCCCCGCTGGGATGTAAGTCCCAGCGGGGCAGTGCTTTAATTGGTGGCGCTAAGTGCTTTGAAATGGCCGTTAAGGCTTTGGCACTTGGTGTTTTGACATTGTGTGGGCCGTTTTAAATGTCCCACGGTATAAGATCACTATGCTAAGCGGGTTTATGATTTTGGCTTTTGGCCTGCTGGTGCAGGTAAGCTAAACCTGCGGCGCTGCATTACTGTGGCGACGCTGCCCCCATTCACCAGGAGATGTACGAGTGCTCGCAGCATTCAAACAGGCGTTCACTACGCCAGACCTACGCCGTAAACTGCTTTTTAGCCTGTTTATCATGGCGCTATTCCGTCTAGGTTCGGTGATTCCTTCACCGGGTGTTTCGATGCGGAATGTGCGTCAGTGTATTGGCCAGTCTCAGGACGCCGGGTTGGTTTCGCTAATCAACATTTTCTCCGGCGGTGCACTTTTGCAGCTGAGTATCTTCGCGCTGGGAATCATGCCGTATATTACGGCTTCGATTATTATCCAGCTGCTGCGAGTGGTTATTCCTCGCTTTGAGACGCTGCATAAGGAAGGCCAATCTGGTCAAGCTAAGCTGACGCAGTACACCCGTTATCTAACTATTGGTTTGGGTCTGCTGCAGTCTTCCACGATTGTGGCGACGGCGGCTAACGGCCAGCTTTTCCGTGGCTGTACCGTGCCCGTGGTTCCGGACCACTCCATTTTGACCATGACCATGATGGTGGTCACCATGACCGCTGGTACCGGCCTGATCATGTGGTTGGGTGAGTTGATCACCGAGCACGGTATGGGTAACGGTATGAGCTTGCTGATCTTCACCTCGATTGTGGCCCGTTTCCCGCAGAATATGTGGTCTATCATTGGTGGTAACGGCGGCTTCGGTAAGTTTGCGGTGGTGCTGGCGCTGGTGCTGGCAGCTACGCTGGCCGTGGTCTTCGTGGAGCAGGCTACTAGGCGTATTCCGGTGCAGTACGCCAAACGTATGGTGGGTAGTCGCCTCATGGGTGGCTCTTCCACCTACATTCCGATCAAGATCAACATGTCGGGTGTTATTCCGGTAATTTTCGCTTCCTCGATTCTGGCCCTGCCGCAGTTGGTGAGCCAGTTCGGTAACCAGCGTGCCGGTTGGGTGCAGTGGATTGGCCGTAACCTGGGCCCCACCGACACCTTCTACATTTCGGTATATGCCGTTTTGATCTTGTTCTTCACCTTCTTCTACACCGCGATCACTTTCGACACTAAGGAAGTGGCCGACAATATGAAGAAATACAACGGTTTTATTCCTGGCATCCGTGCCGGTGAACCGACTGAGCGCTACCTGAGCTACGTCGTCAACCGGATCACCACAGCCGGTTCTATCTACCTGGTTGTGCTGGCACTGCTGCCCACCATTGCAGTGGCTGCAATGGGATTGGGATCCACTCTGCCCTTCGGTGGTACCACCATTTTGATTATGGTGGGTGTGGGTCTGCAGACGGTTAAGGAAATTAACTCTCAACTCCAACAACGACACTACGAGGGATTCTTGTCATGAGTGTACGCATGGTTCTGCTTGGTCCTCCCGGGGCCGGCAAGGGCACCCAGGCCGCCCGTATTAGCGAGCGCCTAAACATCCCGGCTATTTCCACCGGTGACATCTTCCGCAAGAATATTGCTGAAGGCACTGAGCTGGGTAAGGCTGCCAAGAGCTACATTGACAAGGGCGAGTACGTCCCCAATGAGGTCACCAACGGCCTGGTGCACGACCGCCTGCACTGGGACGACGCCGTCGAGGGCTTCTTGCTGGACGGTTACCCGCGCACTCTGGACCAGGTTGAGGAGCTTGAGCGTATGCTCAGCGCCGATGGCCTGAGCCTGGATGTGGCCGTGGAGATCACCGCCGACACTGAAGAGATTGTCAAGCGTCTGCTTAAGCGCGCCACCGAGCAGAACCGCGCCGACGACACCGAGCCGGTGATTCGTCACCGCCTGGAGGTCTACACCGCCCAGACCCAGCCCCTGGTTGACGTCTACCGCGACATGGGCCTGCTAGTGCAGGTTGACGGTATTGGCGACATTGACGAGGTCACTGAGCGTATCTACGCGGCTCTGTCACAAAAGCTAGGCCGCCAGATCTGAAGCTGACTTTAAACCGCCGCAGCTAGCTACTAGGCTGGCTGCGGCGGTTTTTTGTGCTCATATGGCCCAGCCGCTGCTGTCTAGAGTAGAAAAGAGGCGCGCGCATGTTTGGCCGCGACAAGATTCAAATTAAAACTCCCGCCCAGATTCGTCATATGCGTCAAGCTGGCCTGGTTGTGGCTGACATTCACGACGCCCTTAAAGCCGCTATCGCCCCTGGGGTGACCACCGCGCAGCTAGATGAGGTCAGTGCCCGCGCCATCGAAAAGGGCAAAGCTAAGTCCAACTTCCTGGGCTACTACGGCTACCCGGCCACGGTGTGCACCTCGGTGAACGAGGAGATTGTGCATGGCATTCCTGGTCAGCGGGTGCTGCAAGACGGTGACCTGCTTAGCTGCGACTGTGGTGCCTATGTGGAGGCCGACGGCGTGCAGTGGCATGGGGACGCGGCCTTTACCGCCGTCGTCGGCAACTACGCTAGCGAAACGGACAAGTACCTGGACCGCACCACCGAGCGGGCGCTGTGGGCCGCCATTGCCGCCCTGGCTGAGGCGGGAGCGAGCGGCTGGAAGGATGCACGCATCAACCTGATCGGTGACGCCGTTGAGTCGGTAGTTTTCGACGCCGCCCAAGAAACCGGTCACGAGCTGGGGATCGTGGAGGAGTATGTGGGCCACGGGATCGGCACCAAGATGCACATGGCCCCCGACGTACTGAACTACTCGGTCAGCTCTAAAGGCGTCAAACTACAGCCGGGCATGGTGTTGGCGATTGAACCCATGATCACAGCCGGGCGTGCCAGCAACGAGACCCTGGATGATGAGTGGACTGTGGTCACCCGTGACGGCTCACGCGCAGCTCACTGGGAGCACACTGTGGCGCTTACCCCTAAGGGAGTGTGGGTGCTGACCGCACGTGATGGGGGAGTATCTGGGCTGGAGCCTTTCGGCTTTACTCCCACCCCGCTGTCTGCGTGAGCACTACCACCAGTTTTTCGCTGGCGCAAGGCTAGCTTTGTATCACTTTTGAACGGTAAACTAACCCTCTGGATTCACCTATTTATGCCCTTTTCGGGGCGCTACCAACAGTAAGGGTGGTCCCGGCGTCGTCAAATCGCGGCGCTGCGTAACATCTAGCCGACGGAGGAACATGGCTAAGAAGGATGGAGTCATCGAGGTCGAGGGTTCGGTCGTCGAGGCCCTTCCAAATGCGATGTTCCGGGTGGAATTGGATAACGGTCACGTCGTGCTTGCTCACATCTCGGGCAAGATGCGCCAGCACTACATCCGTATCCTCCCCGAAGACCGCGTGGTTGTAGAGCTGAGCCCCTATGACCTTACCCGCGGACGCATCGTCTACCGGTACAAGTGACAACCCGCTCCTAGTTTTAGGAGCGGCGGAGGAAGATCATGAAGGTCAAGCCGAGCGTCAAGAAGATCTGTGACAACTGCAAGGTGATTCGTCGCCACGGCCGTGTCATGGTTATCTGCGAGAACCCTCGACACAAGCAGCGTCAGGGCTGAACCTACGCTCAGACCGCTAAGCGGTCCGTACAGCACCTATCCCACGCGTAATAGCGCACCCCCGGTTCTCGGAGGCCGGGGCACCCGCAAAGGGGTGGAGGAATAGGTGACGACCTCCGGGAAAACACAGGAGAACCACAAAAGTGGCACGCATTTCCGGTGTTGACCTCCCGCGCGAGAAGCGCGTAGAGGTTGCACTTACCTACATTTTTGGGATCGGCCGTACCCGCGCCGATGAGACTCTCAAGGCCACCGGTGTCAACCCCGACACCCGCGTCAAGGACCTAACTGAGGAAGACCTCGTCAAGCTGCGCTCTCACATCGACGCCAACTACCAGGTTGAGGGTGACCTGCGTCGTGAGATCCAGGCTGACATTCGCCGCAAGGTCGAGATCGGCTGCTACCAGGGTCTGCGTCACCGCCGTCACCTGCCCGTGCACGGCCAGCGCACCAAGACCAACGCGCGCACCCGCAAGGGCCCCAAGCGCACCGTTGCTGGTAAGAAGAAGTAATCAGCCCCCAGTTAAACCTCACGCGAAGAAGGAATTATGCCTCCCAAGAGCCGCACTGCTGTGCGTAAGCCGCGTCGCAAGGACCGGAAGAACATTACCCACGGTCACGCTTACATTAAGTCGACCTTCAACAACACCATTGTTTCCCTAACTGACACCACCGGTGCAGTTATTGCCTGGGCCTCCTCTGGCCAGGTTGGTTTCAAGGGCTCTCGTAAGTCCACCCCCTACGCCGCTCAGCTAGCCGCCGAGGCTGCTGCCCGTCGCGCCCAGGAGCACGGCCTGAAGAAGGTTGACGTGTTCGTTAAGGGTCCGGGTTCCGGCCGTGAAACCGCCATTCGTTCGCTGACCGCTGCCGGTCTTGAGGTTGGCTCCATTACGGACGTCACCCCCCAGGCTTTCAACGGCTGCCGTCCCCCCAAGCGCCGCCGCGTTTGATTTTTAAGTGACGACGGCGTCTTAAAGGCGCTGTCGTTTCCTTACATTCCAAGCGAGACTGCCGCTTAATGTAGTCATCAATCAATTGGTAGCGACGTCATATAGCGGGCGTCGAAACTGAAAGGAAATCTAAGTGCAGATTTCGCACCGTCCTGTGCTGAGTGAAGAGGTAGTCGAGGAGAACCGCCGTTCCCGGTTCATCCTGGAGCCCCTAGAGCCCGGTTTTGGTTACACCCTGGGTAACTCGCTGCGCCGCACCCTGCTGTCCTCCATTCCGGGGGCTGCCGTGACCTCGATCCGTATCGAGGGAGTGCCGCACGAGTTCCGCACTGTTCCTGGTGTTAAAGAGGATGTCTCCCAGATTATCCTCAACATCAAGGAGATCGTGCTTTCGTCTGAAAACGACGAGCCGGTCGTGATGTACCTGCGTAAGTCTGGCCCCGGTGTGGTTACCGCCGGTGACATTACCCCGCCTGCCGGCGTCGAGGTGCACAACCCCGAGCTGGTAATTGCCACTTTGAACGAGAAGGGCAAGCTGGAGATTGAACTGACCGTTGAGCGCGGTCGCGGCTATGTCACCGCTAACCAGAACAAGGACCCTCAGGCTGAAATCACCCGCATCCCGGTGGACTCGATTTACTCGCCGGTGAAGAAGGTTTCCTACGCTGTGGAGGCAACTCGTGTGTCTTCGCGTACTGACTTCGACCGTCTGATCGTGGACGTGGAGACCAAGGTTTCCATGACCCCGCGTGACGCTCTGGCTAGCGCCGGTAAGACCCTGGTTGAACTATTCGGTCTTGCCCGCGAGCTAAACGTTGAGGCTGAAGGTATCGAGGTAGGCCCCTCACCGGCTGACGAAAGTCAGCAGCAGGACCTGGCTATGGCGATTGATGACCTAGAACTGCAGGCTCGTTCCTCCAATGCCCTCAAGCGTGAAGGCATTCAGACGGTAGGCGAACTGGTTGCCCGTTCCGAGGCTGACCTACTCGACATCCGTAACTTCGGCGCCAAGTCGATCCTCGAAATCAAGGACAAGCTAGCTGAGCTGGGTCTGTCCCTGAAGGGTTCCCCGGTGGACCTGGTTTCGGACGACAACTACGACGCTACCCCAACTTTCAGCGACGAGCAGGCCTGAGCCTTTACGCTCGTAAATTTTAGGAGACAATACTATGCCTCGCCCCACTAAGGGTCCCCGCCTCGGCGGTTCGGCGCAGCACCAGCGCCACATGCTGGCGAACCTGGCTACCCAGCTGTTCGCTTACGAGTCGATTGTTACCACTGAGACTCGCGCCAAGGTGCTACGCCCCTACGCAGAAAAGCTGATCACCAAGGCCAAGCGCGGCGACCTACACGCTCGCCGTACCGTGGCCCGCAAGATCACTGACGCCCAGGTTCTCAAGAACCTGTTCGACAACCTGGCTCCTCAGTTCGAGGGTCGCAACGGTGGTTACACCCGCATCGTGAAGCTGCCTAACCGTAAGGGTGACAACGCCCCCATGGCCCAGATCTCCCTGGTGCTAGAGCCGGTTGCTTCTAAGTCCATTGTGGACGACGCCGTCGCCACCGCCACCAAGGCTGCTAAGGCCGCTGTGGCTGAGGACAAGGCCGAGGAGACCACCGAAGCCTGAGCTTAACGCTTAGATTTGGGGCCGACACCGCTGGTGTCGGCCCCAAGTTTTGTTTAGGGGAGTTTTTGGCTGGTAGTCTGCGGTGCCCGGCGGCTGCCGCTATTTGCCCAGGCTGCGGGTATCGGGGTGCCCGGGGGAGCTGCCTGTGGTGCCCGGGTGCGTGCGGGAAGGGCCTGTGGTGCCGGGCATGCGGGGGAGCGGCGCCGTCGTCGTTAAAAAGCGGGCGTGTGGCCGAGAACTTAACTAGAATGCGCAAAGTTGATTGTTTATGTGCTTTTATGAGCAGAACTGATCGGTTAGAATTGAGCTAAGGCAATCGGACCAACCGAGGAAGTGTCAATGATGACCGAGGAGCTAAAAACCTACACCGCACAAGAGCCACAGATTCATTTTGGTACCGGTGGCTGGCGCGCAATTATTTCTGAAGGCTTCACCCAGCTAAATGTGCAGCGCGTAGCCCAAGCCTTAGCGGCGCGCATCATTTCCCAAGGAGTAGCTGACAAGCCTGTAGTAATCGGTTATGACCAGCGTTTCTTGTCGCCAGAATTTGCCTGGTGGAGCGCCCAAGTACTGGCCGCAAACGGTATTCACGTGCACCTGATTGACCGTCCAGCCCCCACTCCTATGATTATGTGGACGGTAAAAGACCTAGGCTGCGCCTACGGCATGGCCATTACCGCCTCTCACAATCCTGCAATTTACAACGGTATTAAAGTCTTCACTGCCGGTGGGCGGGACGCAGAAGTAGAGATCACCACGCCCCTACAAGACGCCGCCAACGCCTTGGGAGCAGACGACATCAAACTCATTGAGCTTAGCGAGGCTCAAGCCGCTGGGTTGATCAGCACCCAAACCTCAATGAACTGGTACATCGACTCAATCCTTGACTCGGTGGATGTGGAGGCTATTCGCCACGCCCACCTCAAGATCGTGCTAGACCCGATGTTCGGGGTTTCGCGCACCTGCCTGCAAACAATTTTGATGACCGCACGCTGCGATGTGGAGACCATTCACGAGCGCCGCGACACCCTTTTTGGCGGGCGCCTGCCCTCGCCGTCGTCAAAGACCTTGCACGCCCTAGCTAATGAGGTGCTTGAGCGTGGCGCGGCTATGGGTATTGCTACAGACGGCGACGCCGACCGCCTGGGGGTTATCGACAACACCGGTAAGTTCTTGCACCCCAACGAAATCCTGGTGCTGCTCTATGAGTACCTACTGGAAGAAAAGGGCTGGCATGGCCCGGTAGTGCGCAACCTGGCTACCACCCACCTGCTAGATAGGGTGGCGCGCGCTCACGGCGAGCAGTGCTATGAGGTGCCCGTAGGCTTTAAGTGGGTTAGCTCCAAGATGGCTGAACATGACGCCATTATTGGTGGTGAATCCTCTGGTGGTTTAACTGTTAAGGGACATATTGCCGGTAAAGATGGCGTATATGCGGGCACATTACTAGTCGAAATGGTGGCTAAGAAAGGTAAGCATTTAAGCGAAATCTACGCCGATATTGTGGCTAAATATGGTCAGCTGGAAATGATTGAAACCGATTATGGCTTCACTATGGAGCGTAAAGCCCAGCTGCTAGAGCAGATCTATGAGCGCCATGATCTGCCCGAGTTTACGCAGGCTGTAGACCATGTTTCCTATCTGGATGGGTGCAAGGTTTATTTCGCCGATGACTCTTGGGTGGTAATTCGTTTCTCTGGCACTGAGCCTTTACTGCGCGTCTTTGCGGAATCTGCCACTTACGAGCAAGCACAGGGCATTATTGATCAAGTAGTGGCTTACTATCAGCTGGCCTAAACGGGCTGGCTGGGTTGCGTTAGCGCCTGGCGCATTAGCGGCCTGATGAGTAGCGCTGGCTCGAAGGGGCCGGCTGAGATTACCTGCACTATCGGGGTGGCTTGAACCGCCGGGCTGCCCCGAGAAGTAGGCACGGACCTGGTCTAAGTGGCAAGGCCTTGAGGGAGGCTAAGCGCTTAGAAGGTACCTGGACTGATCCCCCAGGTATAAGAGTTTGAATGTATCTGGTTGCATTCAAACCCGAAAAAGTAGCGGTGCTTAGCGTAATCGCTGGGTTTGTTAAGCACCTCTACTTTTCGTGTGCGAATTTAGCTAAAAATTCAGCTCGCAGAGACTATTATGTAACACACATGTACAGTTACATGATCGTTTAGGAGGTCTCATGAGCGAGTCCGAACCAAATCCCCAGGCTGTCCCTGAGCCATCTCCTGCATCGTCAGCTGCAGATGGATCAGTGTCTGCAGCCTCGGCGCCTTCAACAGATACTAGTGCCTCTAAGGCTGAGTCAACTCCAGCTGAGGGTGCAACCGCGTCGGCAGAAGCTGCGGCGTCGGCCGCGCCGGCCCCGGATGCCCCGCCGGCCCCTGCAGCTGCGGGTGGTCAGGGTGGCGCTGTACCGCCTGTTCCGGGCCAGTTTGCCCCAGCCCCGCCGGTA
Organism: uncultured Actinomyces sp.; assembly: GCA_915063485.1. GTDB lineage: Bacteria > Actinomycetota > Actinomycetes > Actinomycetales > Actinomycetaceae > Actinomyces. The sequence continues at coordinate 16,061 of CAJZDJ010000038.1, forward strand.
CCTGCGGCTCCAGTTGGGGCCCCGCCGGCTCCCGGCGTGCCAGTTGGTATGTCAGCCCCGGCGGTTGCCTCTGCGCCTGGCGTGCCCGCAATGGCTCCGGGTGCGATGGCTGCGCAACCAGGTATGGCTCCGCAGGGCGCCCCCCGGCCGGTAAACCCGCGCACTGCTGCGCGTAACGCCTACATCACCCAGTGCTTCCGCCTGCCCGGAGTTATTACCTGGGTAGTAGGCCTAGTGATTACGCTGGTCGTTGCCTTTATTGTTGGTGCAATCGCTAACTCTGTGCTCACAGACCTAGCCGGTGGTTTTATGAGCCGCGACGACGCGCCCAGCCTGCTGGGTCCGCTTGCCGGTATGGCTCTGGGCGGCAAGGCAGATCTGACTGCCAGCTACTCCAGCATGCGCGCTGGGGGAGCGGCTCTGCGCATCCTGCCCTCCATCGGTCACCTGGTGATTTTTATTGCGATTGCCCTGCTGGCTAAGTTCCGCCGCGCCGGTGAAATTATCCCGGTAGATATCGCGGCAGTAGCTGCCCGTGCCGGAATTGAGGCATTCGGGGTGGCCGTGGTGTCCATGGTTGTGTTCCTGATTGCTGCTGTGGATTATGAAGGTGCACACATTGCGGCTGATCCCTTTGCGGTTTTCTTCAACACCTTGGTGCTGGTGTTCCTGGCACTAGTGGTAGGGCGTTTTGCGACCTATAAGCACCTGTTGGTAACTGGCCGTAGCTCCATTGTGTATCAGGGTATCTTTGATGCAGTAGTTATTTTTGTTGTAAGTATTGCGGTTTGCTTCCTGTTTGGGGCCGTTGTGCTAATGCTTGGGTATGCTGAGCCGGTGCTTGAGGATGCTGGGCCGGTGCTTGCCCTGGCCATGCCCTTAAACCTGGGGGTTGTTGGCGCAGGTCTGGCTGCACTTGGCTACATTGATAGCGGCGTGAATGGTTCAGGTAAGTGGGGTGGTTCTTCGCACGAACTGGGTGACATATCCGCGTTCGATGGCGGCGCTATCAGCCTGATGCTGGTGGCCTTGGTAGTTATGTTTATCCTGGCCACCTTGGCTGTCGCCGTGTTGCGTCGCCCCAACAACTATGGGCCGGTTCGTTGGCTGTACATCGCTTACGCTGCGCCAACCGCGCTGGTGCTGTGGGGTTACAGCATTTACGCTTACGCCCGTTTCTCGCTGAACATGGATATGTTGGGTTATGGCGGTAAAGGTAATGTTGGCCTGTCTCCGGTAACTGTTCTTAACCTGGTGATCTACACGGCGCTGGTTTCTCTGGCTGCCGAGTTTGCCCCGCGTTACCTGCGTAACCTGCGTTTCCGCCCGGTGCTGGGGCCGGTGGCTGGTGCGGCTCCCGTGGTTACCGGCTCGATGCCTGCGGTTGCGCCTAGCGCCGCTACTGG
>CAJZDJ010000039.1 GCA_915063485.1 uncultured Actinomyces sp.
CGCGCATTTCAGAGCCATCAATTAGCTTCAAAGTAAGGCGATAAACGTCAGAAGTAATTGTGCCCTTGCGGTTTTGCGCAACTAAAGCCTCGCGTTCAGCACGGTGCACTTCAAGCTGGTATTTGCACATCAAAATACGCACTTCCAAGGCCACTAACGGGTCCTCAATGTGGTGCGCATTCCATTTACGCAGCTTGGCGGCAACCGTGTGGGAGTCGCAGGGGCCAATAATCTGCGTTAGTTCCTCTGGCACATCCACGCTTTCCTTAGCCACCTCAATAAGCTGGTAGACAGCGTCAAGTTCATCTGGGGCGTAGCCGCCAGCGGTGTCAGGTTTAATCCAGCGAATAAAAGCAGCCAGGGTGCCGCCTTGAATAATCAGCGAAATAGCCGCCACTAAAAAGGCGGTAAACATTAATAAATTACGGTTCGGCGTCGACAGGGGGAAAGTTTGCGCCGCCGCCAAAGTAACGGCCCCGCGCATACCAGCCCACACCATAGTCAGGCCCTCACGGTAGCCCAGGTGAGCTTCTTCGTAATACTGCATATCCGCGCGGCGTCGGTCCAAACGCACCCGAATCCGCTCTAAACGCTGCTGAGGAGTGGGGGTGCGACGGCGTACCAAGTTTGGTAGCTGCGGGCCGTAAGGTAAGCCCGCAGGCAGTTGCCCGTCGTCGACCTCATCAAGAATCAGTTCCCAAGAGTCAAACTGGGCGCGCTTAGAAATCAGATTTCGGGCACGTAAACGCGTGTAATAGGTGGTAGCAAAAACCACTATTACGCGCATTAAAGTAACCACTAGCAGAGAGATAATTGCGGCTTTAAAAGCCAGTGAAACTGCATAGCCGGAATCTTTAAATGAGCTCAAAATATTGTTCAGCTGCAAGCCCATCAGCAAGAACACTAAAGACTCAAAAATCAACCCAAAGGTTTGCCACGAGTTATTTGAGATCATGCGTTGGGCAGGGCTGAGTTTATTGTCGTGGTGGTAGGAGGTAACCAGTCCAGCCACTACTGCCGCCACCAGGCCTGAAGAATGCACTTCTTCGGCGGGGATAGAAGCCGCAAAAGGCACAATGAAACTCAAAATCGTGGCTGCCCGGGCGTCCCCAATGTGTGAGCGCAGCCAGAGCGTCAAATGCCCCACGATCATGCCCACCACCAGTGCGCCCACAACCGACCACACCAGCGATTGGGTTACGGTCAGCAAGCTAACCGAGCCAGCCATTGCCCCCAGCGCACTACGCAGCAGCACCAGGGCGGAGGCGTCGTTAATTAGACCTTCACCCTCCAAAATTGTGACAATACGCCGCTGCACACCCTGGTTTTTAACAATAGTGGTGGCTACCGCATCCGTGGGGCTCATAACCGCGCCCATAGCCATACCAATTGGTAATCCCAGGCCCGGGATGATGGCATTAAGAACAAAGCCCAGCGCCACTGTAGAGGCAATCACCAGCAAAAAAGCCAGCGAAGTGATCGCGCTTAGGTTACGACGAAAATCCTGCACCGGGGTATTAACTGCAGTAGCAAACAGTAGCGGCGGCAAAATTACTTCAATAATTAAATCCGGATCCACTTCAAATCCGGCAAACTGCGGCAGAAAACTTAAAGCGCCCCCAATCACCAGCAAGATGACGGGCGTGGCCAGGCGCAGTTTCTCGCTTAAAGGCTCGGATAACGCGATGATAGCTAGGGCGCTCAGCGCAATGATGAGAGTTTGCGTCATAGTCATAGCTTCCCACACATCTACAGACTCGCTTAGCTTTGCGGTAGCCTGAACACGTGCTTTATAACCTGCTCTATAAAAGCGTCTTAACCCACACTGATCCGGAAAAAATCCACGACCTAACTATCAAAGGCTTGCAGGTAGCTGCAGCCGTGCCGCTAGTATCTGACCTTTTGCGTGGCACTTGGGGTTACCTGCCCGGGCGTCGTCAGCCCACTATTAGCGGCCCCTTTGCCCGGCCTGTGCCCGGGGTGCTGGGCCTAGCTGCGGGTATGGATAAGGAAGGCAAAACCGTTGTCGGCATGGACATGCTGGGCTTTGGTTTTGTTGAGGTAGGTACGTTTACCGCTAAGGCCCAGCCGGGCAATGAGGCGCCGCGACTGTGGCGCTACCCGGATGTGCGCGCAGTGCGTAACAAGATGGGCTTTAACAACTCCGGCGCCGATGAAGCCGCAGCTACGCTGCGTAAACTGCGCTCAACTAAGCGTGGCCGCTCCATTATTGTGGGCGCCAATATTGGTAAAACTAAGGTGACACCGCTGGAAGATGCGGTAGCTGACTATGTTTACTCTGCGCGGGCTGTGGCGCGTTGGGCCGACTACCTGGTGGTTAACGTCTCCAGCCCCAACACCCCGGGGCTGCGTAACCTGCAAAGCGTAGATAGCTTGCGTCCCATCCTCACCGCTGTGGGCCAGGCGGCTGATAAGGCAGCCGGCCGTCACGTGCCGCTGTTCGTTAAGATCGCCCCCGATTTGGCTGATGAGGACATCGACGCCGTAGCTGAGTTGGTACTTGAGCTTAAGCTCGACGGCGTGGTGGCTACTAACACCACTATTGCCCACAACCTGGGGGAGGGGGGCCTGTCTGGTGCCCCGCTGCGTCCGCGCGCCCTAGCAGTGGTACGTCGCCTACGCGAAAAGCTAGGCCCTGAGCCCACCATTATTGGGGTGGGTGGAATTTCCTCCATCCAAGATGGCCGCGACATGCTGGCGGCTGGGGCTAACCTGCTACAGGCTTACAGTGCTTTCATTTACGGTGGCCCGGCTTGGCCCGGACGCATCAACCGCGCCCTGAGCGCCTAAGCATAAGTGCCCTAGCGCTGGTTGCAACTAAAAACGCGAGGCCCGCTTAAAGCGGGCCTCACGCAGTTTTATAAGTTGGTTTACTTGGGGAACTGGCGGCGCTTTACACGCGGCTTGGGCTGACGCCAAGAGCGGAACTGGAAGCAGCGGCCAAAAACATAGAACACATAGCTCCAAGGCAGGTGCTTGTCCGGGTACTTCTTGGCCAGCTTGTGGCGCACAATGAACCAAACCACCAGGGCATCAATGATCGCCAACACGAACATGATGTAAATAGACATCAGCACCACGAAAGAAGTCATAGTGGCGCGGGTGCCGCCCTGACCGATCACCAGCAGGGCAATAAGGATCGCGAAAGATAGCGGCACAAAAATCTCGCCAATGGAGTAACGCGCGTCGATGTAGTCGCGAATATAGGCTGCTAGCGGGCCTCGGTCACGGGTGCGGAAATAGCGTTCGTCACCGGCCATCATGCGCTCATAGGCGTGCTGCTGCTCGGCGCGTTTTTGCTCGCGAGAAGCCTTATCCGCAGCTTTGCGGTCAGCAGGAACTAAGGGCCTGAGGTTGCGTGCCTCAGACTGGCTACGTTTAGGGGTGGGGCGTCCCTTAGGCCCCCGGCCGCGCACAGGCTTGGCTTCTACCGCCGGGGTGCTTTTTTCAGGCTCCGGCTCGGACTTCTTAAACCACTTCACATGCCTAGATTAGCCGCTTGACGCGATACCCTGAAGTTATGGCAACAACTGAAGCACTCCGCAAGCAAATTTCGCAGGCTATGCCGGCGATTATTGATGAATTAACCGAGCTGGTAGCCATCCCTTCTGTGGCTTTTGCCGGCCATGACCTAGCCCAGGTGCGTCGCAGCGCTGAGCACGTGGCAGGCCTATTTGAGCAGCTAGGTGGGCAGGTAGAGATCCTTTCCGCCCCCACCGACAGCGGCGAAAAGGGCCAGGACGCCGTCGTCGCCCACTTTGACGGACCCGCCGGAGCTCCCCGTGTACTGCTATACGCCCACCATGACGTACAGCCGGCAGCAGGCCAGGGCGGCTGGGACCAGGCCGACCCCTTCAAGGCGCAGCGTCGCGGGGACCGTCTTTACGGGCGTGGCACTGCTGACGACGGCGCCGGCGTAATCACCCACGTTGAGTCACTGCGGGCGCTCAAGGCCCTGGGTGAATTGCCGGTAAACGTCACCGTCTACATTGAGGGTGAAGAAGAAGTTGGCAGCCCCTCATTCGTTAACTTCCTAAACACCTACCGTGAGCGCCTAGAAGCCGACGTGATCGTGGTGGCTGACTCCTCCAACTGGAAGGTGGGCACGCCCGCGCTGACCACCTCGCTGCGTGGCGTGGTGCAAAGCGACGTCACCGTCACCACCTTGGACCACGGTCTACACTCGGGCCAGTTTGGTGGGCCGGTTCCTGACGCCACCACCACCCTGATCCGCCTGCTAGCTTCACTGCATGATGAGGCCGGCGACGTGGCCGTTAAGGGCCTGGTCAGCCAGGGACAGGCAGACCCAGACTTCCCCTTCTACCCGGAGGAAGATTTCCGTGCCGATGCTGGCCTACTTGAAGGCGTGCAGCTGATGGGCACCGGTGATCTAACCGCTCGCGTATGGACCAAGCCCTCCATTACTGTGATCGGCATTGACACCCCCTCAATCGCCCAGTCTTCCAACACCCTCACCCCCAGCGCCAGCGCCCGCATCTCTATGCGTATTGCCCCTGGCCAGGACCCGCGTGAAGCCCACGCCGCGCTAGAGGCCCACCTGCTTGAGCACGCTCCTTTTGGGGCGCAGGTGAAGGTCTTTAACCGTGAGCTGGGTCAGCCTTTCAAGGCCGACGGCGACAGTGAGGCTACTGTGGATGCTATGGAGTCCCTGGCTGCTTCCTGGCAGACCGGTGCGGTAAAGATCGGTCAGGGTGGCTCGATTCCCTTCATCTCTGACCTGCGCGAAGTATTCCCGCAGGCCCAGGTGCTAGTGACCGGCATTGAAGACCCCGACTCGCGCGCTCACAGCGCCAACGAATCCATGCACCTAGGGGAGCTGGAAAATATTGTGTTGGCTCAGGCTCTGCTACTGGCGCGACTAGGCGGCGCGCTTGAAGACTGAGCTATGCGCGTAGTACTAGCCCCGGGCTCGTATGCTTACGAGCCCGGGGGAGTGCCTCTGGTTGCAGGCTCTTATAGCGCCGTTTGGGTGGCTGATTGTTTGGCTCGAGGCTGGCGTGCCAAGCGCCCCGGCGATCGCCTTGATCTGGCTGGCCAGCCCGACATGGCGGTGGAATCTGGCGCCTATGGGCCGGTGGTAGCCGCCCAAGGCCAGCATTACATTGATTTAGCGCGCCTAAGCCCACTGCCAGCTGATACTCACCAGGCCGGTCTTCAAGCTGCTAGCGGCTCCACTTTTGCTTTGGGGCTCGCTTTTAAAGCGGCTTTAGAGCAGCTTCCGGCGGGCTCAACCGTGGTGGTGGGGGCAGCCCGCAGCGCTATTCACGACGGCGGCGCCGGCTTCTTGCAGGCCCTGGGTGGGGCGCAGGCGGCTTGGCAGCTAACCGCGCCCTACCAGCTGATTGTGGCTTTAAGTGACGCCATGGCCCTGTCTGGTTTAAGTGGGGCCGGGGCCAACCTGAGCGCACTAACGGACCTAGACGCTGTCCAGGTGCAGGAAATTGATCGACGCGCGGGAGCCGCTAGTGCCCAGTGCCTGCGCCAATTAGAGGCGGCTCGCCCAGCCCATAGGCGCCAGCTGCTAACCCAAGGCCCGCGTTCTAGCGCTTGGGGTAGTGGCGCGCTTGGAGGCGTGAGCCTAATTTTGGCGGCTCTGGGAGCTAATTTGGTTTTGGCCGGCAACTATTACGCCCAGGCCACCGGTTTGGTGCAGCTAGCGAGCCAAGCGCAGCTGTTAGTTACCGGCTATGGGCAGGCTTTCGACGTCGTCGCGGGCAGCCCCCTAGAAACTGTGGGGCAGGCAGGGCTTGAGCATGGGGTGCCGGTGGTGGCGCTACTAGGGCAAGGCACTTTGGGACGCAGCGAGCTGGCTGAAGCTGGCATAACCCGCCTACATACGCTTGATGAGGTACTAGATACCTCCTGGTGGCAGGCTAGTAGTGAGCAGGTAGCCCAGGGGCTTGAGCAAATTGGACAGCGTCTAGCGCAGGCTTGGTCGCACTAAAAGGGGGGAACTTATGGAATTTATAACTGGTGCTTATAGGTCTCATGATTGTGAGCGTTACCTGCCTGAGGCCAGTAAGTCGGCTGAGCGTACCGCCTTTGAACGTGACCGTGCACGCGTGCTGCACTCTTCAGGCCTGCGCCGCCTAGGCGCCAAAACCCAGGTTCTTGGCCCTACCAGTGATGATTTTGTACGCACCCGCCTAACCCACTCGCTGGAAGTAGCCCAGGTAGGCCGCGCTCTAGCCGGTGAGCTGGGCTGCGACCCTGACGTGGTAGACACCGCCTGCCTTAGCCATGATCTGGGTCACCCCGCTTACGGGCACAACGGCGAAAAAGCCCTAGATGTAATTGCCGCCGACATTGGCGGATTTGAAGGCAACGCCCAAACCTTGCGTCTACTTACCCGCCTAGAGCCCAAAGTGATCGCCCCCGATGGCCGTAGCCTGGGCCTAAACCTGACCCGTGCTAGCCTGGACGCCACCGCCAAATACCCTTGGGCTAAAGGCGCCGGGCCTGGAGGGCTAGAGGGTAAAAGCGTGCGCAAATACTGCTTTTACAGCGACGACGCCGATATTGCGACCTGGATGCGTCAAGGCGCCCCCAGCTTCAAACGCTGCATTGAAGCCCAAATCATGGATCTTTCAGACGACATTGCCTACTCAGTGCATGACGTGGAAGATGCCATCAGCCTAGGGGCCATGGATCCGGTAGGTGCAGATAAAGACAGTGAACTAGAGGGGTTAATCGACTCCACGCTTTCCTGGTACCACCCCGACTTTAGCGCCGATGAGCTAGGCCAGGCCTGGCATCGTCTGCGCAACAGCTCCTACTGGCTAACTAGCTATGACCATTCACGCATCGACCAAGCTTCCCTTAAAACCATGAGCTCCCAGCTCATTGGCCGCTTTGTAGATGCCACCGTGCTGGCTACGCGCCAGTGCTACGGGGCCGGGGCGCTTACCCGCTACGCTGCTGATTTAGTGGTGCCACGCGAAATTCAAGCTGAAATCATGATCCTTAAAGGTGCCGCCGTGCGCTACGTAATGGCGCCGCGTGAACATGAACCTACCTACCTGCGTCAGCGCACCATCCTTTTTGACCTGGCCCAGGCCATGGAAGAAGGCGGTGAAAAGCTACTTGACCCAGTATTTCGCGCTGACTGGCGAGCTGACACCAGCGACAGCGCCCGCAAGCGTGTAATTGTGGATCAACTCGCCTCGCTAACCGACAACTCAGCGCGAGCCTGGCATGCACGCTACTGCGGCTGGTTCAGTCAGATTTAGCCAGATTTAACCCGTTAGGGAAGTTAAAAATCAGGTTAGCTAAAACCCGATAGTATGGGCCCGTGGCTGGCAAGATCCTACGTGAAGACATTGATGAGGTCCGCTCACGGGCAAACATTGAAGAGATCGTGGGCCAGCACGTCACGCTCAAAAGCGCCGGGGTGGGCTCACTAAAAGGCCTGTGTCCTTTCCACGACGAAAAGACCCCCTCCTTCCATGTGCGCCCACAGGCCGGTTTTTTCCACTGCTTTGGTTGCGGTGAAGGTGGAGACGTAATTACTTTCGTTGAGAAAATCAACCACCTAACCTTTGCTGAGGCAGTTGAGCAACTAGCTGCCCAAACCGGGGTAACCCTGCGTTATGAGGAGGGCTCTAGCCCCGCTAACGCCATCGAACCGGGTACTAGACAGCGTCTGGTAGCTGCTAATCGCGCTGCTGAAGCCTTCTATCGCAGTCAACTAGCCACCCCAGAAGCGGCCGCCGCCCGCCAATTTTTAGGTCAGCGTGCCTTTGACCGCCAGGTGGCTGAGCGTTTCGGGATCGGCTACGCCCCTAAAGGCTGGGACAACCTGGCCCGCCACCTGCGCTCACTGGGTTACACCGAAGCTGAACTAACCGACTCGGGCCTGTGCACGCCCGGTAAACGCGGCGTCTATGACCGCTTTAGAGGCCGCCTGATCTGGCCTATCCGCGATATCACCGGGGTCACCGTGGGCTTTGGGGCCCGCAAACTCTATGACGATGATGAAGGCCCCAAATACCTAAACACTCCCGAAACTGTTTTATACAAGAAAAACCAGGTGCTTTATGGACTAGACCTGGCTAAAAAAGCTATCGCCTCCACCCACCAGATAGTGGTGGTTGAGGGCTACACAGATGTGATGGCTGCCCAGCTGGCCGGGGTGGAGACCGCTGTGGCCACCTGCGGCACCGCATTTGGGGAAGGCCACGTGCGCATTGCCCGGCGCCTGATTGGTGACTCGGCTGACCCGGCCGCCGGGGTGCTGCTGCGCTCTGGTGGGGCCCGGGGTGGGGAAGTGGTTTTCACTTTCGACGGCGACGCCGCCGGGCAAAAAGCCGCCCTACGTGCCTTTGGTGAAGACCAGCACTTTGCTGCCCAAACTTTCGTAGCTGTCTCTCAAGGCGGCATGGACCCGTGCGAGCTGCGCCTAGCGCGCGGCGATGAGGCAGTTAAAGCCCTGGTGGCTGGGCGCAAGCCATTGTTTGAGTTCGTTATCCGCAACGCCCTTAAAAACGTTGATTTATCAACCGCTGAAGGACGGGTTAACGGTTTGCGCGCTGCCGCCCCGGTGGTGGCTGGGATCCGTGACCGCGCCTTGCGTAGCGAATACACCCGCTCCCTGGCCGGCTGGCTGGGGATGCGTGAAGCTGAAGTAGCTGGAGCCGTACGCGCCGCTGCTCGGCGCGGGCTAGGGCCCAATGGCGAACGCGCTGGCGTCTCCGGGGCGGCGGAAGCTGCCAGTGCTAGCGAGGCGCGGCGTCGGGCCATAGAAGCAGACCCACTGCTGCGCCTACAGCGCCAAACCCTAGAGGTAGCCCTGCAACTGCCCCAACTGGCCGCCCAAGCCGGGGTAGATAACTGGACCCGGGAACTATTTGACCTGCCCAGTTACCGCGCTGTGTTTGACGCCATCATGGCTGCCGGCGGCTACGCCAAATACACCGAAATTGCCCGCGAAATTAGCGCCGCTCACCCAGGCCTACCTGAGGCTGAACGTGAGCGCCAAGCCCTGCAACAGTGGGGCGCGCAGGTACGCGAGTTCACCCCGCAAATAATTGATTCTTTGCTCACTGAGTTGGCGGTGGCTCCCCTGCCGGTTTCTGCTAAAAACGACGACGTCGCTGGGCAGATCAACTATGGTGCCGGGGTGCTGCGCTCGGCAGGGGAGATGTCTTTTAACCGCCGTTTGGCCGATCTGCGCTCACGCCAGCGCCGTATGGCCCTGGACGATCCTGAATATCGCCAAGTGTTTACGCAGATCGTGGAGCTGGAAACGCAGCGTCGCCAGCTTTTCCACCATGACCGTTAGGGTTATTGGGGTTTACCGGCCCTTTTATAGGCCCTTTTCGCGCAGCTGACGCATGGCCTGCACGCGGTACTTGCGCTCTAGGCGGTCAATGTAAAGCTTGCCTTCAAGGTGGTCGGTTTCGTGCTGCAAGCAGCGGGCCATGAGCTCTTCACCCTCAACCACTACCGGCTTGCCGTCCAGGTCGATGCCCTCCACGCGGGCATACCAGGCGCGCTCGGTGGGGAACCAGAGGCCGGGCACGGACAGGCAACCTTCGTCGCCGTCCTGGTACTCGTCCTTGGAAACTTCCACCAGCTTGGGGTTGAGGACGTAACCGATTTCGCCGTCGATGTTCCAAGAGAAAGCGCGCAGCCCTACACCAATCTGGTTAGCGGCCAGGCCGGCGCGGCCTTCATCGTCAACGGTTTCTAGTAGATCTTCAACGAGCTGCTTAACAGTGTCGTTGATGTCAGTGATCCAGTCACATTCAGTGCGTAGTACGGGGTCTCCAATAATACGGATATCGCGGTAAGCCATGGGCCTATTGTCTCACGGCTTAAGGAACGGTATAAACTATCCCGGTTAGCGCTTAAAGCGCCCTACATAGCTAGGTCATCCCCCTAAACGGCCTGCTCGTAAGGTTTAAGTTCCCATCAACCCTAAAGGTTCATATGCAGGTTTCACGCCGTAATGTAACGCGCGCGGCGCTTTGGAGTGCGCCGGCTTTGATTGCTACCTCAGCAGCCCCGGCTCTGGCAGTTTCTGCTGATAAGCAGGCTGGCCAGGTGGTGGCTGTGCTATGGTCTAACACTTTCTCTGATGTTGGTCAGGGTAAAACTACCGGTACCGATAAGCACTACCAGCCGTGGATTATTTACCCCACCGCCACTAAAACTGGTTCAAATACACTGGTGGTGACTAATGCCACGGCGGCTTCTACGCTGGGTTCAGCGCAGAAGGGTACCGGCAAGCTAACTCCGGCTCCAGCCAGTAAGAGCGGCTACTACGAGCAGGTTGGTAGGGGCCAGCAGATTCACGTGGTGATTGAAAACATTGGTGATACTTCATCTCCCGGTTCGGATGAGTATGCTGATGTGCCCCGCATTAGTCAGGAGGATGTACCTAGGGGTACGCGTTACACTCGCGGCACGGCTGCTAACCCGGCTTGGCCTTCGCTAGTTATGCGTGACCAGGGCTGGTATTCGGTGGTGCAGGGTACTCGTTCCACTTCGGATGGTAATCACTGGTTTGGGGTGCGCTCTAAGGGTGCCAATGGCCGCACTAAGTGGGATTTGACCTTGCAGCTCAACCAGAACTTCACTTCGCCTAATGACGGCGCCAGTGCGGTTACCTTTGACCTGTTCTGGCCTTCGCGCCTGCCGGCTACTTTCCCCAAGCGCATTAGTGCCAAGCTGATTTACCGCGTGACGGTTACCAGCCCGTGGGGCACCGTGGTTTACACCACCAGCCCCATCTAAAGCGCTTAAGCCCCGCTTGTCGGCCCGTTTAGGGTGGCAGGCGGGGTTTTATTTGGGGGTCGACGGCGCCGCCCAGGCGGTGTGGCGGTGTTGCTGCAGATAGTGGTGGCCGCCGAGGGCTGGTCTGGGCGTGCCGCTAAGGCTGTTTAGAGGCAGGGCTTGGGGAGAAAGAGAAAGCTCTAGGTAAACAAAAACCCCGGAGGTTTTGCCTCCGGGGTGCTGGCTCCTGCGACTGGATTCGAACCAGTAACCGTCCGATTAACAGTCGGATGCTCTGCCGTTGAGCTACGCAGGAATTGCTCGCGCAGGAAGAAACTTTATCAAGCCTGCTCACGCATGTCTAATCGGCGCAAAGGCAACTTTTCCTTGAAATTCTGCGCTAATCTTCTAGTGTGGTCAGGCCCACACTAAGTTTGGTTTGGGCTTCTGCCTGTTTTAGGGCCGCCACTTGCTCCTCGTTAAGGGCGGCGTCGGCCTCAATTAAAGACAGGCAATACAGTGAATCATCGCTGCGGCGACGGATAGTGATAGTGGCTAGCGCCCCATAGCCAAGGGATACGTTGTCACGGCGCACCACAATGGCGCGCTCAACTTGCTGGCGTAAAGTGCGCGCCAACTGATCGAGGCGCTCACGCTCGCCCTTATTGGCGGGCTCGGCTAGTACGCACTGGGTGGGGGAGGCGTTAATGCGGTTGATGGTGAATTTGCGTTCCTGGCCATCCCAAGCGGCTCGCTCTACCTCGTCCCAAGTGCAAAGCGGGGTTTTGGCCCCGTCGTTAGCTACACGAACCAGGCCGGACTTAGCGGCCACCAGCCAGGCGCCGTCGTCGCCTTCTAGACGGTAAGCGGCAAGTAAATCGGCGTGAAAGGACTGATGAATTAGGGCGGGCAACTTCGGGCGCGTAGGCAACCAAGCAAACATACAATTAATTAAATCATTGTCTAGTTAACGATGACGCAGGCGCCCTATTGGTATAAACTTCGCGTTATACATAACGTGCGTATAACGCCGCTAGGTGATCCACACACTCTCGGCTCGACACGATGTTTTTAGACGTAGGGGAAGACGAGCTAAAAACCACTCAGGAGGTGTTTCGTCGTGGCTGTTGGTTACACCCGCGGTGTAGTTTTCGTGCACTCTGCACCCAGGGCTTTGTGTCCGCACGTGCAGTGGATGCTAGAAGACGTATTGAAAACTGAAGTGCACTTGGAATGGGGGGTTCAAAAAGCCACCCCAGGTGTGCTGCGTACCGAGTATTCATGGGTAGGTCCCATTGGTACTGGGGCGCTGCTGGCTTCGGCAATGCGTGGTTGGGCTAATCTGCGTTATGAAATAACTGAGGAAGCCACATTAGGCCACGATGGTGCACGCTGGTCGCACACGCCTGACCTGGGTATTTTCCATGCGCAGATGGATGTGCATGGAAACATTGTGGTTCCCGAAAACCGTATTCGCGCCGCCCTTGAGGCTGGTGACCCCGAACAGATGCGCCGTCAACTGGACCTGGCCCTGGGGCAGGCTTGGGACGACGAGCTGGAGCCCTTCCGTTATGCGGGCGCTGACGTTTCGGTGCGCTGGCTGCACAAGTTTGCCTAAACTCCCCAAGTACCCTTATTCCCTTCCCGCCGCGTCCATTGGGCGCGGTTTTCCTTTGCCTCAGACAGCTACTTTAGGTGGCGGTGAAAGGCAGTGGTGAACAGCGGAGGCCGCTTTAGGTTGCGGCAAACAGCGGGGCCGCTTTAGGCGTCCGTAAATACGAGCGCCACGTTGTGCCCGCCAAAGCCAAAGGAGGTGGAGGCGGCCGCCTGGGTCTTTAGCTGGCGCCCCTGGGGCCCGACGACGTCGATGGTAGTTTGCGCTTCTAACTCACCTGGCATAAGCGTGGGAGGAGCCCACTGCTCAGCCAATGCCAAAACCGTCAGCACCGCTTCGAGTCCACCAGCCCCACCCAGCAGATGACCGGTCATAGATTTAGTGGCACTAACCGCTGCCTGGGGGACAACTCGCGCCAGCATAGCGGCCTCAATACCGTCCCCAGCCGGGGTGGAAGTAGCGTGGGCGTTAACGTGCCCCACCTGCGCGGGGCTAAGGCCAGATTGAGCAATAGCCTGGCGTAAAGCCTGTTCTTGACAGTGTCCATCAGCCATCGGACGCGCCACATCGTAGGCATCGCAGGTAACTGCGCTGCCATCAAGATAAGCCAAAATCTTAGCCCCACGTGCCTTGGCGTAAGACTCAGCCTCAAGCACCAGTGAGCCTGCGCCTTGACCCAGCACAAAACCGTCACGGTCGCTAGCAAAAGGCCTGCAAGCCCCAGCCGGGTCAGGGTTAGTAGATAGCGCCCGCATGGCCGCAAAGGCTGCCACTGTCAGCGGGTGCAGGGCGTCGTCGCAACCGCCGGCAACAACCACGTCGGCCCTACCTAAACGAATCAAATCAGCCCCATAACTAATGGCCTCCGCCCCCGAAGCGCAAGCTGAAACCGGGGCGTGGGCACCCGCGCGGGCCGTAAACTCCATAGCTAATGTGGCCGCAGGGGCATTAGGCATCAGTGCCGGCACAGTAGTGGGGGCAACCCTACGCGGCCCCTTAGTGCGCAAAGTATCCCAGGCGTCCATAACCGTAGTTACGCAGCCCATACCGGGGGAGAAGCTAACCGCTAAACGCTCGGGATCTGGCTGCGTCGTCGAGCCAAAAGCCTGCGCCCAAGCCTGACGGGCAGCAATCAAAGCACACTGGGTGGCCGGATCTAAGCGTCGCACCTCGCGTGCAGAGAGCAGCTCACTAAGGGGAACCGGCAACTGCCCGGCCACGCGCACAGTCAAGCCATACTCATCCACCCAAGGGGCCTCAAGGGCGCTAATCGCGCATCGCCCCGCGCGTGCCCCGGCCCAAGTTTGGGCCACATCAACCCCAAGCGGGTTAATAGTGCCCAGGCCGGTAACTGCAACGCGCTCCATTAGCTAAAACCTAGTTTCAGGACTTTGGGTCAGGACTCTAGGGAAGCCACCAAATCAACCGCCTCGCCTACAGTGCGTAAAGCAGTGGCCTGAGTGTCGGCGATAGTGATGTTGAAGTGCTCCTCAATGCGCGTGGTAATGCTCAACAGGTCCAAAGAGTCAATATCCAAATCCGCCGCAAAGCTGGCGCCCTCAACTACTCGCGCGGCGTCTACCCCCGTCTCCTCATTGATGATCTGGGCAATTGCCTTAACGATTTCACTACGCTCATGTGCCATATCGACTCCTTTGAAGCAGGACTAGTAACGATATAGATTCTACTGGTCAGCCTTAACGCTTTGGGCCAAACGGCCTAAAATAATTGCGGTGTGTAACACAAAAGCTTCGCGCGGATCCGTGGCATCCCAACCCAGCTGCGACGCCACCCTCCCCAGGCGGTAACGCACCGTGTTGGTGTGCACAAACAAAGCCCGCGCCGTGCCCTCCAAACTAGCCCCAGAGAGCAGATAGGTGTAAATAGTCTCCTCAATAGTGGAGCCCAAAGCGTGCAAAGGCTTATAAATCTGCTCAAACAGTTGCGCCTTAGCCAACTCATCACCAGCAAACACGCGCTCAGGCAACAAATCATTAGCCTGCACCGGACGCGGCGCCCCCGGCCACGCCGGCAAGGCCTCCAAACCCGCCATCGCACAGCGCAGCGAATACGAGCCCTCACTAATATCAGTCACAATCGGGCCAATCACCGCGTCGCCCTCAAGCGTCTTAGCCAGCTCAGTGGCGGCTTTACCAAGCCGCTCATGCACCTGCTTGTCCTGCCAGTCACCCTCAGAGCCCAGCAAAATCAGTACATTTTCCGAGTGCACCGAGATCAGGCAGTCATAGGCTGCGTTATGGGCTTCATGGCGCAGGCGGGCTACAGCGACGGCGTCCAAAGTGGCTTGGGCGCTAATAGCCACCGCCGGTCCATGGCAGCGCCACCCCGCAGCAGACACCCGCGTCATAGCCACACTGGCGTCGTCGTGAAGCAAAGCATCAACCGCCACCGACTCTAGCCGCGCATCCCAAGCCCCACGCACCTCAGCAGCGCGAGCATAAACCCCAGCAGTAGCAAAACCAACGTCAGAACCAAACTGGGCCACCGCCAATCGCACCGCATCACGCATCTGGGGCGGCACAATCGTAGGCGCCTCCGCCTGCACCGTATCCACCACAATGCGTACCAAGGCAATAGTTTGATCCAAACTAATAACGCCGGTAAAAGTCTGGGGGGCGGCAGAGAAAATACGCATTGGCGCGCCGGTATCAACCTGACCCGCAATCCAATCAATAAAAGTAGAAACACCCGCACGAGCCACAGTCTCAATGCGCTCGCGGTCAGCGCGCGGCAATTCACGGAACCAGGGAAGATCCGCGCTTATGCGGTCTATAGAGTGCTCAATTAGACGTTCCTTGGCCTCACGCAGAGTATTGATCGCATCCGGGCTCAAAGGTTCCATAAGCTTATGTTAGGGCCCATGTCATCTATGTCTCAACAATACTGACAGATTGTCAGTGTTACTGGTGGTGTTTGGGTGCAAAAGCCCTAGCAAACCGTTAGTGTTGTAATGCCGTCAGGCATAAGTGTTAGCGACCCAAAAGGGTGCTAGCGCAGCAACTATTAAGGAGCTGAACTTAGATAATGACTCAGGCAACCCGGATCGAGGAAGATCTCCTTGGCCAGCGTCAGGTGCCCCTTGAAGCCTACTGGGGTATCCACACCCTCAGGGCTCAAGAAAACTTCCAAATCTCTAAGGAAAAAGTAGCCGCCCTACCCACCTTTGTACGGGGTATGGTTACCGTCAAGAAAGCCAGCGCGCTAGCCAACAAGGAGCTGGGCGTTATTGACCCCCAGATCGCTGACGCCATTGTGTGGGCTTGCGACCAGGTGCTAGAAAACCGCCGCTGCATGGATCAGTTCCCCATTGACGTCTTCCAGGGCGGCGCAGGCACTAGCATCAACATGAACACCAATGAGGTTATTGCCAACCTGGCGCTAGAACACATGGGCTACGCCAAGGGCCGCTACGACATCATTAACCCCAACGACCACGTCAACAAATCCCAGTCCACCAATGACGCTTACCCCACCGGTTTCCGTCTAGGCCTATTCCACAAGGTTGACCAGCTAGAAGCCGAGCTATCCCTGCTGATTGGCGCGTTTAACGCCAAGGGTGACGAGTTCACAGATATCCTCAAGATGGGGCGCACCCAGCTGCAAGATGCGGTGCCCATGAGCCTAGGCCAGGAATTCCACGCCTTTGCAGTGCTGCTAGGTGAAGAAATTCCGCGTCTGCGTAACAACGCCAACCTGCTGCTAGAGGTAAACCTGGGCGCCACCGCCATTGGTACCGGCCTAAACACCCCTGAGGGCTACCAGGATTGCGTGGTGCGCCACCTGCACGAAATCACTGGCCTGGATGTTTCAGGGGCCACCAACCTACTGGAAGCCACCAGTGACACTGGCGCTTATGTCTCTATCCACGCCGCTATTAAGCGTCTGGCCGTCAAGCTATCCAAGATCTGTAACGACCTGCGTCTGCTCTCTTCGGGCCCGCGTGCCGGTTTGGGCGAGATTTCTTTGCCTGAGCGCCAGGCTGGCTCTTCGATTATGCCTGCCAAGGTAAACCCGGTAATCCCTGAGGTAGTTAACCAGGTTTGCTTCAAGGTGATTGGTAATGACCTGGCCGTAACCATGGCGGCAGAGGCTGGCCAGCTACAGCTAAACGTGATGGAACCGGTAATTTGCCAGGCCACCTTTGAGTCTTCCAGCCTGCTTATCCACGCCATGCAGGCGCTGCGTGAAAAGTGCGTTGTGGGCATTAGCGCCAATGTGGATGTGTGCCGCAACCACGTGCTGGGCTCCATTGGGATTGTCACCTACCTCAACCCTGTCATTGGGCACCACAACGGTGACCTGGTTGGGCGTGAATGTGCTCGCTCTGGACGCAACGTGCGCGAAGTGGTGCTGGAGATGGGCTTGCTAGACGAGGCCACCCTCGATGAGCTGCTGAGTGTAGAGAACCTGCTGCGCCCGCACTACCGCTCCAAGAAGTACTACTCCGGCGGTGACCCGAACACCCTGGTATCTGAGTAGTCGCAGCTAAGCTGCTAAGTTGCAGTTAAACTGCGGCGTTAGCTAACTTAAGCGGCGTTAGCTAGCTAAGCGGCGTTAGCTAAGCAGTGGGGGCCCGGCTGGTAGCCAGGCCCCCAAACTATTTACTGCAAAGCTTTAGGGCTTTGCGTGCG
>CAJZDJ010000040.1 GCA_915063485.1 uncultured Actinomyces sp.
TGTTCATTCAGGCCCGGCGCACGGGAGTATTAGAGGAGTATTAGACCTGGGCAGCTAAGAAAGCTTAGACGCTGTCAGGGTGTCTGCCAGGCGCTCAGTTGAGCGGGCGCACCTGGGCTTCGGGCACGGCCACGGGAGTGGAGTTGGGCTGCCCAGAGCCACCAAATAGGCGCTCCTTAACCGACTCGACCACCTTGTCGGTGACCTTTTCACCCTGGCGCTTGACGGCGTCGGAAACCTTAGCCTTAGTCGAATCCACGCGGTTGCGCACGGCGGGAGTTTCCGCCACACGCCCGGCAGCGGCCTTAATCTTTTCGTACTGGGCGCGCCCGGCGCGGGTGCCAAGCACGTAGCCGCCGGTCAGGCCAATCAGGAACGGGAGTTTGCTAGCCATTTATTTCTCCTTACGGTTGAGGGCCTACCAGCGAAGCTGGCAGTTTACGGGCCAAAGTGAAGCCGTCGCGGCCACTGACCACCAGGGCGCCGGACTGTTTGAGGCTGCGCACCTGCGGCTCAGCCAGGGCCACATGGTTACCACCCGCTAAAACATGCTCTGATGAGGTCAGTTTACGGATGGCAATAGCCTCTACCTTGTCGCCGTGGTCGTGGGCGAGGTCGCCGTAAATGATCCGGTCAAACTGGCCGTCGTCGCCAATTAGTAGCCACTTTACCTCAGGCAGGTCAATCATTAGGCGACGCAGCTGGGTGCGTTTGTGTTCCAGGCCTGAGCGGAACCAGCCGGTGTTGGTGGGGCCCCAGTCGGTCATGAGCATGGGGCCGCGCGGGAAGTTGTGGCGTTCAAAGAAGTTACGCAAAGTGGGCACCACATTCCAGGCGCCGGTAGACAGGTAGATTACCGGCGCGCCCGGGTTAGTTTTTTGTACCCGGTTGAGCAGTGCGGCCATGCCCGGCACGGCTTGGCGCGCAAAAGACTGCTTAACGAAAGCGTTCCAGCTGGCCACCAGGGCACGCGGCATGTGGGTGACCATTACGGTGTCGTCGATGTCGCACACCACGCCCAGCTGTGGCCCGTCAGGGATGATCAGCACGGGGGCTTTGATTGTGTCCATGGCGGGGCCGGTGATGGTGGCTTCATGCCAGCCGGGTTTGAGGTTGTGGTTACGGATGACGACGTCGATATAGCCGCCCCGGTCTGCCTGTGCGGAGAGTTTGCGCCCACCCACCTTCACAGTGAAGGGGATGAACGGCACCGGGATGTCAATGAAGGAACGCCAGCCGCGCTGGGCGTCTAGCAGTGAAGCCATGGCAGCTTCACGCAGTTGGGTGATAGAAGGCAGATCCTCAGGGATGTGCTGGAATAACGGCCCTTCGGCGGGTGCTCCGGGTGGGCGCATCACTACGCGCGCAATTACGCGCACCATGGTGGTCGAGCCGTAGCCGTCATAGGCCACTGCTCGCGGGCGCCAACCAGCGCGGCGTAGTCGCGGAATCACGTGGCGATGGAAGTGTTCTTCACCGCGTCGTGCCAAGTCAGATAGGGGCATTGGTTCTCCTTAAGGAGTTCCAGCCTAGTCGAGCTGTTGCCTGCACCGGTAACGCCCAGGCCAGGGCTACGCCAGAGGCGATAGCGGCCAGGGTGTAGGAGGAGCCCACCAGCTGCTCTACCACGTTCCAGTGCAGCTCGTTAACCTGCCCGTGTGAGAACCACCAGTGCGGGGCCATGATAAATAATGCTCCCTGCACTAGGGCCACAGCGGCCAGGGGTGCGGACTTTAGCCGTAGCGCCACCGCGATTAGCGCCACCACGCTGGCTAGTCCCCACACCCAGTGGTGCGACCAGGTGATGGGGGAGACTAGCAGCCCCAGGGTCATGATTACTGCGGCGGTCAGTAAGGTGGCTAGGTTTTCGGGTAGCACTGGGACGGGCGCGACGGCGTCCGGGGCGGCGACGGCGCTCGGGGTGGTGACGGCGCTCGGGGTGGTGACGTCGGCAGAAGCGACGGCGTCGCTGGCGGCTAGCTCGACGGCGTCGGCAGTAGAGGCAGCAGCCCCAGTGGCGGGCACGGCCGCATTAAGGGGGCCGGGCGCGGCGGCGTCCGGGGTGGCGACGGCGTCGGAGATAACATGCGGGGTAACCACGCTGGTAGCGGCGGCCTGAATGCGCAGGCATAGCCAAACGGCGGCCACTAAAGCCAGCGCCACCGTGATAGCCCAAGCAATACTCCAAGTGTTTTCCGGCAGGGCGCGGGCCACGAAACCTTTCAGGTTCTGGTTGCTGGTGTAGTAGGCATCCCCGGCGCGCTGGGGGTCCCACATGGTGTCAAAGAAGAAACGGGTCGACTCGCCCGGGCTGATAACCCAGCTGAGCAAAGTGACAGCGAGCGAGGTAGCCACCATGGTGATAGCTGAACGCCACTGACGGCGCAGCAGGAAAATAAGTACGGCAATAGCTGGGGTCAGCTTGATAGCGGCCGCCAAACCAGAGGCCACGCCGCGTCCCTTCCAGCTGGGCGGCGCGGCCACATCAATCATCACCAGCGCCATCATGGCGGTGTTTACCTGGGCAAAACCAACCGACTGGGTAAACGGCTCCAGGCACTGTTGAACCAGGATCGCCGCCCAGGGGGCAATAGCAAAAGCTGAGCCCCAAGACCAGCTCAGGCTGCGCCCTACCAGGGCCACAATCACAGCAGTTTGCAGGGCGATAGCCATGATCATTAGGCGTGCGGCGGTCTCATAATCAAACCAGGTCAGTGGGGATAGCGCCCAGGCTCCAAAAGGCGGGTAGGTGAAGGGGTACATCTTGTAGTCAGGCAAGGCGTACCAGTCGTACAGGGAATTACCACTAAACCAGTTATTTAACGCATACCAGTACACGTATACGTCAAAATGCTGAGGCAGCTTGTACTCCTTGTCGTACATCTGCGGATAGGTGGCCCCCAGCAGGCACAACCAGCCCAGTATCTGCACAATCGGTGCGCGCACAGTGGAATAAAAGCCGGCGCGTAAGTGTGCAAAAGAAAGATTCATGCCTACCTCGATACTTGGCCTAGCTAGGGGCTAGCTAAGCGCAGATACAAATATCCCTAGGGTATCTGACGTACCCCTAGGGCGCGGCGTAAAGTACGCGCCCCACTCCACACAATCACCACAGCCAGCCACGACATAACCGTAACCGCCAAGAAACCACCATGCGCACCGGAGTTGTCGATAGCCAAACCAGCCAAGAACGTACCCACAGAAACACCCACGTTAATGGTGGTGCTAAGCCAAGTCAGGCCCTCAGTGATCTGATTGTCGGCCACCGAATGCTGCACAATCTGGTTGGCGGTAGTGAAAGTGGGGGCAATAGCCATACCGGTGATGGCCGCAGCCACCGCCACAAACCACAGGTTAGGGGCAAAAATCAGGGTGGAGGCACCCAAAGCCAAAACAGTCACGCCCACCACGAACTGGCGTTGCAACGGCCAATGCCACTGGCGTGAACCGTGAATCAGCGCCGCCACCAGCGAACCGGTAGAGAAGCAAGCCAAGATAGCGCCGGAAAGATTCTTGTGACCATGCTCAGTAGCTGAAGCCACAATCGCCACATCATTGGCGCCAAACAGGCCACCCAACACTAGGCAGGTAAGCGCAGTAACCACCAACGCTCCGTTACGTAAAACATGAGACTGGCCGGCTTGCTCCTGCACGGCAGCGCGCCCCTTCGCCGGCGGCTCAGTGGCGCGCTGGGATAGGAACCACAGTGAACCCACTGCCTGGGCACTTACGGCCACAATCAAACCGCTGGTAACCGGCAGAGGTGGGTTAGTCACCAGCATGGTTGCCAGGATCGGGCCCACAATGAAAGCCACCTCATCCATGGCTGCCTCAAGGGCGAAAGCCGTGTGGATTTCATCAGGGGTTTCTAGCAGGTTAGACCAGCGTGCACGCACCAGGGCGCCCATAGAACCGCTGGTACCACCGGCAATGGCGGCGCAAACCAGCAGTGCCGCTGGGTGGGCGTGGAAAGTAATAGAGACAATCTCACCCACCATGGCCAGGCAGGAGGCCGTGATGAAAGGAATCATGAAGCGCTGGCCGTAAATATCTACACGTCGAGCCAGCCAAGGCGCGGTGCAGGCAAAAGCGATTAGCGTTACCGCACTGACCTGCCCGGCCAGGGTGTAGCTGTGGTATTCGCTTTGAATAGCTAGCAGCGAAGAAATTGACACCATAGACATGGGCATACGCGCCAGCAGTCCGGTGGCGGAAAATTTAAAAGCACCGGGTTTACGTAGGATGTTTACATAGTTAGATGCCACCGCTCCATGATTACACGGGCAGCGGTGGCAAACTGAACTATGTAACTGTGAGAATCCAAACCAGGCCTGAGATCTGCTTTATGCTTGCGCTCAAGCTGGAGGTCTGCGCCTAGCGCTGCTTGGGGTTAGCTTAGCGCTGCTCGGAGTTAGCTGCGTGACGGTTAATCGTGAAGCCCTGACCGTTTAGGGTGTTCCAGCAGGTTACGCCCTCCTCGGTGGAGGTGCAGGCGAAGGCGCCGTGCTTAGCTGAAGAGTTGTAGGCCAGGGTGGGGCCCGAAGTCTTAAAGGCAGTCTGGCAAGAGCCGCCGGCGCCGTTTTGCGTGCCCACCGTGGCGGTAAACGGGGTGGAGTTGTTAGAGCAGCTGGGGCCGGTAGCGTTGAAGCTGTATTCCTTGATAGTGCAAGAAACCTGGTCGTCAGCAAAGGTGCAGGTGATGTTACCGGAAGGTGAGGTGAAGCTGGTCATTTCCCGGGCGCCGTCAGGAGCCGGGGCCTTAACCGTAGCGGTAGGCGTGGCGCTAGGCGTGGGGGTTTCAGTCTCTACCGGCGCGGCAGTTTCAGTCTGCACCATCGTGGGGGTGATCGGCCCGGCGTCGTTGACCGAGTGTGGGGAGGTGTCACGTCCAAGCATGTAGGCCCCCACAGCCACAGCCAGAATCAAAACCGCCAGCGAAATCCAGCCAAAGAGTGGAAGGCCGCCCTTCTTAGCAGAGCTGTCAGCCTCCTGCTCAGGGGCCTCGTTAGCGGTGGCGTAGTCGTAGGTGGGTTCAGCGTAGGTTGGATCCGGGGCGTACACCGGGGTGGACATAACCATGGTGGCTGAACCGGTGGTGGCCGGGTCGGGCACCTGTGCACCTAGCGGCTGATCCAGCGGAATAACCGAGGGGTTGGCTGCCACAATGTTCTGGGCCGGCCCCTCCACGCCGCCAGTAGCCGGCTGCTCCGGGTCATTCATGGCAAACACAGAGTCAGCAACGCTGGGGGCGCTAGTTTCCTGGTTGGTGCTAAGCACAGAGCGGCGGGTAGGCGCCTGGTCGTTAACCAAGGGCCCGGCGGCTACCTGCGTGGGGGCTGCGTCCTGGGCGCTGACAGTGCTAGCGGCGCTAGCTGCCGGCTCATTTTGGGCCTCAAGCTGGGCCAGGAACTGGGGGTTGTGCTTAGCTAGCAGCTGACGCGCCAACGGTAGCGGGCTGCGGGCCAGGCCAGCGTTGATCTGCGGATCTTTAAGGTTAGCCAGCCATTCAAGTAACTGCGGGTAGGCGTTCGGGTTGGCGGCTACCACTGGGCGCAACTGCGGATAGTTGCTGACCAGCTGATATAGGTCAGCCTGCGAAGTCGCGGGACTGGCGGCCCGGGCGGCTAACTGTTCCAGCGAGAGCGTCATCGTGATCCTTCCAGGTACCATGCACTTGAGCCGTGTTAGCCAAGCGCTGTTACCAACCTCAATACAACTACTTTAGTGGCCAAGTCCGACAATTAACTACTTCAGAGTAAAAACGGGACATAATTTAACAGTGTGTGCTTGGCACCATTTTCGATCCGTCACACCAGCTAGGGAGGCCCACATTGGCTGAGGAATTACTTGGCGTGGAATGCGTCAATGGCCACCCAAATCCGCCTGATGCCTACGATTGCGCCACTTGCGCGGGTAGTTTAGCGGCTGCTCCGCGCCTGCTAGATAACCCGCCCCGGATGGTGGTGGAGGCCTCTACGGGGGTCCGCCTGGCCCTGCGTAGGGATCTGGTAGTGGGGCGAGCGCCACAGTATTTGAGCTACAACGAGGGCACTGAGATGCTCACGGTTCCCTCTCCGGGCCGCCTGGTTTCCCGCTCGCATGTGTTACTGCAGGTGGTGGGCTGGCAGGTGAGTGCCATTGACATGGATTCCCACAATGGCACGGTGCTACGCCGGCTGGGTTATGAGGATGTGCAGCTGGTTCCCGACGCCCAGGTTCCCCTGCGTTACGGTGATGAGCTTGATTTGGGTGACGGCGTGGTGTTGCGCTTCCTTCCCCCCGGCGCCAGCATCGACGACGACGCCGCAGCCTCCGCTCATAGCCCGGGGGAGAGCTTGAACGTCACCGGCTCCCTAACTTACTGAGGACTATCGGCTGTCAAAACCGGCCGGCCAGTAGAGCGCCAGCCGGTCAAGGACGGCCCGGTAGCTAAAAGGCGTCAGCTTGCTTGCTAGCTCAGCCAACCATGGGGCAACGCGAGAGTGAGGGGGCCGGGGCGTCGTCGTCGTGATCAAGCGAAACCGGCACCGGATGAGCCGCCTGCTGTGCCCCCACCGCCTGCAACACGAAACTATCCAAACTGTGTAGGTAACGTTCGCGCTGCATGGGGTTAGTGGGTGTGGGGCGGCCCCCCAGCACGCAGGCGTGAATTAGCTGCACGCTCATGGCCACATCCTGATTAGGAAGCTGGCCCTGGTCGATAGCCTCATGCAGGATTTGGCTGAGCATCTGCTCCATAATGTCGGCGTGCGAGTGTAGGCGCCCCACAGTGTCGCGCGAAAGCGTGTCGGTTAGGCGCGCGCCGCCCGGGAAGTGATAGTGCTGCTTTAGTAGGGCCTGTTCACGGATGTAAACCCGCAGGCGATCAAGCGGATCTTGCACATCCTCAAGGGCCTGACTTAGGCGCGCCACATAGCTGCGGGTTTCGTTCTCGATATAGGCCAGGAGCAGGTCTTCTTTGTCTGCAAAGTGGTTATAGACGGCGGTGCGGCCCACGTGGGCGTTAGTGGCGACGTCGGAAAGCGTGATTTTGTCGAAAGGTTTAGTGGCCAAGAGTTGACCCAGTGAGTCGAAAAGGGCGCGGCGAGTGCGCTCGCGGTGTTCAGCTAGGGTGTTACCAGTAATCTTGGGCATAGGTAAACCTTAGCTGGTTAGTGACGTAAGCAGGAAGTGTGTCAGATTGTGGAAAACTTGCAGGGTGGCGCTAAGGCCGCGCAGCTGGTGGTAGGGGCGGTAGTGGTGGATGACTTGCGTCAACCTACGCGGTTTTTAGCGGCCCAGCGCGCCTATCCGGCCCAGCTGCGGGGTCAGTGGGAGTTTCCGGGTGGCAAGGTGGAGGCGGGGGAGTCTCCACAAGCGGCCTTGGCGCGAGAACTGCGTGAAGAACTTAATATTGTGGCCAATATCGGGATGGAAGTGATGTCTGATACGCCCCTGTCTGCATGGCCACTAAAACCGGGGCTACAGATGCGGGTGTGGCTAGTGAGCACTGACCGCCCCGAAATTAGCCCAGGCACTAGTCATATGCAGGTCAAATGGGTTACGCCAGTACAAGCTCTTGACCTAAATTGGCTGGCTCCCGATTTACCTATTGTGCGCCAAATCATTAAACTAATGGGTGCTGGCCAGGGAAAATGTGTTCAGAGTTAAGTTGTGAAAGGGCTGATACTTACTGGCCAAAAGGTCACGTTTCTATTACAGTCGGGTACTAGTTCATAGAGAAAGAGGTTCGACATGGGACGTCACGCTCAGAAGGCCACCCCGGCCTCAGCAGTTAGTGCTCTCTTTTCCCAGGTAGGCACCGGTAACGTGGTGTACCGCGCGGGCGGTGTGGCTATGGCTCTATCCCTGGCCGTTTCCGGTGGTGCATTCGCTGCTGTACAGATGAACAACGGTGTCAACACTGACGCCAACAAGGCCGCGCTGACCCACGCAGCACTTGGCC
Organism: uncultured Actinomyces sp.; assembly: GCA_915063485.1. GTDB lineage: Bacteria > Actinomycetota > Actinomycetes > Actinomycetales > Actinomycetaceae > Actinomyces. Next base: position 7,946 of record CAJZDJ010000040.1, read on the forward strand.
TGGCTGCTCAGCCCACCTCTGCTGCCGAGTCCGTTAACTACAAGCTGGTTGTGGACGGCAAGACCATCTCCGCTTCCACCCAGGCTGAAACTTGGGGTCAGGCCCTGTCTGACGCCGGTGTTTCGGTTGACGACAACGACACCGCCTCCGTAGACCTGACCGCCGCCCCTGTTGACGGCGCCGTCGTTACCGTTGTCCACGCTAGCGTCACCCAGACCAACGTAGACACCGCCATCAAGGCTGGCACCACCGAGAAGCCAGACCCGACCCTGGCCAAGGGTGAAAAGAAGGTAGAAACCGAGGGTGTGGACGGTGTTTCCCGCACCGTTTACAACGTGGTTACCCGTGGCGGTAAGGAAGTTTCCCGCACCGTAGTATCCACCGCCGTAATCAAGCCGGCCACCAACGCTGTGGTGCTGGTGGGCACTAAGGAAGCCGCCGCCGCTACCACCCCGGCTGCCTCCAACTCTTCCTCCTCCAGCTCCAGCGGTGGCGGTAATGCCACCCTGGCTGCCGCCGGCACCGACGCTGCCAGCGCCCAGGCTATTGCCAAGTCCATGATGAGCTCCTACGGCTGGGACGACACCCAGTTCAGCTGCTTGGTTAAGCTGTGGAACCGCGAGTCCGGCTGGAACTACCAGGCTTACAACGCTTCCTCCGGCGCCACCGGTATTCCCCAGGCCCTGCCTGGCTCCAAGATGGCTAGCGCCGGTAGCGACTGGGCCACCAACCCGGCCACCCAGATCAAGTGGGGCCTGGGCTACATCTCCGAGCGCTACTCCAACCCCTGTGGCGCTTGGGCACACTCTGAGTCGGTGGGCTGGTACTAAACCACACTCATACAAGCTGGCGTTTGAGCACGCTACCCGTCTCCCCTGCAATCTGTGCTGATTGTGGGGGAGACGTGTATTTGGGGCTTGGTTGGGTTGCGGCGTCGTCGGCAGCCTAAAAATAGGTAGCTTTCAGCTAGGCTTGAAGGCAATGAAGGCAGTACCAAACCGCGCTATTAATGCGCCCGGAAACTTGTAGGTGACGTGTATGAGTGACGTGGCGGCAGGCAAGCTACTGACCAGCAGTGATATCCGCGAGCTGTGTACCCAGTTAAACATTCGCCCTACCAAAACCTTGGGCCAAAACTTCGTCAACGATCCGGGCACGGTACGCAAAATTGTGCGTAACGCCGGTGTGAAAGCGGGCGAGCAGGTGCTGGAAATTGGCCCCGGCCTGGGCTCGCTCACCCTGGCGCTGCTAGAGGCTGGGGCGCAGGTGTGCGCCGTCGAGATTGACCCGCCCCTGGCCCAAGCTCTGCCGATCACTGCCCAGGCCCGCTTCCCGGAAGCTAAATTACAAGTTTTTACTGCCGACGCCCTGACTATTACCGGGCCCGAAAGTATCGACGGCGCCACCCCCACTCGTCTGGTAGCTAATTTGCCGTATAACGTGGCAGTACCGATTGTGTTGACCGTGCTCGAAAAGCTACCCAGCATCCAGACCGTGCTGGTGATGGTGCAGGCGGAGGTGGCCGACCGCCTGGCGGCTACGCCCGGCAATAAGATTTACGGAGTGCCCAGCGCCAAGGTGGCTTGGTATGCCACTGCCCGACGCACCCTAACCATTGGTCGCAACGTGTTTTACCCGGTGCCTAATGTGGACTCAGCCCTGGTAAAAATTGAGCGCCGCCCCCATCCGGATACTGCGGCTACGCGCGAGCAGGTTTTTGCTGTTATCGACGCCGCCTTTGCTCAGCGTCGCAAGACCTTGCGTCAGGCGCTGGCTGGTTTGGCTGGTAGCGCTGGCGCCGCCCAGGAGGCGCTGGAGCGTGCCGGAGTTAGCCCCACGGCTCGCGGTGAGACCCTAGACATTGACCAGTTTGCTGCCGTGGCCCAGCAGCTAAACGTTGCTAACTAACACCCGGCGCACTACTAACAGCGCTAATGGAGGATTTTATGGACGTCAATGCTGCTAGCGCCAAGGTGCGCACCTCGGCCGTGAACACCTCGACTGTGAGCGTTAGTGCTCCAGCCGTGAGTGTTAGCGCCCCAGGCAAGGTCAATCTTTTCCTAGCCCTGGGCGCTGCCCGCCCCGACGGCTACCACCCGCTTAACACCATCTTCGCCCAGATCGGCTTAACTGAAACGGTTACGGTCACTGCGCTGCAAGCCCCGGTTACGACGGCGTCGCAGCCGGACCCATTAGCCACGACTGTCCCGGCCCAGCCGGACCATGCAGCCTCGGCCCAGCCGGGCTTAGTCCCGGCGGCCCAAACCTGCATTCCGCGCATTGAGCTGGCCCTGACCCGCCCAGATAGCAATGTGCCCCTAGATAGCACCAACTTGGCCTACCGCGCCGCCCAGGCGGTGGCCCAGCAAGCCGCACAGCGTGGCCTAGGCACCCCTGACGTGCGCATTTTGCTAGATAAGGCCGTGCCGGTAGCCGGAGGCATGGCTGGTGGCAGTGCGGACGCGGCTGCCACCCTCAAAGCCTGCAACGAGTTCTGGCAGGTGGGCCTGAGCCTAGAAGAGCTGGCCCAGCTGGGCGCCCAGCTAGGTGCGGATGTGCCCTTCGGGCTTTATGGCGGGGTGGCTCTGGGAACCGGACGTGGGGATCTAATTGAGCCCCTTAAGGCCGCCCCTGGCCTCTACCACTGGACTTTTGCATTGCAGCATAAGGGTTTATCGACGGCGGCCGTATTTAAACACTTCGACGCCACCGTGCAGGCCCCGCCGGAGGCTGACATGCCGCCGGAGCAGCTACTGGCCGCCCTAGAGGCTGGTGACGTGGCCCAGGTTAGCCGCCATATCCGCAACGATCTACAGGCCACGGCTATTGAGCTGCGCCCAGAGTTAGGTCAACTAATTGACCTGGCGGAGAGGGCTGGCGCTCTGGCAGCTATGGTTTCTGGCTCTGGGCCTACTGTGGCCGCCCTTAGTTCCAGTCGCGCGGTGGCAGAGCGGGTAGCTCTATGCTGGCGCACTAGTCCCTTCTGCGACCAGGTAGTTACCGGCTAAGTGCCAGCCCCTAACAGCGCCCTCTAACAGTGTGCTGGCGGCACCCCCTAACGGTGCGCTGACGGCGCTGGGCGAGCGCGTCTGGGGGCAGCGTCGTCGTAGTTACCAGCGCCCGCAAGCCCCGCCGCCCGCGCCCCAGCGCTCACGCGGTAGAATGCGGGGGCTGGTTTTATCTGCAGAATGAGGATTTAATGGCTCACCTACTAGGGGTCGAGAACCTGCGCATTGTCGTAGGCAGTCGCACACTACTAGACGCTGTCACGGTAGGCATTGAAGACGGCACCCGAGTGGGCGTACTGGGCCCCAACGGCGCTGGTAAATCCACTTTCCTGCAGGCCCTATCAGGGCAGCGTGAAATCGACGGCGGACGCATCACCCGCGCCGCCGACACGCGCGTAGCCATCCTCAACCAAAGCGACAACTTCACCCCCGGTATCAGCGTGCGCCAGGCAGTGCACGGGGACGTGCCCGAGCACGTGTGGGCCTCTAACCCTGCCGTGCGTGACATTCACGCCGGCCTGCTGGCAGACGTGGACCTGGCAGCCGACGTCGACACCCTCTCAGGTGGTCAGCGCCGCCGCGTTGCCCTAGCCCACGTGCTCACCCAAGACGCCCAGGTGGTGGTGCTGGATGAGCCCACCAACCACCTCGATGTTGAAGGCGTGGACTGGCTGGCGCGCCACCTGCAAAAACGCTTCGACTCAGCGCGCGGCGACGGCGCCCTGGTAGTGGTCACCCACGACCGCTGGTTCCTAGACGCCATCTGCAACCGAGTGTGGGAAGTAGTGCCCGGCGTCGACCCTGGCAACGGACGCCCCCAAATCCCCGGCCGCATTGAGCTTTACGACGGCGGCTATGCGGCCTACATTTTGGCGCGCGCCGAGCGGACCCGCCAGGCTGAGGTGGCTGCCGCCAAACGCGAAAACCTACTGCGTAAAGAACTGGCCTGGCTGCGACGCGGCGCCCCAGCGCGCACCTCCAAGCCACGTTTCCGTATCGACGCCGCCGAAGCGTTAATCGCCGACGTGCCCCCGCCGCGTGACAGCGTGGAAATCACCCGCATGGCCACCGCCCGCCTAGGCAAGCGCGTTATTGACCTGGAAAACGTCAGCGTCAGCTACCCGGCCCCCGGCGGCGGCGAAAACCAGGTGCTGCGTGAGGTAACTTGGCGCCTTGCCCCCGGCGAGCGGGTAGGCATTGTGGGTGTAAACGGCGCCGGTAAAACCACCCTGCTGCGCCTGTTGCAAGGCACCCAAAAACCCACCAGTGGGCGGGTGCGTACCGGCCAGACCGTGGACGTAGTAACCCTGTCGCAAACCACCCATGAGCTAGATCAGATCAGCGAGCTGCGGGTGGTTGAGGCAGTGGCTGCAGTGGCTGAACACGTCACCGTGGGCGGCAAAGATTTAAGTGCCAGCCAGTTAGTTGAGCGCCTGGGCTTTACCCGCCAACGCGCCTGGACCCGGGTGGGGGAGATCAGCGGTGGTGAACGCCGTCGCCTGCAACTGCTGCGACTGCTGATGGCTCAGCCCAATGTGCTGCTGCTAGACGAGCCCACCAACGATCTAGACACTGACACCCTGGCTGCCATTGAAGATATTCTCGACACCTTCCCGGGCACGCTAGTGGTGGTCTCCCACGACCGCTACCTGCTTGAACGCGTCACCGACCACCAGTTGGCTTTGCTGGGCGACGGGCGGCTACAAGATCTTCCCGGTGGGGTAGAGCAGTATTTGGAGCTGCGTCGCCAGCAACTGGCTGCCTCATCTGGGGGTGCAGGGGCGACGTCGGCAACTGCGGAGGCTAAAAACGCCCCGTCCCAGGGTCAGCAGGGCGCCTTAAGCGGGGCTCAGCGCCACGCGGCTGCTAAGAACCTGGCTCGGCTGGAGCGCCAACTGGATAAGGTCAGTGCCCAGATCGCCAAGCTACACGCGGATATGGAAGTAGCTTCGGCTGATCCTGGGCGCGTCAATGACCTAATTGAGCTGGGTAAACAGCTCAGCCAGGCGCAGGAGCGGCAGGCGGATATTGAGCTGGAATGGCTTGAAGCTGCAGGCGAACTTGAGCAGTAGTCCCGCTGCTGCGCGGCCTGGGCCGCCCCGGGTGCGGGCGCTCCAAGCTTAACTGCGGCTGTTTAGGCTGCGTGCTTACCGCCGCCACTACGACGACGCGGCCGAGTGGGGCGTGAGGGCGGGCCCTGCTGCACCCGGCGCCCCCGCGGGCGCTTGCGACGTCGGGGCAAGCTGGGCATACGCACCTGCGCCAGTAACTGCAGCAGCTTTTCCTTGGGAACCAGGTGACGTAGGTCGATGCCCTTACCAGGTAAGCCAATTGACCACGGCGCCAAGTATTTAAGCGCAATACAAACCGCGAAACAGGCCGCCGTAATAATCCATGCAAAACCCACCGACAGGGAATTATCCAAAACAAACTGGGGGATAGGCCCCATAGCCGTAATGAGTTCTTCCATACCCAGAGAATTAATTACAATCTGCACAGCCAGCACGATGAATTTGTGAGTACACAAAATACCCAGAGTCATTTTCCCAATGCGGGTCAAATCATCTATATTCCAGGCGCGCGAAATCATGCAAATACCGGCAATACCCACCAGTGCAGCCGCCACAAAGTTAGCGTAGTTGCCGTAGGTGCGGGCCACATAGTCCACCGTGGTGGTGTTGTAGTGGCTGATGGCAGCCGCAATCGCCAGCAAACCAATGCCGTCCAGGCCCTCAATTAAAGGGTATTTAATAGGTAAATGGTTAACGATGGGGCGCATATACATGCCTAGGAAGAAGAACGGCATCAGCACCCCCACTCGCTCAAAACTCCAGGGGTACCAAACCTCTTGGTGGGAGGCCAAAAACCAGCTGGGCAGCAGGGAAAGAACAGTAATTACAGCTAAAGCTATACGGTTACCCTCAATTAGTTTGGCAGTAGCCCAAGCTATCAGGTAGGCGACCATAATTGCGGGTAAAAACCACAGTGGCTTATTCCAGTCCATGTGGTGCGCCGAGGGGGTGGCCCACATGATGTCTTTAAGCATGGTGGTAAAACTTGCGGGATTTTTACGACCCAATGAACCAGCTGCCACTGAACCCAGCACTGCGAAAATACATACAGAGATAAAAGCCCACAGCACGTAGGGGAGCATGATGGCGCGGGCGCGGGTGTAAAGGAAGCGGGGAAAGGACCGTTTTCCAGGGTTGAAAACCAGTCCAGAAAGGAAGAAGAAGGCGGGAACGTGGAAGGCGTAAAGCAGGTCGAACAGCGCGGGGTGCTGATTCCAGGGGAGATAGAAGTGGCCGGCCACAATGGCCAACATGCACCATCCGCGAGAGACATCGATCCAGGCAATACGCCCGGTGCCGCGCCTAGCTAGGGCGGCAGGTGGGGTCATGCAGTGTCTCCTTGGTTACGCAATACAGGGTCAGGTTCCATGCCGCGAAGGCCGTTCCACGCCAGGTTAACCATGTGCGCAGCAACCTCCTCCTTGGTCATGGTGCGGTCGAGTAGCCACCATTGGGCGGGCATAGCAACAATACCCACTAACATTTGAGCGTACAGGGGAGCAAAACGCGCATCAATACCATGTTCTGTAAATTGTCTGGCCAAGATGCCGGATACTTGCACCGCCACATCCGCTAACAAAGTGGAGTAGGTTCCCCTTGAGCGGTCATTTTCTGAGGAAATGATACGGAAACCGTCAGTGTTATCTTCGATATATGTCAGTAGTGCCAAAGCGGCGTGTTCCACCACCGCCGAGGGTGAGGGATCTGACTCTAAGGCGTTAACTATAGTGGAGTAGATCAAAGTCAGTTCCCGGTCAATGATGACCGCGTAAAGCCCCTCTTTACCCCCGAAATGCTCATACACCACCGGCTTGGAAACCTGGGCGCTAGCAGCTATTTCTTCGATTGAGGTGGCGTCATAACCGCGCTCAGCAAAAAGCGTGCGGGCGACGTCGATCAGCTGCTCACGTCGTTCCCCCGCACTCATGCGAATCCGTTTTGAAGTCATAGCCACCGCACAAAGTGTGTAAGAATAGATCCCGGTACGCCTGCCGTACCCTTCCGCCCTAGTGTAATGGCAGCACGCAGGCCTTTGGTGCCTTGTGGTCCGGGTTCGAATCCTGGGGGCGGAGCTTTTTGTGCGCTATGCTGTAGACAGTACTTATGCTTCGACCCGTTTAGGAGCTTTCCTCGTGGCCACAAGCCCTGCCGCCGTCATCATCATGGCCGCCGGTAAAGGAACGCGTATGCGTTCGGCGACCCCCAAAGTTCTACACCAGATCGGGGGGCGCAGCTTGTTAAATCACGCTGTGGTTGCCGCCCGTGGACTTCAGCCGCAGTATTTGGTTGCGGTAGTGCGTCACCAGCGCGACGACGTCGTCGCTCACTTGGAGCGGGTAGCTCCGGATGTGGTGATTGCTGACCAAGACGAAATTCCCGGTACTGGCCGGGCTGTGGCCTGCGGTTTGGCGGCGCTACCTGCCGACCTGACCGGCCCGGTGGTGGTTACCAGCGGTGACGTGCCGCTACTGGACACTGCCACCCTAGAAGCGCTGCTAGACCAGCACGTCAGCCGCGCAGACGCGGTCACTATTCTTACCACCGAACTGGCTGACCCCAGTGGTTATGGCCGTGTGGTACGCACCGAGGAAGGTGCGGTAGCCGGCATTGTGGAGCACCGTGACGCTTCTGAGTCACAGTTGCTAATCAAGGAAATTAACGCGGGCGTGTATGTTTTCGACGCCGCTCACCTGCGTGAGGCACTAGGTGGCCTGGGTACTGACAACGATCAGGGCGAGGTTTACCTGACCGACGTGGTGGCCGCCGCCTACCAGGCCGGTAAGTCCACTAGCGCACTGGTGGTCACCGACACTTGGCTGGTTGAGGGCTGCAACGACCGCGTACAGCTGGCCCAGCTAGGGGCTGAGCTTAACCGTCGCATTCTCGAGCACTGGATGCGCACTGGCGTAACCATCGTGGACCCCTCCTCCACCTGGGTGGATGTGGATGCCAAGATTGGCCAGGATGCCTACCTAGAGCCCGGGGTTATTGTTCACGGTGCCACCGTGATTGGTGATGAGGCCTATGTTGGGGCCCACAGCGTCCTAGACAATGTGGAAGTTCCCGACGGCGCCGTCGTCGCCCCACTAAGCCTGCTGGAAGCCTAAAGCAACCAGCATGATCTCCTACCTACCCACCCACATGGCCAAACGGCTACAAGGAGGCAAATAATCCATGACTGGCATTATCAGTGAGGGCTCTAAGCGCCTGGTGATCGTATCAGGCCGGGCTCACCCTGAACTTGCGAATGCCGTGGCCAAGGAACTGGGCACCGAGGTGCTGTCCTCTAGCGCTTACGACTTTGCTAATGGCGAGACCTATGTACGTTTCAACGAGTCGGTGCGTGGCTGTGACGTGTTCTGCATCCAGTCTCACGGCGACCGCGTTAACGACTGGGTTATGGAGCAGCTAATTATGGTGGATGCGCTTAAGCGTGCCTCTGCCAAGCGCATCTCTGTGGTGGCTCCCTTCTTCCCCTACGCCCGCCAGGATAAGAAACACCTGGGGCGCGAGCCTATCTCTGCCCGCTTGATTGCAGATCTGTATGCCACTGCTGGCGCTGAGCGCCTTATGAGCGTGGACCTGCACTCTTCCCAGGAGCAGGGCTTCTTTGATGGCCCCT
>CAJZDJ010000041.1 GCA_915063485.1 uncultured Actinomyces sp.
TGAGTAAAGCAGCACGAGCCCTTCACAGTGGGAATTAAATGGGCTTAGATTGAGTTAACGCTTTCGTGAGGCGATGGCCCGCAGCTAGCTAGCCGCACCCACCTCACCAGAGGCGCCAAAGACTTTTAAGAAGAGGAGAATGAAGATGACTCAGCCCAACCCCGTAGTAGTTAAGGCCCTACAGCAGGCCCTCGTTGACCTGACCGACCTAAGCCTGCAGGCCAAGCAGGCCCACTGGAACATTGCCGGTTCCGGCTTCCGCTCCCTACACCTGCACCTAGACGAGATCGTTGACGAGGTTCGCCTAGCCGCCGACGACGTTGCCGAGCGTATGACTGCCATCCAGGCCATCCCGGACGGTCGCGCTGCCACCGTGGCCGCCGACTCCCAGGTTGAGCCCATCGACGGCGGCGTGCTGCCCACCGACAAGGCCACCGTCATGATCCAGGAGCGCCTGGAGGGCGTTGCCAACCGCATCAAGGCCACCCTGGACGAGGTCGACGAGTACGACCACCTGAGCAACGACATGCTGATCGGCATTGCCACCGGCCTGGAGAAGCACGCTTGGATGCTGCGCGTCTCCGCCGAAGAGCAGGCCTGATAGCAAACTTGATTGCAAGCCTGATTTAGGCGCTCCCTAGGGAGAAAGCACTAGCCGCCTTAGATGCGGGTACTAACTCCCTAAGAGAGCTAAAGCCCTGATCGTCACCGCGACGGTCGGGGCTTTGTTGTGCCTAAAGGGTGGGCAGAGGCCTCGCACAGGCCGGGTCCTGATGCAAGCAAAGGCCCGTAAGTGGCGGCGTCAAAGACTTTTATCGCGAACCATAAAAGCGCTAAAGTGATGCCATGCACAAAGAAGTGAGTTCAGACTCCATCTCAGAATCATCAGCCCAGAACGCGCCTGAGCCTAGCTGCAAAACTAGCTGCATTGGCGACGTCGCCGGTACCAAAACTTCAGCAGCTTTCAGTCGCCCCGCCCAAGCGCCCCTAGATTCCAGCCTTTTCACTACCACCACCTGGCGCCTTAACGCCGGTGAGGCTAGCGCCCTAATCGCTGCCCGAGGCGCGGTAGTTTTGGACTGGAACTGTGCAGGCGTGCCGGTAATTGACGGCTACAGCGACCAAGCCGATCTGGAAAGTGGTGCAGGCTGCCGCTGCGCCGTCATGGCCCCCTGGTCAAACCGCATCCAAAATGCCCGCTACACCTGGATGGGGCAGGAATACGACCTTGGCCCCGCCCCTGATGGCAGCCGCGAAGCTAATCACGGCCTGATGCTAAACACCGATTTTGAGCGCATCGATGATGGCCAGGACCCAGCCAGCCTAACCTTGCACACCGTCACAGGGGGAGTGGAGGGCTACCCCTGGCCGGTTGACGTGAGCGTCACCTACCGGATTAGCGAAAACACTCCCGGGCAGGGTTACCGCCTCGAATTGGAGATAAACGCCCGCAACCTGGCCGATGTTCCCGTGCCGGTGGGGCTGGGCTGGCACCCCTACTTCCACGCCAATGCTCTTACCGACCAGGGCCTAGACTCGCTTTACATGGAATTACCGGCCAAAACTGAGGTAGTCAGCGACGACATGCTGATTCCGCTTGAGGGCACCCAGGCTTTTAAAGAGCCTGACTATGCCCAAAGCCAGTGCGGGCGCATCATTGTGAAGCTTAAAGACTGGGAAGTAGACACTGCCTGGACTGATCTTTGGGCTGATAAAGATGGGCTGATCCGCAGCTATGTGGTTGGCTCGCAGGCTCACCTGGTGCTCACTCAAGACACGCCCGTGCCCCACTCGGTTGTGCACGCCTACACCGGCGACACTTTGCCCACGCGTAAGCGTCAAAGTCTTGCTTTGGAGCCATGCTCGGCTATGACCAACGCTTTCAACCGGATCCCGCAGCTGCTGGAGCTGGAGCCGGGCCAGAGTAGGAGCCTGCAAACCAGCGTTGACTACGTGCGCTAGTTTTTCGTTGACTTTTGGTAACTGAGGCTGGCCGGTTTCCTGATTTTCCAACCGGTGGACTTTGAGCTGCTGCGTAACGTTGACGGCGGGTACTTTAGGGTGCCCGCCGTACTTCGTTTGGGGTGACGCCGCCGCACGCCTTAAACCGTCGCACGCCTTAAACCGCCGTAGCAGCTAGGGGCCTGTGCGTTAAGGGGGCGGGGCGTTACCTGCGGCAGTTGGTGGCGCCGTCGTGAATAACCACTTTTGCACAGGGGGATAAATTTTTCGCCCACACAGGGCTATCCACACCCCGGTAGCTGGCGATTGCTGGCCAGGTTCATAGTGTGCCTATGGGCACTAGACAAAAACGGGCCATGCAAGATTTCATCCGCGTGGCCTACAGCGGCGACCATGAGCAGGTTGAACGCCCCTACCGGGTAGCCATGGGGGCAAAAGCCGCGCTTTGGGGTGGAATAACGCTGATAGCGCTGGGTTTACTGATTGCTGCCTGGCAGCTGTTCATAACCGGCCCTGAGCCCAACCGGGCCCAAATCGGTGCAAAAACTGCCACCACTCGCGCTCAGAGTTTAGGGACGGCCAAGAGTGCAGCAGTGGCGGCGTCGGCACAGGCCTCCGCCAGAAGTCCCGCTCCCGGACCAGGGGGCGGGGGAGCTGGCCTGGCTAGTTCAGCTGGCCCTGCCAGTTCAGGCGGGGCTACTAGTGGAGGAGATACGGCTGGCTCGGGGCAAATAGTGGTTGATGTCGACGGCGCCGTGGCTCACCCTGGCCTATACAAACTTCCACCTGACTCGCGAGTGCAAGCAGCCCTGGCGGCAGCTGGAGGTTTAAGCCCGCAGGCAGATGCTCACCGCATCAACCGCGCCGCCAAACTCCATGACGGCCAAAAACTCTATGTGCTCTCCCAAGGTGAAAGCACCCCGCCACAGGCTGCTTCAAGTGGCCAAGGCTGTGAGGGGCAGGCTTGCACCAGCGCAGAGGGCGGCGTCGCTGGCAGTGACCCTGAAGGGCAAGGCCTTGTAAACATCAACACCGCCAACGCCACGCAGCTAACCCAACTACCCGGGGTAGGCCCGGCCATCGCCCAAAAAATTATTGACTATCGCACCGCCAATGGGCCTTTTACCAGCGTAGATGACCTGACTAAAGTGCCCGGTATTGGCGCAGCTAAGCTAGCCCAGATCAAAAGCCATGCCCGCGTCTAAAACACTTGCTGCGTCTAAAACAGCTACCGGGATTGGCGGCGCTGACAGCGCTAACAGTGCTAACGGCGCTGCCGGGGCTAACAGTGCTGACAAGGCGCGCGGCGCTCGCGGTGGTGGCGCTATGCCTCAAGCCGGCGACGCAAAGGAGACAGATGCTAGTTCAGTGCCCAAAGTGCACGTTAGCAAGGCGCATGTCAGTGAGCGCGAACGCGAACTGCAATTACTGCGCCGCCCTAAAGCACCCCAGCCCTGGGACCTGCGCTTATGCCCGGCCATGGCACTGTGTTGGGGCTGCGCCTGGGCGTTAGTACAAGTAGATGCGCGCTCAAAACAAGCCTGGAAATTTTGGCTGCTGCTAGCCGTTATCTGCGCCCTGGCTGGACTGGTGTGCGTAAGCCGTCGCCCGCGTCAGCCCACCCACCGCTTAGACAAGCGAGCCGGTGCCGGGCAAACCCATAGCCACCTCTGGTTTAGTGTTGGCGCCTGTTTGCTAAGCGTATGCGCGCTGAGTCTAAGTGGCGCAGCCCAGGTTTATAACCGCTCACGTGACCCCATACTCGATTACATTGATGCAGCTCAGAGCCCTAGCCAAAGCCAGGGCCAAAAGCAGACCAGGGCGCCGTCGTCGTCGCAAAGCCAAAGAGTTAGTGGCAATGGGGCAGTCGCCGGGGCGGTAGGCGCTGCTGAGACGACAACCAACGCCACTAAGGCAGCCGGCGCCGGGGCGGTGAACCTAACCGCGCAGGTGCGTAGCGTCCCCAAACCGCTTACGCGCCCGGGGCGCTACCTGGTGACCCTCAAAGTTATGCGCGTAAACGCGCGTCCTAGCCGGGCGCTAATCACCCTGTTTGCCTCTTCGGCCTGGTCGGGGGTTAAACCAGGGGAAATGGTGAGTTTTCAAGCCAACTTGCGCGGGGCAAAAGCAGGTGGGCGAGCCTTGGCTATCGCTAGCCACAACCGCCTGCCCCACACTTTAAAACCACCGGGCGGTATATATCGGCTGGTCAACGCGGCTCGGCGGCAACTAGCTGGGGCTGCGCGCAACGCTAATCACGCCCATCCACCTCCGGTGCCAGGAGCCTTGGCACGCTGGGGGAGTCAAACGGCTGAGGAGAGCGAGGCAGATGAGGGGAGTGCGGCGGCTGAGCCGGGCCAACTGCCCCTGGGCGCTGACGCGCCAGAGCTGGTTATTGGCGTGGTGTTAGGTGACGACACTGGCCTGGAAGCCGCCACCACCAAAAACATGCGCGCCGCTAACCTCACCCACCTAACTGCAGTTTCAGGCGAACACGTGGCGCTAGTTTTAGCGGCTACGCTCACCCTATGCGGGCCACTACCAGTGCGCCTAAAAACCTTGATCGGATCATTTACCCTGGTGGGACTAGTTTTACTGGTTCAACCCAGCGGCTCAGTGCTACGCGCAGCCGCCATGGGCTCAGTGCAGCTAGTGGGGTTAAGCGCGGGCCGGCAAGCCTCAGCCCTACCAGCTTGGGCCGCCGGCGCCATCGTGCTGCTGCTAATTGACCCCTGGCAGGCCCACGACTGGGGCTTTGCCCTATCCATTGCGGCCACCGGCGGCCTGATCATGCTGGCGCCGGCAATAGAGCAGCAACTGGGGCGGGTGATGCCAAGAGTTTTTGCCCAGCTAGCTGCAATTCCCCTGGCCGCACAGTTTGCTTGCGCTCCGCTGCTGATCGCTTTAAACCCGCATATCAGCATGTGGGGCGTGGTGGCTAATATGTTGGCGGCTCCCGTGGTGGCGGTGGTGACCTACACCGGATTGGCGGCCACGGCCCTGGCCACGGCGCTGCCATCCTTTGCGCAGCTGCTGGTGCTACCGGCGCTGTGGGGGTGTGCCTGGCTGGAGTGTATTGCCCACTTTTTTGCGCACCTGCCCGGCGCCCAAGTGAACTGGCCGGGCAAAGCCAGTGGTGTTTGTTCCCTGGCGGCTTTAAATGCGGGCATCTGGCTGCTGTTGGTTAGGATGCGACGTTAGTGGCAACCTTGGATTATGGCCGCCTCACGCTCAGCCCCACGTTCACGCTCTAGTATCCCCACGCGCTCACGCTCAGCCAACGCACTGGGTAGCACTACCTGGGATCGGGTGGATTTAGCCCCCGTAGTGTTACTGCGGGGCAGTGAGTCTGTCCTGGTGCAGCGAGCCCAAGACCGGCTGTTGGCCCAGGCACGTGCCAAAGATCCAAATGTTGAGATCAGCCGCCTCGAAGCAGCCGGATACGACAAGGGCCAACTAGCTGGGCTGGTTTCGCCCTCACTATTTGGTGAGCCGCGTCTGATCATCATCAACGATCTTGAACATGCCACTGACGCATTGATTGAGGATCTGCTTAGCTACCTGCAAACCCCAGAAGAAGACGTCAACCTGGTGCTGCGCCACGCTAGCGGCAATCGCGGCAAAAAACTGCTGGACGCTATCGCTAAGGCAGGTATGCCGGTGGTTGAATGCGCGCAAATAAAATCAGCCCGAGACAAGAGCTCTTTAGTGATCGGTGACGTGCGCCGAGCCAAGCGACAAATCGACCCTGACGCCGTCGAAGCCCTAGTTGAGGCGCTGGGAAATGATTTAACTGACCTTTTGGGTGCGGTTAAACAGCTGCTTGCTGATACCAGCGGCACTATCACTCTCACCCAGGTGAACACCTATTATGGCGGGCGCATTGAGGCTAGTGGCTTTGCGGTTGCGGATGCGGCAATCAGTGGCGACGGCGCCAAGGCAGTAACCACTTTGCGTCACGCCCTGGCTACCGGCACTGACCCGGTAGTGATTGTTTCTGCCCTGGCTATAAAGATTCGCCAACTAGCGCGGGTGGCCGCAAGTGCCGGCAGGAAAGACATCACTCCCGCAAAGCTGGGCATGGCTCCCTGGCAGATAGATAGTGCGCGCCGTCAACTGCGCGGCTGGTCTGACGACGGTTTGGCGGATGCGATTGTGGCGGTAGCTAATGCCGACGCGCAGGTTAAAGGTGAAGAGCGCGACGCCGTCTACGCCCTAGAGCGGGCAGTACTGAAAGTGGTGCACGCCCGCCGCGCCCGTTAGGCACTGGTCTTCTCTAGATCATTAGTGCCCTAAATGGGCTGCACTGCCGCACCCGCTAGGCACTGGCCAGGGCGTAAGCCGTTGCTTCACAAATACTGACATTTCATCCCTTCCCTATAAAACCCCATGAATTTTTTATAGGGAAGGGATGATTTTTCCTGTATTTACCTGTGTTTGCCTGTGTTTGCCTGCAGTGCCTGGCACTGCCTGCATAAACAAAAATGGCCGACCCCATGGGGATCGACCATTTGCAGCTAGTTAACTAGCAAAGATCACATAGCAGCAATCTGCTTGCCCAGCTTGGACTTGCGGTTGGCAGCCTGGTTGCGGTGGATAACACCCTTGGAGACAGCCTTGTCCAGCTTGCGGCCGGCCTTGCGCATCTCGGCTTCAGCTACAGCCTTGTCGCCGGAGGCGATAGCCTCGCGTACACGGCGTACGTAGGTCTTGAGCTCCGACTTGACGTGTCGGTTGCGGATGCGGGCCTTTTCGTTGGTCTTGATGCGCTTGATCTGCGACTTAATGTTCGCCACGATTAATCTTTCTTACAGACGGATATGGTCAATGGCCGGTAAGAGGGTACGCAATAACCTTGACTATCAGGCGTGGGGTTGCCCTGGCTAAGGTTCCTGCTGGACCTACGAAGCCGGCCAGGCCCAAGGTCCAAGAGGAAACATTAGCATAATTACGAGCGTTTGCCCCAGTGCTTAGCTATGGCCGTAACCACCTTATTGTAGGTGGCCCTATCCAGCGTGGCCCCCTCGCGGCGCACGTCACGCTGGGAAACAAGCAGTAGTCGGTCCAGGCGCACCGAGCTGACTCGCCCCTGCGGATCCCAGTCACCAGCCCCAATAGCCAGCCAGTAACGTCCCCAGTGGGCTTCCTGCTCGCGGTCAATATCGTGGTTTTTGCTGGTCAACTGGGCTACGACGACGTCGGATCCAGTGCGTGCCAGCACTACCACCGGGCGGTCTTTACCCTGGGTGGGATCTTCCTCATAGGAAATCCAGGTCCACACTACTTCGCCCGGGTCGGCGTCGTTATCGGCCACCGGCTGGTAGCTAAATTCGGGTAGGCCGCGCCTGGCTACATCCCACACTTGGTTACCACTGATATGTACGTCGCGGCTGCTAGTAGGGCCAGGTTTGGGCCTGCTAGCCGAGGGGCGCCCAGTAGCTGAGGGGCGCGCAGATGCTTCCTGAGCAGCAGCCTGGCTGGGCTCAGGCCCCTGTGAGCTGCTGTTAGCGGAGTCCTTATTGGTCCCAAATAAGGCTGCCGCCAGGCGTAAAGCAGCAATAAACACTTCGGATAAATTAGCCATGGCCTAATCCTATTTAACTACCTGGCCTCTAATGCTCACCTAAGCAGTGGCGCGCAGCACCTGACGCGCAGCACCTGGCACGTGGCGCCCCCGCTGCCAGCCGGGCGGCGTCGTCGTAAACAAAACGTAAGACACACTGGTGACTTTGGTCGCTAGCTTTGAGGCCTAAGCGGGGCACATGGGATAATGCCAAATAATCTGTGTTAAACCGTCGGAAGTGTCGCGTTGACCCCCATTGCCACCCCAGAGCAGCTAAAAAACGTCCAGCCTGCCTCCACCCCCCAGCACCTGCTGCGTAATTTCTCCATTATTGCCCACATCGACCACGGTAAATCCACCCTGGCCGACCGTATGCTGCAGGCCACCGGCGTGGTCCAGCCGCGTGACATGCGCGCCCAATACCTAGACCGTATGGATATTGAACGCGAACGCGGCATCACCATTAAAAGTCAGGCTGTGCGTATGCCCTGGACCGTTGAGGCTGACGGGGTGAGCACCACCTACGCCCTAAACATGATCGACACCCCCGGTCACGTGGACTTCTCCTACGAAGTTAACCGCTCACTGGCCGCCTGCGAGGGGGCAGTGCTGCTAGTAGACGCTGCCCAGGGCATTCAGGCCCAAACCCTAGCCAACCTATATATGGCTATGGAAGGCGACCTGACCATCATCCCGGTGCTCAACAAAATTGACCTACCCGCAGCTGAGCCCGAGCGCCACGCCGCCGAAATTGCCTCCCTGATCGGCTGCGAAATCGAGGACGTACTACAGGTTTCAGGTAAAACCGGTCAGGGTGTGCCCGAGCTACTAGACCAGATCGTGGCCCAGGTGCCCGCCCCGGCAGGCACCCCCGACGCCCCCACCCGCGCCATGATTTTCGACTCCGTCTACGACACCTACCGGGGCGTGGTCACCTATGTGCGTGTAGTTGACGGGCAGCTAAAGCCACGCCAGCGCATTGAAATGCTCTCCACCAAAGCCCACCACGAGCTGCTAGAAATCGGGGTTATTTCCCCCGAACCCCAGCCTACCCAGGGCCTGGGCGCCGGCGAAGTAGGCTACCTGATCACCGGCGTTAAAGACGTACGCCAATCCAAGGTGGGTGACACGGTTACCACCGCCGCCGAGCCAGCCAACGAACCGCTAGCGGGCTACCAAGAACCCAAACCCATGGTGTTCTCCGGCCTATTCCCGGTAGACGGATCAGACTTCCCCAACTTGCGCGACGCCCTAGACAAGCTCAAGCTCAACGACGCCGCCCTAACCTATGAGCCCGAAACCTCCGTGGCCCTAGGCTTTGGTTTCCGCTGCGGCTACCTAGGCCTGCTGCACCTAGAAATTATTCGTGAACGCCTAGAGCGCGAATTCAACCTAGACATCATCTCTACCGCCCCTTCCGTGGTTTACGACGTAACCATGGAAGACAAAACCGAGCACCTAGTCACCAACCCCTCAGAATTCCCTGAAGGCAAGGTACTAGATGTGCGTGAGCCGGTAGTGCGCGCCACTATCCTTACCCCCAGCGAATTTGTGGGCACCGTAATGGAACTATGCCAGTCACGTCGCGGCAACCTGCTAGGCATGGACTACCTGAGCGAAACCCGTGTGGAAATGCACTACACCCTGCCCCTGGCAGAAATCGTCTTTGACTTCTTTGACCAGCTAAAGTCGCGCACTCGCGGCTATGCTTCGCTGGACTATGAACCCGAGGGTACCCAAAGCGCCAACCTGGTTAAGGTTGATATTTTGCTGAACGGCGACAAGGTGGATGCTTTCAGTGCCATTGTGCACAAGGATGCGGCCTACTCCTACGGGCTAATGATGACTAAGCGCCTAAAGGACCTAATTCCGCGTCAGCAATTTGAGGTGCCCGTACAGGCCGCTGTGGGTAGCCGCATTATTGCCCGTGAAACCATCCGCGCCCTACGTAAAGATATGCTGGCCAAGTGCTATGGCGGTGACATCACCCGTAAGCGCAAGCTGCTAGAAAAGCAGAAGGAAGGTAAAAAGCGCATGAAGGCCATTGGTCGCGTGGATGTGCCTCAGGAAGCTTTCATTGCGGCTTTGGGTGCAGACACCCCCACTGGCAAGGAAAAGTAATGGATCAGGCGGCTAAGCACACTAGTGCCTGGGCTGATGCGGCCACCGGCCAGATGCATCCGGCCCGCTCGCATGAGGTTCATGCCCGGGTGCGCTCTTTTTCGCGAGCCGGTGGGCGTCTGCGTGCCAGCCAGCACGCCGCTTTGGAGCGTCACGGGGACAGCTACCTGGTCCAGGTGCCGCGCCGCGACGCTGTTCGAACGGTGGATCCAGATTTTGTGCTTGACCCCCAGCAGGTTTTTGGTCGCAGCGCCCCGCTGATTGTGGAGGTTGGCCCAGGTGGGGGAGAGGCCCTACTGGCGGCGGCTAAAGCTAACCCTGATACCAACTTTTTGGCGGTAGAAGTGTGGGAGACTGCCATCGCCAAAATTGTTTCCGCAGCCGCCGCCCAGGAGATAGACAATGTCAAGGTGGTTCCAGCTGATGCCTCGCAGCTTCTAGCCACCGCCTTGCCGGTTGGTTGCGCTAGCGAGGTGTGGACTTTCTTCCCTGATCCTTGGCGTAAAAGCCGCCACCGTAAGCGTCGCCTCGTCAATGAGGCTTACGCTGCCCTGGTGGCGCGGGTGCTGGCACCGGGGGGAGTGTGGCGACTGGCTACTGACTGGGCTGATTACGCCTGGCAGATGCGCGACGTTTTAGAGGAGGTAAGCGCTAAAGGCCTGTTTGATTATCCCGACGCCGGCGCTCGCCCCCAGCTGGGCAGTGACACTTGGGTTGAGGCAGATAAAGGCAACGGCCCAGACCCGGGCTCGCCGCGCGGGGTCATGGGCGGGTGGAGCCAGCGTTTTAGCGGGCGTAAACTGACCCGTTTTGAAGCGCGCGGCATTGCTGAAGGGCGCACTATTCGTGACCTGACCGCGCTGCGCACCAACCAGAAACTAGCCCCTGAGCTAATTGAGTCGCGCGAGGTGGCACAACGTGAGGTGGCACAGCATGAGGTGGTACAGCGTGAGGTGGCACAGCCGGAAACTGGGCTTGAGGGCGCCTAGTGCCTAGTCAACCTGAAGGTCAAAAACTTCTTGACCCCTACGCCCTACCCGAGGCGGTTAGCCAGGGCGCTCAGGTCAAAAACTTCTCGGTTTACCTGCACGTACCCTACTGCCGGGTGCGCTGCGGTTACTGCGATTTCAACACCTACACCAACCTGGCTATGGGGCCGGGGGCTAACGCCGGTGACTATCCCCAAACTCTGGCCGCTGAGGCGCGCTTGGTGTCTGGGGCAATGCAGCGCGCCGGGCTGTCGCTACCGCCAGCCTCCACCGTATTTATTGGGGGAGGCACCCCCACTATGTTGGCTGCTAAAGATTTAGCGGCAATGGTGGATACGGTGGCGCAAACCTGGGGCCTGAGCGACGACGTCGAGATCACCACAGAAGCCAACCCTGAAACTGTAGATGCCCCCTACCTGCAAGCTTTAGCGTGCGCCGGGTTTACGCGGGTGTCCTTTGGGATGCAGTCGGCTGTGCCAGCAGTGCTCAAAACCTTAGACCGCACCCATACCCCCGCTCGCGTGCCGCAAGTGGTGGCTTGGGCCAAGGAAGCAGGTTTACAAACTTCAGTCGACCTTATCTACGGCAGCCCCGGGGAGTCGCTGGCAGATTGGCGCCTTTCCCTGGAGGCGGCCGTGGCCATGGAGCCAGACCACATCTCCGCCTACGCCCTGGTGATTGAGCCGGGAACCAAAATGTGGGGCCAGGTGCGTCGCGGCGAGCTGCCTATGCCCAGCGACGATGATGAAGCCAGTAAATATGAGCTGGCTGACCAGCTTTTAAAGGACGCCGGCTACAACTGGTACGAAATTTCCAACTGGGCTCGCCCCGGCTACCAATGCCGTCACAACCAAGCCTACTGGCGTCAAGACACGTTCTGGTGGGGGCTAGGGCCAGGGGCGCACTCATATTTGGGCGGCGCCCGTCTATGGAACACCAAACACCCTCTGGCCTGGGCTAACCAAATTAACTCAGGGCAAATCCCGGTGGCCGGCTGGGAGCATTTAGGTGATAGTGAGCGCGCCACTGAAGTGGTGATGCTAGCTGTGCGCACCCGTGCGGGCCTAGACATCGACCAGCTACGTCACCTGCGTGAAGATAAAGGTGCGGGTCTATCTCAAGTGGTGGCTAAGCTGATTGCTACCGGCCTGATAGAGCCACGCCAAGCCCTGGCCGGAAAAGTGGTTTTGACACTGTCAGGTCGTTTATTGGCCGACGGCGTCACTTCCCAGCTTCTAGGATGGTAGGCTGACGAGCAGGCAGGGCGCTGCCTTGCTATTTTATTGTTCGCTAGGCTTTGCAAGCCCTAGGAGGAAAAATGACCAACTCCGGTTACCCCGATGACATGAACTACGGCTACCAGCCCCCGGCTAACCCGAAGCTGAAGCAGCGTGGCACGATAGCGCTAGGCCTGTCCATTGCTGGCCTGCTCTTCGGTCTCTTGGCAATCATTGGCCTGATCATGGGCATCATGACTTTGAATGAGGCCAAGTCCGTTGGTGACGTCGAGTCCGCCAAGTACGCCAAGTACGCCGTAATCGCTGGCGGCGTGGTTGTGACCCTTAACGTGGTGTTCTCCGTGCTGTACGTCATGGGTTCTATGTGAGCCTCACTAGCTTCTAACCAAGCTAGGTTCCAAAGTTATGGCAGGTCTGGGCAAGCCCGGGCCTGCCAAGCTTTTACTTAAAACTTAGAGCTAATAGAATTGGCTTGTTTTTCCAATCCCTCTCTTGCATCGCATCACCTAAATCTGGGAGCTAACTGTGGATAAAATCGGCTTTGATCACGATAAATATCTAAAGCTACAGTCCGAGCACATTGCCCAACGCCGCGCCCAGTTTGACGGCAAACTCTACCTAGAGTTCGGTGGCAAGCTAGTAGATGACCTACACGCCTCACGCGTACTGCCTGGTTTTACCCCGGATAACAAGATCGTCATGCTTGAGCGCCTCAAAGATGAGGTAGAGATCGTGGTGGCGGTGAACGCCCAAGACTTCCAGCGTCACAAGATGCGCGCTGACTTTGGGATCTCCTACGAAGATGACGTCCTGCGCCACATTGACGCCTTCCGTTCCTACGGGCTGTATGTGGGCTCAGTGGTTATCACCCGCATGAGTGAGCAAAACCAGCAGGCTTTAGCTTTCAAAAATAAGCTAGAAAAGCTAGGCGTAAACGTATTTGAGCACTACGCCATCCCCGGCTACCCCCACAATGTGGAGCTAATCGTTTCCGAGCAGGGCTACGGCCGCAACCAGTACATTGAAACCACCCGTGACCTGGTGGTAGTCACCGCCCCAGGGCCAGGCTCAGGCAAGATGGCCACCTGCCTATCCCAGCTTTACCAAGACCACCAGCGCGGCTTGCGCTCAGGCTACGCCAAGTTTGAAACCTTCCCGATCTGGAACCTGCCCCTAGACCACCCGGTTAACGTGGCCTATGAGGCGGCCACCGCCGACCTTGACGACGTCAACATGATTGACCCCTTCCACCTGGCCGCTTACGGGGTACAAACCGTCAACTATAACCGCGACGTCGAAATTTTCCCGGTACTTAGCCGCCTATTTGAAAAAATCTTGGGTGCCAGCCCCTACAAGTCACCCACCGACATGGGCGTAAACATGGCTGGCTACTGCATTAGCGACGACGAAGCCTGCCGCGAAGCCTCCAAGCAGGAAATTATTCGCCGCTACTTCAAAGCCCTAGTGCAAGAACGCAAAGACCAAAGCGAGCCGGTACAGTCCAACAAGATCGCTTTACTCATGGCCGGGGTGGGCGTAAACGAGCTAGACCGTAAGGTGGTGGCCCCCGCCCGGAAGCTAGCTGAAAAAACCGGAGCCCCCGCCGCCGCCCTGGAACTGCCTGACGGCACCATTGAACTGGGTAAAACCACTGCGCTACTGGGCTCCTCCTCAGCGGTGCTGCTTAACGCGCTTAAGCACCTGGCCGGCATTGACTCTGAGGTTAAGCTACTCAACGAAGCCACCATTGCCTCCATTCAAACCCTTAAAACCACTCATTTGGGTAGCCGCAACCCGCGCCTACACACCGATGAGGTGCTAATTGCCCTGTCGGTAAGCGCCCAGATGAACCCCACCGCCCAGCTAGCTCTAGAGCAGCTAGAAAAGCTACGCGGCTGCGAGGTGCACACCTCAGTGATCCTGGGGTCGGTAGATGAGGGCATTTTCCGCTCCCTGGGTGTGCGCGTCACCAATGACCCCATTTACCAGTCCAAAGGCCTATACCAAAAGCGCTAACACGCTGATTAGCGCCCCAAGGCGCTAGACTGTTGCCAGCCATTTTGTTTCAACACGGAAAGCTAACCAAGTGTTCGGTAATCTCTCTGACCGCCTTAGTGCATCTTTTAACCAGCTACGCGGTAAAGGCCGCCTAAGCGAAGCGGATATTGACTCCACAGTCAGTGAGATTCGTCGAGCCCTGCTAGAAGCCGACGTCGCCCTGCCGGTGGTGCGCTCTTTCACCGCCCAGGTGCGTGAAAAAGCTAAGGATGTGGCCCGCTCTAAGGCCCTAAACCCCGGCCAGCAGGTAGTTAAGATCGTTAACGACGAGCTGGTTGAGGTTCTTGGTGGCCAAAGCCGGGAACTGAATTGGGCTAGCAGCGGCCCCACCATTATCATGCTGGCCGGTTTGCAAGGTGCCGGTAAAACCACTCTGGCTGGAAAGCTAGGTAAGTGGCTGGCCAGTGAAGGCAAGCGGGCCCTGTTGGTGGCTGCGGACTTGCAGCGCCCCAACGCGGTAACCCAGCTGAGCGTCGTCGCCGAACGTGCCGGCGTGGACGTGTGGGCCCCCGAGCCGGGCAACGGCATTGGTGACCCGGTGCAGGTAGCTAGCTCCGGTGTGGCCCAGGCCCGCGCTAAGGGCTACGACGTGGTGATTGTTGACACCGCCGGTCGCCTGGGTATTGACCAGGAAATGATGGCCCAGGCGGTAGCGATTCGTGACGCCATTAAGCCCAATGAGATCCTGTTTGTCCTAGACGCCATGGTTGGTCAGGACGCGGTTAACACCTCGGTTGCTTTCCGTGACGGGGTTGGCTTTACCGGCGTGGTGCTTTCTAAGCTCGACGGCGACGCGCGCGGTGGTGCGGCCCTGTCTGTACGTGGGGTTACTGGCGCACCGGTGCTGTTTGCCTCCACCGGTGAGGGCCTGGACGACTTTGAGCGTTTCCACGCCGACCGTATGGCCTCGCGCATTTTGGATATGGGTGACCTGCTCACCCTGATTGAGCAGGCCCAGAAGGCTTTTGATGAGGAAGAAGCCCAAAAGGCCGCCCAGAAGATGGCCACGGGCACCTTCACCGTCGACGACTTCCTGGCGCAGATGCAGCAGATGCGCAAGCTGGGCTCTATGAAGAAGCTGCTGGGCATGATGCCCGGCATGAACCAGTACCGGGAGCTGATCGACAACTTCGATGAGCGCCAAATTGACCGTATTGAGGCCATTGCCCGCTCTATGACTCCCGGTGAGCGCGCTGACCTGAGTATTCTTAACGGTTCTCGCCGCGAGCGTATTGCGCGCGGTTCAGGTACCAGCACTGCTGAAGTCAACCAGTTTGTGCAGCAGTTCGAGAAGATGAAGACCATGATGGAGGCCATGACTCGTGGTGGTGGCCTGGGCGCTGGCCCCGGCGCCATGCCCGGTATGGGTTCGCTGCCTGGCATGGGTAAGCACTCCAAGGGACGTCAGCCTGCCAAGTCCAAGAACAAGAAGGGCAAGAAAGGCAAGAAGAAGGGCAGCTTGATGCAGCAGGGCGCGGTAGCTGCGCGTGAAGCCGCCAAAGCCCAGGCTCCTGCCGCCGGCAGTGCTTTTGGGGTGGCTCAGCCCCAGGCTCCCAGTCAGCCGATGGACGTGGACGCGGCCATGGCGGGACTGCCTGAAGACCTACGTCGTCGTTTGGGGCTGTAGTAAATGCGCCCAGGTGACATTGAAGACTCGATGCGCCAAGCCTTACGTAATAGTGGCATTGACCAGGTGCTTGCTGGCGGCGTCAAGCCCAGCCAGCTGAGCGCGGTGGATTTAGACGGCATTGAGCTTGCACAAACCGGCTATGACCTAGACGGTGGCCTGGTAGATGTGCACTGTCACCTGGGGCTGGGACCTCAGGGCGCCACTGACCGCCAAACCACTTTGGCCCAGGCCGCCAGTGCGGTTAGCGCCGGTATTTTAGGGGTGCGCGACTGCGGCGCCCCAACCGACACCCGCTGGCTAGATGCTCAGCGTGAAGCGGGGGCCCCAGTGCCGCGCCTGGTGCGCGCCGGACGCCACATTGCCCGCCCTAAGCGTTACCTGCGCGGCTTTGCTTTGGAACTTGAGCGTCCCCAGGATCTACCTGAGGCCGTGGCCACCCAGGCCCGCGCCGGGGACGGCTGGGTCAAGGTTGTGGG
>CAJZDJ010000042.1 GCA_915063485.1 uncultured Actinomyces sp.
CTCAGCGCGCGCTTAGGTTTAGTTGGTACCCGGCTCCGGGTGCATTTTTGCGCCCGGGTCTGTACACAGCGATGGCTGCCTAGCTTTCTAGGTCGTAGCTAACCTCCAGCGGAGCGTGGTCTGACCAACGCTCGGCGTAGCTTGGCGCACGGCCAATACTGAAATCTTGTGCCTGCCCCGCCAGGGCCGGGGTGGCCACCTGGTAGTCAATACGCCAACCCGTGTTGTTATCAAAAGCCTTACCACGCTGCGACCACCAAGTGTAAGGCCCCTGCGCATCGGGGCCAGCCAGTTGGCGCTGCACATCCACCCACCCTTGGCTAAACCAACCCTCCAGGTGGGCGATTTCCTCATCCAACACACCTGCAGTCTTATTGTGGTTAGGCTTCCAGTTCTTAATGTCCTTCTCGCTACGCACCACATTAAGATCGCCCGCCATCAACGCCTGCGGCCCACCAGAGGCAGCGCGCTCAAACAGCTGGCTCATGCGTTCATCAACCAACTCCAGGTGAGCATACTTCTGCTCCATCTTGGGGGTACCCACCTCACCAGAGTGAATATAGGCGCTAACCACCGTCAACTGCTGGCCAGCGGGCAAAACCAAATCCGCCTCCAACCAACGCCCCGAATCGACGTCAGGCTCCAAAGTACCAGGGCGAGCCACGCCGTCGCGCACCTGCGCCACCTGGATGCCACTACCCTCACGCACCGCAACCGCCACGCCCGCGCGGCCCTTAATCCGGCACGGCAACACGTGGGCCTCATAGCAGGGCAGCAAACCCGCCGCAATCTCGCTATCAGCGCGCACCTCCTGCAACAGCAACACCTGCGGGGCGCTTTGCTCCAGCCACTGGCCCATACCTTTACGGGCAGCGGCCCGAATCCCATTAACGTTGACGGTAACAATACGCATAAACCAAGAATAGCTAAGCTTGCCCTAACCAGGGTGGTAGACCCGGCGGGCGAGCAGCAAATGGGGCGCCACCCCCCAGCGCGCACGCTTAACCAGGTACACGCTTAAACGCGATAATTAACCCAAACCAGCCACCCAGCTAAGGAACAAAACATGCGCGGAATTCATGCCTATATCAGTGGACGCGTGCAAGGCGTGGGCTTTCGCTACAGCTGCCACCAAGAAGCCCTCAAATATCAGCTCTCCGGTAGCGTCCGTAATCTCGACGACGGCAGGGTTGAGGTGTGGGCCGCCGGTGACAGTGAGCTAATGGCTAGGTTCATCACCTGGCTAGGGCGAGGTCCACGCTGGGCTCATGTTACCAATGTGGAGCTGCGCGAGCTCAGCCAGGTGCAAACCGAACTGCTACGCCGCCAAGGCGAATTCAAATACGGCAACTAAGTTGGCGCAGGCCAGCTCCGGGGGCGCAAAACCTGCACGAAAGCGCGGTAGGATCACAGCCATGCGACAGCATCACCAGGCCTCCTTTGAAGACCTACCCATCGACGAGGACTACCACACTCCCCCGCGCTCGCGGCGTCGGCTCTGGGTGGGGGCGGCCATCACCATAATTGCGGCGCTATGCCCGCTACTGGCGCAGCTGCCCGTACTAAACAACCTGGCCACTACGCTTTGGCTAGTTTCTCTGCCGCTGTGCTTTGTGGGGGTCGCGCTAATCGCCTCCTACCTGCACCACCGCTACAACAAACCCTAAAGGCCAGCATTGCAGCTGGCCTTTAGGGCTTTATCTGATTAAGACGGTTGCAGCTAGCTCGCTAAGTAGCCGGGTGTTTTCAACTGGTAACGCCTAGCTGTCAGCGGCTAGCTTGCAGTAGCTAACTGGCGCTGGGCAGTTTCCACCACATTAGCTAGCAGTAGCGCGCGAGTCATGGGGCCCACCCCGCCCGGGTTAGGCGACAGGGCACTAGCTACGTCGTCGACGCCGTCGGCCACATCCCCGCAGATACGGGCCTTACCGTCAGCGCCAACCACGCGGCTGACCCCCACATCGAGCACCACCGCGCCAGGCTTGACCATATCGGGAGTAATAATCCCGGCCACACCAGCGGCACTAATAATGATGTCTGCGCGGCGAGTGTGGCTGGCCAGATCACGCGTGCCCGTGTGGCAGATATCCACCGTGGCATTGACCTCGCGCCTACCCAGCAGCAAACCAATCGAGCGGCCCACAGTTACGCCCCTACCCACCACGCAAATATCCTGGTTAGCTAGGGAAATACCGTTGCGAACCAGCAGCTCAATACAGCCGCGCGGGGTGCAAGGCAGGGGCGAATCAATAGGGCCACTGACCCGCAACACCAGGCGCCCCAGGTTAGTGGGGTGCAAGCCGTCAGCGTCCTTAGCCGGATCAATGCGCTCCAACACGGCGTTAGTGTCGATGCCGCGCGGCAAAGGCAGCTGCACAATATAGCCGGTGCAGGCAGGGTCAGCATTTAGCTGATCCACCGCCGCCTCAATCTGGGCCTGGGTGGCCTCAGCGGGCAGATCAACACGGATAGAGTTAATCCCCACCTCGGCGCAGTCGGCGTGTTTGCCGGCCACATACTTCACGCTACCTGGGTCAGACCCCACCAGCAGCGTACCCAGGCCGGGCACAACCCCCGCCGCACGCAGCTGCTCCACGCTAGCGCGCAGCTCAGCCTTAATCTGGCCGGCAATCAGCTTGCCATCCAGCACCCGCGCGCTACCGGCCCAAGGCGCCCTCACTGCACCAGGCCCGGGTAGAGCGGGAAGGCCTTAGTCAGGTTAGTAACCCGCCCGCGCAGCGTCTCTAGCAGCTCCTGGCTGACGCTATCAGTGGCGCCAGCCTTAAGCACAGCCGCAATAATCTCGGCTACCTCACCAAACTCGCCAGCGCCAAAACCGCGCGTAGCCAAAGCCGGGGTGCCAATACGCAGGCCGGAGGTTACTCGCGGCGGGCGCGGGTCGAAAGGCACCGCGTTACGGTTAACGGTGATGCCAATCTGTGCCAGCAGATCCTCAGCCTGTTGCCCGTCTAGCGCGCTGTCACGCAGGTCAACCAGCACCAGGTGCACATCGGTACCGCCGGTAACTACCTGAATACCGGCGCTGCTAACGTCGTCGGCTAGCAGGCGCTGGGAGATCAGCTGCGCCCCCTGCAAGGTGCGACGCTGACGGTCCACAAATTCCTCAGTGCCCGCAGCCTTCATAGCCACCGCCTTAGCGGCAATCACGTGCATCAGCGGGCCACCCTGCTGGCCGGGGAACACTGCCGAGTTGAGCTTCTTACCCCACTGCTCGCCCCGGTTAGACAGCAACATGCCCGAACGCGGCCCAGCCAGGGTCTTGTGCACAGTGGTGGAAACAACGTCCGCATACGGCAGCGGTGAGGGGTGCAGCCCCGCCGCCACCAGGCCGGCAAAGTGCGCCATATCCACCCACAGGGCGGCGCCAACCTCATCAGCAATCTCGCGGAAAGCCGCAAAGTCCAGGTGGCGTGGGTAAGCCGACCAGCCAGCAATAATCACGCTGGGTTTTTCAGCCTTAGCCACGGCGCGCACCTGATCCATTTCGATGCGCATCGATTCGCGATCAACCTCATAGGCGGTGGCGCGGTAAACCTTGCCGGAGAAGTTAATCCTCATGCCGTGGGTTAGGTGACCGCCGTGGGCTAGGCTCAGGCCCAAAATGGTGTCACCCGGCTGAGCCAGAGCGTGCAACACGGCAGCGTTAGCCTGAGCCCCCGAGTGCGGCTGCACATTGACCCATTGGGCCCCAAAAACAGCTTTGGCACGCTCAATGGCCAGGTTTTCGGCCTTGTCTACCTCCTCGCAGCCGCCGTAGTAGCGTCGGCCTGGGTAGCCTTCCGCGTACTTGTTGGTTAGCACACTGCCTTGGGCCTGCAGTACTGCGCGGGGCACAAAGTTTTCACTGGCGATCATCTCTAAACCGTCGCGCTGACGCTCCAGTTCAGCGTCAAGGATAGCTGCGATCTCAGGGTCTAATTCTTGCAGGGTCTGGTCTGTAAGTGACATGGTCCGCCTTAAGGTCTGGTTCGGTTTGGTTAGTGGGTTTAGCTGCGGTTTTGCCGCCAGTTTTGGTCGGGGCTGGGGCCGCAGTTGCGGTTTTTCAGGGCGTTTTTAGCCGACGACGGCGCGGCGGCGGCAAGAGTCCAGCCAGGCTTCGATTAGGGGCTGATCTACTGCGGCAATTGCGGGCACCACCAAAATACCAGGGTCGGTAGCAAAGGCGCGCTGACGTGAAATCTGCATAGCAGCGATGCCGCCGCCACGGGCGGCGGCTACCCCGTTAATGGAGTCCTCCAACACCACTGCGTTAGCGCGGCCTACCCCGAACTTGTGTAGTGCTAGTTCATAGGGGTCCGGCCAGGGCTTGCCCAGCTCTGAGTCTTCACCGGAAACCACCAGGTCAACTACGCCTAGTGCGTCAGCTACCGGTTCAATCACGCCGCGCGGCGAAGCCGAAACAATAGCAATCTTGATGCCGGCCTCATGTAGGGCATGCACTAGCTCCTGGGCGCCCGGCTCAAACGGGGGCGCTTCAGCAATGCGCTGAGCTACCTGCTTGGCCACAATCGCATAGAACTCATAGCCGCCGGCCAGGTCTTTTACCGTGCCCAGCTCCACCATTAGGTTAGCGGTAAAGTCACGTGAGGCTCCACGCATTTTTTCACGCGTTTGCTGGTCAATGAGCACCCCTCGCTTTGCGCATTCTGAGCGCAAAAACTCTTCCCAGATGATCTCTGAATCCACCAGGGTGCCGTCCATGTCAAAAAGCACCGCTGCTAGGTTAGCCATGCGTGATCCTCACTTTAAATTGGGTGCCGACGTAGTCGCTATGGTCACATCTTAAAGGGCGCAGGCAATTTAACGCAGCAACTAAGCCGCTAATGCCTGCGCCCTTTAAGCACGAAACCTTAAGAACTACTTAACCAGCTGCCCAGCGCGGTACACCTCAACCGGGTTCAGGTCACAGTCGGTTACCACTACGTCGGCAATCAGCCCGGCGGCCAGCTCGCCACGGGCGGGGTCACCTAGGATCTCGGCGCCCTGCACACTGGCAGCGTAGACAGCGTCCTCTAGCGCCACCCCGCCGTGCCAGGTGGTGCGCACCACGTCAATCAGGTGCGCAGTGCCGCCCGCAATCGCCCCGCCTTCGGTTAGGCGAGCTACGCCGTCGGCCACAGTAACCGGCTGAGAGCCCAGCACATAGGAGCCGTCAGCCATACCCGCCGCAGCCATAGCGTCAGTGATCAGCACCAGGTTGGCTGGGCCCAGAGTGTCGAATAGGTCGCGCACGATAGCTGGCGCCAGGTGTACGCCGTCGCCAATGAGCTCAGCAATAACCTCGCCGCGTTGGGCACCAGCCACCACCTCGGGCACAGGACCAGGGTCACGGTGGTGGATGGGACGCATCCCGTTAAACAGGTGGGTGGCGGTGGCGCGCTCTGAACGCACCGGCTTGTCGGTGGCTAGACGCGACCAAATACGCCGGTCGGTTTCTTCCAGGCAGCGGCGTACCGGCTCGGCGCCAGAGTCAGTGTGTCCAAAGGAAGGCAGCGCCCCGCCCTCAAGCAGGGCCTCGATTACGCCGTCGTCACCTAGCAGGCCCGGCTTTTCGGGGGCAATAGTCATGGTGACCACGTGCCCGCGCCCCAGTTGCAGCAACTCACGGGTTAGTTCAGCGTCAGGGTCAATGATGTAGGTGGGATCCTGGGCGCCGCAGCGCTCAACTGAAACGAATGGGCCCTCATAGTGGATGCCGGCAATTTCGCCCTCGTCAGCCAAATCTGCCAGTAACTTGGTGCGTTCACGCAGCACCTCGGGGCTGGCGGTGACGCAGGAGGTGACAATGGTGGTGGTGCCGTGACGGCGGTGCTCAAGCACGGCGGTCATGGCCTGCTCGCGGGTAGTGGCGTTGGGGAAAGATTCCCCGCCACCGCCGTGGCAGTGTACGTCGATTAGACCCGGCAATAGGTAGCCGCCCTCGGGAGCAGGACTGGCTTGCTCAAGTTCGCGGGCAAAACCGGCAGCTGCGGCCTGCTCAGCTTCCCCCACCCACAGCAGGTGTGAACCGTTAACAACGACTAGGCCGTCTAACAGGATGGTTTCGGGTAGTACAACTCGCCCACGTAGGGCGAAACTGGCTTCTTTGCTCATGTGCCTAGTTTATCTGCCCTTTGTGCGCTTTTAGAGCGTTAAAGTCCCTGTTAAAAGTGATTTTTGAGCTACTTAATGGCGCCCTGTTAGAACAAGCGTGAGTCGGCGTCGTCCATGCCGCGCATAGCGTCATAGTCCAAGATCAGACAAGTGATGCCGCGATCTTCAGCCAATGTGCGGGCCTGGGGTTTGATACTTTGGGCGGCGAACACAGCCTTGACTGGGGCCAGTAGCGGGTCACGGTCTAGCAGCTCACGGTAGCGGGTTAGCTGCTCGACGCCGTCGATGCCGCCTACGCGCTTAATTTCTACGGCCACGGTGTGGTCATCAGCGTCTTTAGCCAAAATGTCTACCGGGCCGATGGCGGTGTAGTACTCGCGGCGGATCAGGCGGTGGCCGGGGCCTAGCAGCTCAATTTGCTGGGCTAACAGCTCTTGCAGGTGGGCTTCCACGCCGTCTTTAGTCAATCCAGGCTCTGCCCCTAGCTCTTCGTTGACGTCGGCATATACCTGGTAGATACGGATGCGCAGGCGGTCATCAGTTTTGGCAGAGCGCACGTCGAGCAGCTGCACTACCCCGGCCTGCTCATGCTCGGCGTCAATGTCTAGTTCTTCCACACTTAGCGGGGGCATCATCCAGTTAAGTGGCTTGTAGGAGCCGCCGTCGGAGTGAATTAGCACTGAGCCGTCGGCTTTAAACATAATTAGCCGCTTGGCTTTGGGCAGGTGGGCGCTTAGGCGGCCAGAGTAATCAACAGAGCAGTCAGCAATCAGCAAGCGCATTGGATAACCCAATCATTTACACCCAAAATCATCCTTCACAGGTGATTTTTCCATGGGGTTTTATAGGGAAGGGACGAAATGTCAGTTTTTGCGTAGTGTTTAGTAGGCCTTGAAACTATACATAGCCGCCTGCACGCGGAGCAGCTGAATCGGCCCAGGCCACCAGCGCCGAATGGAATTCTTCAGCCATAGCCAGCTCATATGAGGTCTGCCCGTAGGTGAGAGTCACTTCCACCACGCTGCCGCCATTAACTCGACGACGCGGCTGGCTTAACTCCACAAACCTGCGTTCAATGCGCAGGCGCGGGCTGGGTGAGGCGGACACGATGCGATACCAGTCAAGGGTTTCACTACGCATCTGGGCGATGCCGCCCATCCAACCAGATTTAACGGCTAGCGCACACTCGAAAGCCCCCACTCGGGCAGATAGCGTACGCAGACGAACAAAAAACAGTACTAGCGCGATTAGCGCCGCAACCAGTGCAATTAGACCCCATACCCAGACAGCGTGCATAGGCACTAGTCTAGGTCGTCACCATCCAAAGCAGCGAGAGCGACGTGCTCAACCTTGGTATCTACCTCGATGCTTTCGACATCGAGGCTGCCAACTTCGTCCTCACCCACAGCGTCGGCGGCCACGGTGACCTGGTCATGGTCAACTGAACAGAATCCCCCACGCACATGCACACGGTAGGGCTTATCGCCCTCCACCTGCACATATCCGTCACCAAGAAGGGCCAGCACCGGGGCGCGGCCAGGTAGTACACCCAGTGCGCCGGTGACGGTGGGCAGCGAAACGCTGTCTGCCTGCCCGCTGAATACCTGCCTGCGCAGGGAGACAATCTCAACGTTTAGCTTGCTCACTTTTTTCTCCTGGCTTGGTTAATTTACTGCCGTTACGTCACTGGGGCGTCACTTAATTTCCGACGACGCCGCCCACCCCACTGCCGGAGCTAAACTGCCGGGGCTAGGGGCGCCGTCGCCGTCCCGCCCAGGTAACCCCAGGCGGGACGTAAGCCGACTACTTAGTCAGCTCGTGAGCGCGGCGCTCTAGATCTTCGATGCCACCGATGTTGAAGAATGCCTGCTCAGGCACGTGGTCGTAGGTACCTTCACAGATAGCCTTGAAGGCGGCCACAGTCTCAGACAGGGGCACGGTAGAACCGGCAACACCGGTGAACTTTTCAGCCATGTAGGTGTTCTGGCTCAGGAACTGCTGGATACGGCGGGCACGTGCAACCGTAACCTTGTCTTCTTCACTCAGCTCATCAACACCCAAGATGGCGATGATGTCCTGCAGCTCCTGGTTCTTCTGCAAGATGGACTTAACCTGGGTGGCCACCTCGTAGTGTTCCTTACCCACATAGCGCGGGTCCAAAATACGCGAGGTAGAGGTCAGCGGGTCCACAGCCGGGTACAGACCACGTGAAGCAATTTCACGCGAAAGCTCGGTGGTGGCGTCCAGGTGAGCGAAGGTGGTGGCCGGAGCCGGGTCGGTGTAGTCGTCGGCGGGCACGTAAATGGCCTGCAGCGAGGTAATGGAGTGACCACCTGCGGAGGTAATACGCTCCTGCAACTGACCCATTTCGTCGGCCAAGTTGGGCTGGTAACCCACGGCGGAGGGCATACGGCCCAGCAGCGTGGAAACCTCAGAACCGGCCTGGGTGAAACGGAAGATGTTGTCGATGAACAGCAGCACGTCCTGGTGCTGTACATCGCGGAAGTATTCCGCCATGGTCAGAGCGGTAAGAGCAACACGTAGACGGGTGCCCGGGGGCTCATCCATCTGGCCGAATACCAGGGCGGTCTTGTCGAACACCCCAGCTTCACCCATTTCGACGATCAGGTCGTTACCCTCACGGGTACGCTCACCCACACCGGCGAATACGGACACACCGCCGTGGTCCTGGGCCACGCGCTGAATCATTTCCTGAATCAGCACGGTCTTACCCACACCGGCACCACCGAATAGACCAATCTTTCCACCCTGTACGTAGGGGGTTAGTAGGTCGATAACCTTAATGCCGGTTTCGAACATCTGAGTCTTAGACTCTAGCTCGTCAAAGGCCGGGGGCTGGCGGTGGATAGGCCAACGCTGGGAAACCTCGAAGTGCTCGCCTTCCTTGAGGTTTAGCACGTCACCGGTCACGTTGAACACGTGGCCCTTGGTAACGTCACCTACCGGCACGGAGATAGGGGCGCCGGTGTCAATTACCTGGGCGCCACGCACCAGACCGTCGGTGGGCTTAAGCGAAATTGCACGCACAATGTTGTCACCCAGGTACTGGGCTACTTCCAAAGTGAGGGTGGAGGTAACCCCATCTAGGGTTAGATCCGTGTGCAAAGCGTTGTACATCGCCGGTAGTCCGTCCGGCGGGAACTCAATGTCTACTACGGGGCCGATGATGCGGGTAATACGCCCGGTAGCCCCGGTGTTTGGGTAATTAGCCATTTATCGTTCTTCCGTGTTCTATCTGGGCGTTTACTTTCCCGCCAGGGCGTCAGCACCGGAAACAATTTCGGTGATTTCCTGGGTGATTTCACCCTGTCGAGCGGCGTTTGCCAGACGGGTGTAAGTAGTGATGAGTTCTTCGGCGTTGTCGGTGGCCGTGTGCATGGCACGCTGACGGCTAGCCAACTCACTGGCGGCGCTTTGCAGCAGCGCGTCATTGATACGGCTGGCCACATAGCGCGGCAGTAGGGCGTTGAGTACTTCCGCACTGGAAGGCTCAAACTCATACAGCGGCATGGCGGCAGTTTCTTCAGCGTGGAAACGCTCCTGGGCGGCGGCCACGTCTTCACGGACCAATTCACCGGGACCTTCCACATCCACTACGCGCAGCGGCAGCATACGGCGTACTTCCGGCACCTGGGTAACCATGGTTTTGAAACGCGTAAAGACGATGTGCACTTCGCTTACGGCGCCGTCTTCAGGTTTAGCCAGGAAGGTGCTGAGCAAAGTTGCCGAAATATCGTCAATCATCTGCGCACTGGGACGGTCAGACTCGCCCACCCAAGATTTTTCTACCGGACGGTCGCGGAAGGAGAAGTAGCCTTGCGCGCGGCGACCGCAGGTGTAGATCACCGGCTCTTTACCCTCTTCAACCAGGTGCTCGATGAGGCGTTCACTTTCACGCAGAATGGTGGCCGAGTAAGCCCCAGCCATACCACGGTCAGAGGTAACCACCAGTACCGCTACCCGGTTGGTGTCGGTGCGTTCACGGGTAATGGGGTGGTCTAAGCCTGAGTAGGAGGCTACTGCCGCCACTGCGCGAGATAGCGCCGCATTGTAAGGACCCGAGCTCTGGGCGGCATCGCGGGCCGCGCCAATGCGCGAGGCAGCGATTAGCTCCATAGCCCTAAACACCTTTTTGAGGGTGCGGGTGGAGTTAATCCTCTGCTTATAAACGCGTTGTGCTCCAGCCACCTCAGCCTCGCTTGACTTCGATCTGCTCTACGGTGTGCTCAGCAGCAGGGGCGTCCTCAAGCTCAGCCACCTCGGCGTCTAGCAGTGCGCCGTCGCCCATGAAGGTGGTACGGAAAGCCTCAACGGCCTTACGCAGCTTGTCTTCAGTCTCATCGGTCAGCTGACCGGTGGTGGCGATGGTCTCTAGTACGTCGGTTTCAGAGTGCAGGTAGTTGAGCATCTCCTTCTCGAAACGAGATACGTCCTTAAGGGCGACGTCGTCGAGGTAACCGTTGGTACCTGCCCACACACTGGCTACCTGGTCCTGGACCTTGTAGGGGGTGTACTGAGGCTGCTTTAGCAGTTCCATCAGGCGAGCACCACGGGTGAGCTGGGCGCGCGTGGCGGCGTCCAGGTCGGAGGCGAACATGGCGAAAGCCTGCATGGAGCGGTACTGGGCCAGGGTGATCTTGAGGGTACCGGAGACCTTCTTCATGGCCTTGATCTGTGCGGCACCACCCACACGGGATACCGAGACACCTACGTCAACAGCCGGGCGCTGGTCAGAGTTGAACAGGTCGGACTGCAGGAAGATCTGGCCGTCGGTAATAGAAATGACGTTGGTGGGGATGTAGGCCGAAACGTCGTTGGCTTTGGTCTCGATGATGGGCAGACCGGTCATGGAACCGCCACCGAGGTCATCGGATAGCTTGGAGCAACGCTCTAGCAGGCGAGAGTGCAGGTAGAAGACGTCGCCGGGGTAGGCTTCACGGCCCGGGGGACGACGCAGCAGCAGCGACACTGCACGGTAGGCTTCAGCCTGCTTGGATAGGTCATCGAAAACAATCAGCACGTGCTTGGAGTTGTACATCCAGTGCTGACCGATGGCGCTACCGGTGTAGGGAGCCAGGTACTTGAAGCCGGCCGGGTCTGAAGCGGGCGAGGCCACGATGGTGGTGTATTCCAGCGCGCCGGCCTCTTCCAGGGTGCGACGCACCGAGGCGATGGTAGAGCCCTTCTGGCCGATGGCTACATAGATGCAGCGCACCTGCTTGCTGGGGTCACCGCTGAGCCAGTTGTCACGCTGGTTCAAGATGGTGTCCAGAGCGATAGCGGTCTTACCGGTCTGACGGTCACCAATGATCAGCTGGCGCTGGCCACGACCGATCGGGATCATGGAGTCGATGGCCTTAAGACCGGTCTGCAGCGGCTCGTGCACGCTCTTACGCTGCATAACGCCGGGAGCCTGTAGCTCCAGAGCGCGGCGTCCTTCTAGATCGGTGATGTCGCCTAGACCGTCGATGGGGTTACCCAGCGGGTCTACTACACGGCCCAGGTAGCCGTCACCGACCGGCACGGACAGTACCTCGCCGGTACGGCGTACAGCCTGTCCTTCTTCAATGCCGGTGTAGTCACCTAGAACGACGACGCCGATCTGGCGCTCTTCCAGGTTCATGGCCATGCCTAGGGTGCCGTCTTCGAAAGACAGCAGCTCGTTGGCCATGGTGCCGGCCAGCCCCTCCACGTGGGCGATACCGTCGGCAGCAAACACGACCTGACCGACTTCTTCACCGGCCACGTCGGTGGCTCGGTAGGAGCTAACAAACTCATTTAGAGCACTGCGAATCTCTGCAGGAGAGATACTCAGCTCAGCCATATTGCGGTTCCTTACCTCATTTACTGCCGTTACCGGCACGAATGTTTAAGCGATTTGGGTGCGCAGTGCCTTGAGGGCGCTGCGGGTGGTGTTGTCGTATAGACGCTCGTCGACCAGGATGCGCAGGCCCCCGATTACCTCAGGGTCTACCTCTAGGTGCAGTTCGACGTCGTGCCCGGTGCGTTTGGCTAGGGCCTTGATCAGGCGCTGCTGCTGGGCTTGGGTTAGCTCGACGGCGCTGGTCACGTTGGCAATCACTAGGCCCCGACGACGTGCGGCAAGCTCGCATACACGGCGCAGGTTGTAGGTGATGCCGGCACGCACCTCGTGGCGGGCACACCACACTAGGAGGGTCAGCGCAGCTTCTGAAAGCTGGCTTTCAAACAACCTGGTGGCTAGCTGCGCGCGCTGGTCTGGGGTGCTAAGGCGTGAGGGGTCCAGAGCTTGACGTAGCTGCCGGTCGTGCTTTAGCACGTTAATTACCGCGAAGAGCTCATCTTCAACTGGCACTGAGGCACTGACCGAGCCGGCAATAACCGATTCGATACCAAGATCGTGCATACGTGTCAGTAGCTTGATGGGGTCTAGCCAGTGGCCGGTCACCAGTTCACAAAGCTGCTTCACAACTGCTGCATCCGCTGTGCCGGTAAAGACTTCACGTGCCAGTTTCTGCTTATCCGCATTGGAACGGGCAGGGTCGGTAAGTGAGTTAAGTAGCGGACGATTTTCAGCAATGATGTGGGCTACGCCCAGCATCTGGCGACCTAGCACCACGGAGCGCTTTCCACCGGCGGCTAGCTGTCTAGCCCAGACTTTGGCTGTGAGCTCGGCGCTCATCAACGCACACTCGCTTCGGTTTCAAGCTGGGCGATAGATTCGTCGATTAGACGTGCTGCCGCCTTGGGGTCCGATAGCTCGGCGCGCAGTAGCTTTTCGGCAATTTCGGTTGCCAGCAGGCCTACTTCGCTGCGTAGAGCTTCACGGGCTGCACCGGTTTCAGCTTCAAGCTGGCGCTTGGAGGCCGCCAGGGCTTTATCAGCTTCTCCCTCAGCGTTGACGCGGGCCTGGGTGAGGATATGTTCAGCCTCACTGTGGGCCTTGTCGCGTAGCGCAGCAGCGTCGCGACGGGCGCCTTCAACCAGTTCCGCAGCCTCTTTCTGGGTGCGGGTGCGGTCAGATTTTGCCTGTTCGGCGAAGTCCAGACCAGCCTGAATCTTGGCAGTACGCTCATCTAGGATCGCGGTGAACTTAGGCAGCGCGTACTTAAGTAGCACGACGGCGATCACAACGAAGCACAGCGAACCCCAGATCAGGTCAGCTGGCTCTGGCAGCAGGATGGAGTGCTCGCTGTGTTCGCTAGAGTGCGCGGCAGCGAGCACAGCGGTATATACGCTGGCTGATGCCATGATGATCAGAAGGCGAAGCCAGCAGCGAAGCCGAGCAGACCCAGAGCCTCAATCAGGGCTGCACCGATGAACATGTTGGTACGCAGCGCACCAGCAACCTCGGGCTGACGAGCAGTACCTTCCTGGGTCTTACCAACGACGATACCGATGCCGATACCGGGGCCTAGGGTAGCCAGACCGTAACCGATGGTAGCGATGGAGCCAGTCATGGAATTGTTCTCCTTGTGGTTGAAACCGGCTTAGGTTTAAGCCGATGGTCTTTGTTAGTTAAGGATAGCTTTGTTTGCCTAAGTTAAGTATCTAGGCGATCAGTGGGCGGAAATCGAAGTGTCGATGTAGACCGCCGTCAGCAGGGCGAAGATGTATGCCTGCAAGACAGCCACGAAAGCTTCAAACAGGATGAACACCAGGCCCAGCCCCAAAGTGACTACACCCAGGCCCTTAATCCAGCCGCTGGCCTCAAAGAACAGAGCGTTTGTGGCCAGGAAGCACAGGGCTAGCAGGATGTGTCCAGAAACCATGTTGGCCAAAAGACGTAGTGTCAAAGTCACTGGCCGCATGATGAAGGTGGAGAAGATTTCAATGGGGGTTACTAGCACGTAGAGCACCCCGGGCACACCTTTAGGCATGGTTTGGTCTTTGAAGAACTTGAACGGATTGCCGTGCGAGGCCTTAATACCTGCTGCCACAAAGATGACGTAGGCGAAGATGGCGAACACTAGCGGCATACCGATTACCGAGGTACCTGCCACCTGCAGGCCTGGGATAATTCCGGCTAGGTTCATAAACAAGATGCCTAGGAAAACTACGGTCAGTACCGGCGTGTAGCGCACAGCGCGACGCGGACCTAGTACGTCTTCAGCTACGTTTTTGCGCACGAATTCCAGCAGCATTTCCAGCATGTTTTGGAAACGTCCAGGCACCAGCTTGGCGCGCGCAGCCCCGATCCCAAATGCCAGCACTAACACTAGCGTCATGATGATGCGTACCAGCATGATGCGGTTGAGCTCAAACGGGGTGTTCAAGAATGCTAACGCTGGAGGAAAGAAGTCATCGATGCTTGGTGGCACAAATCCACCTTTCGCGGCTACAGCCGTGACCAGCTGAGCGGGTGCGGTTACATCCAGCACCGAGGCCCCCCTTTGGTTGATGGTTTAGGTTTCATAAAACTACTGCGTCTCGGCTATTCACCTTACAGCAATTCCTAAGTATCTATTGTGCTCCTAAAGCTTCATTGAAAGCACGCCTTAGTACCTAGCTACAGTCGCTTAAGTCACAGCAGCAACTCTTTTAGCAGAATTACTTAGGACGTTGGCCCCGACTTTGAGTCAATTGTCTCTACATATACCCTATTACCTGTAGCTAAACTCACTACTTGCGTTAAGGTTAAACCCACCAGAATTACAGCTAAAGACAGTACAAAGTAGCGCGGGTTAACTGCTTTATCACCCAAGTTTTTTAGCACTATTAGGCAACCGATCATTACCAGCACTTTGAGCGCGAAGTCGATCATGACCCCTGAGCCGGCCAGCTGCGGGTAGCGCTCCCAGGGAATGTACAAGATCGCGGCGGTCACCAGGCTCAGCAATAGGCCCGCTGCCCCACCCCAGGCCAGCCCAGCCGCCTTGGCTCCCTCTAGCGCGAAGGAGATCCCCAAGCTTAGGCAGGCAAGGATCAGTCCAACCGCTAAGCAGCGGCGGGCGGTGCGGCGAAAGTTATCGGTGGCGCTTAGGTGGCTCATTTGGCTCGCTTATTTGGTTAGTTACCGGCGCTTTTAAATTACCGGCACTCCGGTGGGGTTGGTGTCGTCGTCATCCTCGTCTTCCCATAGGGATTGGTTGGGGACGACGTCGTAGCGCACGTTGGGGTTGCGCGGGGCCTGCCATACCGGGCTGCTGTTAGCGCCGGCTCCGTAAGGGCCTTGTGGGCTCGACGGCGGCTGCGGACTCACCGGCACAGCGGGCTGCTGGCTCGACGGCGGCTGCGGACTCGCCGGCACAGCGGGCTGCGGGCTCGACGGCGCGGCAGGCAGTGGGGTCGACGGCGCGCCAGCCTGGCTGGGTGCAGCTGCAGGCGCTTGGGCGGCCAGCGTCACTTGCTGGGGCGGGACTACCTGCTGGACAGCAGCCGCCTGTACAGGCAGAGCGGCTGCTGACTGCATTGCAGTCGGGGCGGCCGGGGTGAGCGCAACAGCCTGAGCGTCCTGGGTAAAAGGCTGCTCTGGCGTAGTAGCGGCATGGCGGCCAGCTCGACGTCGTCGCGTCTGCACAGCAGGCTCTGCGCCCTGCGTTTGCCCAGCTTGAGTTGCTGGAGCAACCGGCACAGTTAGCTTAGATGCGGTGACATCAGCGGGCGAGTTGGCCGCAAAATAGGATGAAGGCGCAGATTGCGTTGAGGGTGCACTAAGGCTTGAAGGTGCATTCAAATCAGCACTTGAGGACGCCGTCGAGGCCGCACTAACGCTAGAAGCAGCAGAGGCAGCACTAGCCGGCTCAGCCGACTGTAGCCAAGGCGGCGTGGTCGAGCGTGGCTTAAGCCTAGAGCGGCGGGTCC
>CAJZDJ010000043.1 GCA_915063485.1 uncultured Actinomyces sp.
TAACCGAAGTTAGCAGCACCAAGCCCTGAGGCACCATGCCCACCACTCCGGCCACGGCCAACACCACCGCGCCCTTCCACTGGCCACTGTTAAGTGAGCCGCTAATACCGCCCGCAACCCGCAGCTGCGACCACAGCAGCAGCAGCGTCATGGGCACAATAACCCAAGAAATCCAGGTCAGCACCCGGTTAGTACCCTCTTGTAGCTCGCTGGTGACCACTGAATATTTACGGGCCTCCATAGCCAAACGGTTAGCGTAGGAGTGCTCCCCCACCGCTGTGACGCGGATACGGGCGCTACCGCCAATCACTGTGGTGCCGCTTAAAACCTGATCATTTTCGTGCTTACGCACCGACACCGACTCGCCGGTAAGAATCGACTCATCAATTTCGCAGCCATTAGAGCTAAGCACCTGGCCATCTGCGGGCACTTGATCGCCGCTACGCAGCTCCAGCAACTCCCCCAGTACTACCTGGGAAACCTCAATGTCTTTAGCTTCCCCATCGCGAATAACATGCGCCGTAGGGGCCGCTAACACCGCCAAATTATCCAGGGCGCGTTTAGCTCGCAGCTCCGCAATAGTGCCGGTAAGCGTGTTTAGTA
Organism: uncultured Actinomyces sp.; assembly: GCA_915063485.1. Classification (GTDB taxonomy): domain Bacteria; phylum Actinomycetota; class Actinomycetes; order Actinomycetales; family Actinomycetaceae; genus Actinomyces. Next base: position 604 of record CAJZDJ010000043.1, read on the forward strand.
GCAGTACAAAACCGAATACGGCATCCTGCCAAGAGCCCACCGCCAGCACCACCACCACGGCGCTAGCCAAAATCGCGTTAAAAATCGTAAATACGTTCGCCCGCAAAATCGCGACTATAGAGCGCGAAGAAGAGTTATCAAACTCGTTAGTTTCGCCTGCAGCGCGCGCGTGGGCCACCTGTTTAAAACTAAGCCCTTGAGCTAAATAAAGCTCGTCTACTGCAGGCGGTGTATAGGAAGCGTGACCCACTCGCGCACTCATACAGATTTCCTCTCAGTTAGCTTTAGTTGGCTTTTAGCCTCAGCCAGTTAGCACCCTCAGCCAGTTGGCTTCTAGCCTCAGCCAGCCAGCTTTTAGACTCAGTCAGCCAGCACCCTCAGCCAGTTGGCTTTTAGACTCAGTCCGCTTCAGGAATGTGACGGCGGCCAGACTCGGCGCTAACTGCCTGGCTTAGCGGGCTTTGCTTACGCTGCATAGCGCGCGTGGCCAGCAGCGACGCCGTCGCCGTCACCGCTAGCGTCACCACAATCACTGCCAGAGAAAGCAGGTTCGAAGGCTCGGGCACAATCTCAATGGGCTTGCCGGAGTTAAGGAAAGACAGGTCGTTTTCGTGCAGGGCGTGGTTGATCAGCTTGAAACCAATGAAGCTCAAAATCACGGCCAAGCCGTAAGACAGGTAAATCAGGCGCTCCAGCAGCCCGTCAATCAAGAAGAACAGCTGGCGCAAGCCCAGCAGCGAGAAAGCGTTAGCGGCCATCACCAGGTAGGGCTCCTGGGTTAAACCGAAAATCGCGGGGATAGAGTCAAAAGCGAACATCAAGTCTGCGCTACCCAAAGCGATAATCACCAGCAGCAGCGGGGTGATCATCAGCCGGCCACCGTGGCTAATAACCAGGCGGTTACCTACAAAACCCTCAGTGGTGGGCACCAGCTTACGCACCCAAGCGGTGAAGGTGTTTTCGTGGTACTCCTCGTCTTCACCCTCATCCTTTTTGTGTGCGCCTTCGCGTACCTGGTTGATAGCGGTGTAGATCAAGAACGCGCCAAACAGGTAGAAAACCCAGCTGAACTGGGAGATCAGTACCGCACCCAAGGCAATAAAGGCAAAGCGCAGCACCAGGGCAATGATGATGCCGTACATCAGGGCTTTTTGCTGGTATTCACGCGGCACCCTGAAGGCACCCAAAATAATGATAAAAACGAACAGGTTATCTACACTCAAAGACCACTCGGTGAGCCAGCCGGCATAGAACTGGCCCGCATATTGGCCCCCGTAGATGGCCCACACCAGCACCCCAAACAGCACTGCCAGGCTGATATAGCCAATAGACCAGGTGGTGGCTTCTTTCATGGTGGGGGCGTGCGGCTTGCGCACATGGCCCACAATGTCCACCGTAATCAGCGCAACGATGATGGTGATTAGGCCAATCCAGCCAAGCAAATGGACGTGCACTTAGGTGCTCCTCCGGTACGTGTCGCAGGTATCGAAGGTCTCCTCCCGCCCGCTTAGCTGGGCCCGCGACGCCGGGCTTGCCTGCTGCAAACCGTGATGACGACGTCGTTGTTAGTGGAAGTACTCCCCTTATGGTCACTGTTAACTATACCGCGAGCGCCTGTGGGTTTTGGTGGTGGGTGTCTGTGGGGTTTGTGTGTGGTTTGGGTTACTTTTTTGGGTTTTGGTTTGTGGTGGGGTGTGTTTGTGGATGGGTTTAGCTGACTTGGTTCATGGTGCGGAGTTCTTTTTTGAGGTCTTTTAGTTCGTCGCGTAGGCGGGCGGCGAGTTCGAATTGGAGGTTGGTGGCGGCGGTGTGCATTTGTTGGGTGAGTTCTTCGATGAGGTTGGTTAGGTCTGTGGTGGCGGCGGTGTTGAGTTTGGGGGTGGTTTGGGGTGTGTCGCGGTGGGTTTTGGTTTGGGTGTTTTTGTGGTTGTTGCGGTAGCCGGTGGCTAGGAGGTCTTGGGTGTCGATGTCTTCGCGGGCGAGCATGTCGGTGACGTCGGCGATTTTTTTGCGTAGGGGTTGGGGGTTGATGCCGTGTTTTTTGTTGTAGGCGATTTGTTTGGTGCGGCGGCGTTGGGTTTCGTCGATGGCTTGTTTCATGGCGGGGGTGATTTTGTCGGCGTACATGTGTACTTCGCCGCTGACGTTGCGGGCGGCGCGGCCGATGGTTTGGATGAGGGAGGTGGTTGAGCGTAGGAAGCCTTCTTTGTCGGCGTCGAGGATGGCGACTAGGGAGACTTCGGGTAGGTCTAGGCCTTCGCGTAGGAGGTTGATGCCTACTAGTACGTCGTAGGTGCCTTGGCGTAGTTCGCGTAGGAGTTCTACGCGGCGGAGGGTGTCTACGTCTGAGTGTAGGTATTCGACGCGGATGCCTCGATCGGCCATGTAGGTGGTTAGGTCTTCGGCCATGCGTTTGGTGAGGGTGGTGATGAGGATTCTTTCGTTTTTGTTTACGCGTTGGCGGACTTGGTTGAAGATGTCGTCGATTTGGCCTTGGGTGGGTTTGACGATGATTTTGGGGTCTACGAGTCCGGTGGGGCGGATGATTTGTTCTACTGGGGTGTCGGTGCGTTGTTGTTCGTATTTGCCGGGGGTGGCTGATAGGTAGAGGGTTTGGCCGATGCGTTGTTCGAATTCGTTGAATTTGAGGGGGCGGTTGTCGGCGGCGGAGGGTAGGCGGAAGCCGTGGTCGATGAGGATGCGTTTGCGTGAGGCGTCGCCTTCGTACATGGCGCCGATTTGGGGGATGGTGACGTGGGATTCGTCGATTACTAGTAGGAAGTCGTCTGGGAAGTAGTCGAGGAGGGTGTGGGGTGGTTGGCCGGGTTGGCGGCCGTCGATGTGCATGGAGTAGTTTTCGATGCCTGAGCAGATGCCTACTTGTTGGAGCATTTCGAGGTCGTAGGTGGTGCGCATTTTGAGGCGTTGGGCTTCGAGGAGTTTGTTTTGTTTTTGGAGTTCTTTGAGGCGTTGGGTGAGTTCGGTTTCGATGCCTTGGATGGCTTGTTTCATGCGTTGTTCGCCGGCTACGTAGTGGGAGGCGGGGAAGATGTATACGTTGTTGGTTTGGTTGATTACGTTGCCGGTGATGGGGTGGAGGGTGGCTAGGTTTTCGATTTCGTCGCCGAACATTTCGATGCGGATGGCGAGTTCTTCGTACATGGGGATGATTTCGATGGTGTCGCCGCGTACTCTGAAGGTGCCTCGGGTGAAGTCGATGTCGTTGCGGGTGTATTGCATGGCGACGAATTTGTGTAGTAGGGTGTCGCGGTCGATTTCTTGGCCTACTTGGAGGGGTACCATGCGGGCTACGTATTCTTCGGGGGTGCCTAGGCCGTAGATGCAGGAGACTGAGGCTACGACTACTGTGTCGCGGCGGGTTAGTAGGGAGTTGGTGGCGCTGTGGCGTAGGCGTTCGACTTCGTCGTTGATGGAGGAGTCTTTTTCGATGAAGGTGTCGGTTTGGGGGATGTAGGCTTCGGGTTGGTAGTAGTCGTAGTAGGAGACGAAGTATTCGACGGCGTTGTTGGGTAGTAGTTGGCGGAATTCTGCTGCCATTTGGGCGGCTAGGGTTTTGTTGGGTTCGAGGATGAGGGTGGGGCGTTGGATTTGTTCGATTAGCCAGGCGGTGGTGGCTGATTTGCCGGTGCCGGTGGCGCCTAGGAGGATGATGTCTTTTTCGCCTGCGTTTAGGCGTTGGGTGATTTGGGCGATGGCTTGGGGTTGGTCGCCGCTGGGTTGGTAGGGGCTGATTACTTTGAAGGGGTTTTGGGCGCGGCGCAGGTCTGGCATGGCCTTATTTTATGGGGGGTTTGGGTGGGGGTGGTGGTTTTATTCTGGGCGCGCAGCCCTGTGGCTTGTTAGGGGTGTGTTGGTTTGGGTTAGGGCGTTGATGGCTTGCCAGACTTTTTTGGTTTGGGTTTGTAGGTCGCTGGGGGTGGTGTTGTTGGTGATGATCCAGTGGTGGGGTGCTTGGGCGGCTACGCGGCGTCGTTGGGTGTCGCTGGCTTGGTTGTTGATGCGGGCTTTGGCTTGGGTGGGGTTTAGGCCGCGTTGGTTTAGGCGTTGCAGGCGGGTGTTTAGTTCGGTTTCTACTACGACGACGCCGTCGTAGGGCGGCAGGTGGCCGGCTAGGGCTTGTTCGGCTAGTAGGGGCACGTCGTAGATGGCTATGGGGGTGTTTGCTTGGGTTAGCTTGTTCCAGGCTTGGGCGGCGATTAGGGGGTGGGTTATGGCTTCTAGATCGGCGCGGGCGGTGGGGTTAGTGAAGATGATTTTAGCTAGGGCGGCCCGGTTTAGTTGGCCGCTATCATCAATAATGTTGGCCCCGAAACGCTTAGCTACTTGGGTTAGGGCGTCGCTGCCTGGGGCTAGTAGGTTGTGGGCGATTTGGTCGGCGTCGACGACGGTGGCGCCCCAGGTGGCGAAGAGTTTAGCGACGCTAGATTTTCCGCTACCGATCCCCCCGGTGAGGCCGACAATGAAAACCATTAGTTTTCTTCCACCCAGGCGGCCAGTGTGGCAGCTAGTTTAGGTACGTCCACGTCGGTGGGTACATGCAAAAACCCGGCTTTAGCCCCATAGGTTTTGGTGGCCTGGATGGCGCTGTAAAGCGTGGTGTTACAAACATAGGTGCCCGCATGCCAGGAGATAGCGGCATCAAAACCAGCATTTTTTAGCTTACCTAGCAGGGCGGCGGTGTCGATGGTGGCAAACAGGCCATCAGCGTCGGCGGGGTCTACCGCAGAGCGGGTGGGGCTAAAACCACTGTTGTCTTGGCCTTCTTGCTCGTTAACGGCGATGCGTTCAACATGCAGCTGCCTGGCGGCAGCGTAAAGCCCACAAGACAAAACAATCTGGGGGCGTTTAGCTTCAATTAAGGCCTGGATACGTCCGCGAGCGCCAGTGAAGGTTACCGGTAGTAGCTGTGCTTCTAGGCCGGTGGTGGCGTATTGGGTTTGTAGTAGCTCAACTAGGGCCTGGGTGGGGTTGACCGGGTTGGGCCCAAAGGGTTCAAATCCGGTGATAAGTGCGCGCGTCATGGTTTCACCCTAGCACCGCTTAGTTAACTAGCTGTAGTGGTTAGACTGGTTGTGGTTTCACCTGGCTATAAGTGCTTACCCTTTTGATCTAGATGCTTCCCCCGGGTGTGGTTTAGCTGTTTTGGGTTAGTTGGTTGACGAAGTTTTTGATTAGCGCCTGTACTTGGAGCCAGGTTTTGGTGTTTGGGGCGCTAAGCAAGCCGTGTACTGTGCCGGGGGGCATGTGTAGTTCTACCTTTGCGCCGCCGTCGACTAGTTCAAAAGCCCAGGTTTGGCCTTCGTCGCGTAGCGGGTCGGCGGGGTTGATGAACACGATCACTGGCGGCATTTTTTTAGCTAGTGCCCGCGCGCAGGGGTAAGGGGTGAAGCTTGAGGTGCCTGGGGCGTAGTGGTGCCAGGCGTGGGTGGCGGCGGTTTTAGTCCATACTGGCCCGCGCGAGTATTGGTTGTAGGAGGCGGTTTTTAGGCGTGGGTCTAGGCAGGGCTCTAAAGCGATAAAGCCACTTACCCCAAGCGGTTTTTGGTTTTCGATGAGCCGGGCTAGTGTTTGGTAGCCAAGGCCAGCCCCGGCTGAGTCGCCGTAAATAAACACGGGCACACCGTAGGTGGCGGCGCGTTCTAAAACTGCCTCGCATTGGGTGGCGGCGATAGGGTATTTAGCTTCTGGTGCCAGGGTGTAGTTGGGGCTTAGCACCACGGCGTCAAGCAGATCAGCTAGCTCTAAGTTACGGGCGTCGTCGAACCTGGCCCGACCGCAAACATAGCCGCCTCCATGTAGCGACACCACCACGCAGCGCGGCTTGCGTCCTTTACGTGACAAGATGCGCAGCTCAATTGTTTCGCCGCTATTTTCATCTGCTAGTGTTTCATCCTCTACCGGCAGTTGGGTTACCTCAACTAGGTGGCCTGGCTCTAGCTGGGGGTGGGCGCCTAGTAGTTTGTCGCCGCGTTCACGTAGCGCCTTAACCTGCCAGGTGGTTTGGGGTGGAATACCTTCCACCAGGGCCGCTATTTCGGGGGCAATATAGGGGGCCGGGGCCGGCTTGGGTAGCGCGGCGAGGAAAGAGTTAACCGCCTGCTGGAATTTTTCGCTTTGGTCGCGCCGCACGCAGTGGGTGGCGCCGCTGATCAAGGCCGTGTGCAGGTGGGGGTTAGCGTATGTGGCTAGCTTTTCTAGGCCCGCCTGGCCGAGCAAAACGTCGGGGCCGTCACCGGTTAGCACCAAGGTGGGTACTTGTAGCTCTTTGATTATTTCACTCCCAGCCAGGCCCACCACCCCGGTGGCGATAAAGTCACGATCCACCTGGGTTTTGGCCTGCGCCCAGGGACCGTATTCGCTCAGCGGCCAGCTGCGATAAGCCTGCTTGGCTAGCAGTAGGTTAGCGATAGCGCCGCTTTGGTCGCGGCTGATGTGTTCAAGGCCGCCCACAGACTCCCCCGCATTGTTTTTGTAGGTTGCCTCCTGGGTGGGGGTGAGCAGGGCGGGGTCTTCTAGCACCACTGCCCGCACCAGCTGGGGGTGGTCCCTGGCCACGCCGGCCGCTATCGCCCCACCCATAGAGTGCCCAAAAAGCACCACCTGGCCGCCAATACTTTGGCTCGCCTCGACTCGAACCGTCTCAGCGGCGGCTTGCAGAGCGCTTTGGAAAGGGGCCTGTAACTGTTGGGGGCTAAAACGCGGCGAGAGGCCGTGACCCAAACTGTCTACCAGCACTACCCGCCACTGCTCACCCCAGCGCGCACCAATATCGGCTAGTGAGGCGCCGTTGTCACTAACCCCGTGGAAAGCCACGATAGTGCCTTTAGGGTTAGCGGCCCGGTCAACGATAGTGCAGGACAAAACCATGGGGTAGTCGCCGTCGCCTAGCTGCGAGTCCTGGCTATTTAGGTGCGGGTCACCGGGGGCAGGTAGATCAGCGCTGGTGCAAGCTGTCTGGCAGGAGCAGTCACTTGGAATTTGGCAGTCGCTGCCAGGGCTAGGCAGGGTGGGGTCAGGCATATCAAGCTCCATTGCAAACACCTACAAACACCTACAAAATCATCTCTTCCCTATAATTATTACATGGGGTTTTATAGGCAACGGACGAAATGTCCGTATCTGTAAGACCACACCACTACCGGACCACCCCGCCAAACCCCTGCTGTTCCCCTACCAGATCCTTTACCAGGCCCTCTACCTGGGGTCACTTTTTAAGCCGCGCGGCCGGGCACGGCAAACCTTGCACGCACCCACCAGGCGACCAGTCAAGGTCAGCAACGCCCCCAACTTATCCCCCAGCTAGCCTCTCCCCTGCCCTGGCCCCAGTGGATAAACTTCCCCAGCCTTTGCTGCCATAGCAGCCAAGTAGTCCTTGCGTGCCAGCCTTAAACTACGACGACGGCGCTCGCCCTTGGCTGGGACGTTAGCTTTCGTGGGCTAGAGAAACTACCTGTTTTTCTAGATCAAAATAGATAACCAATAGTTCATCAGTTAGTTCAGGGTTGAAGCTTAGATCAATGACGAAAGCTTGCTGGCCTGTTTCTTCATCAAGCAAACTGCCAAAACGCACGATTTTCAAGAAATCTACCATTTGCGCAAATGACATTGCCTCCATGTCACATGAGGGGAACAGTTCCACTAGCGTATCTGGGTCTAGCTGGTCCCGGTGGTAGTCCATGAAATATGCGACAGTCCCATAGTGACTGACATCCTTACTTGACAGCGTCTGTTTCAAAAATTCTTTAGCAGTTGCAAGCAATGCATCTGCATCATCCAGGGTTGAGGCCACTAAAGCCATCGCCGCATCATTAGAGGTTAGCTCTTCATCAACATCCAAATAGAAAGAAGTTCCAGCTTCTTGCGGGGAAAGAAAAATCTCTTCCCCTACCTCATATTCAATACCAGGATATTTGCTGCTCTTTAAAAACATTAGATCCTCCATGTCAAGCAGGGCTTCCTTGGCCTCGCACTCGAAGCGCTTTACACTCTAACATAGCCAACTAGTATTTTTAAGGCAAATGCTCCCTACAGTAATTAGCGCAAACTCTATTGTGGCACACCATAGATCTCCTCAACCTGCCAGCCACTACCGTTATATGACAAAGTAACTAATGCCGCCCATTTACTTTGTTTAACATCAACTTTTGATCCGTCACCGAGATATTCAATGCCACCAGTTTGGTAATACCAAAGCTCGACAACAACTTTATCTTTAACATCTTTACGCACCCAAGCATCCGTAAACGTTACATGCATTTCATCAACCCAGCCACCATCAGCATGTAATTTCTGTATAGCTGCCGGAGTTGTGGCACAAGATTTATGAGTCCCTTTACACAGAGTCTTATATTCTTCAACTTTTCCCGTAGAAAATGCGTAATTATATAAGTCAACCGCATACTTAGCCGTGGCCACAGCTCCTTCATCAGTGTTTTGCGTGATTTCGTCAGGCCTGATTGGGGCTTGCATTTTCAAAGCCTCACTACGTTTCTTCGCCTCCTGTGGCGTAGGTATCCATTTCACCGAAACAGAAGGCGCCGGCGTTGATGTCGGATTCACTGGAGCCGCGCCTCTCACCCCTGCACGGCTCGCACTTGTTGCACTTGCACTGGCCACACCGACCAAAACCTGCCCAGTATGAGTCTCTCTGAGGTTATAGAAAATTGCACCACACAAAGTCACACTGACACAAAGCATAAAAACTACCGTCACCCGCATAGGCAGCCAACTGATTTTCAATCGTTTCATTAAGGTCAGCCCCATTAACAAGCTAAAAGCTTTTAGTGTTTTTCTTCAACATAAATCTCCTGCACTTTCCATTCAACGCCATCAAATTTCAAGGTAACTAAAGAGGCGAACTTACCAGCAGAAATATTTTGAAGCTCACCTTGACCAGAGTGCTCTTGACTAGCATTACGGTAAAACCAAAGCTGTACAACTACATTCTTAGTAACATCTTTGCGAACCCAACCGCTAACAAAAGTCACCTGTATTGGATCTACCCAACCACCATTTTGATGAATCTTAAGTGCGTCCACCGGAACCTTAACGCACGATTTCCTATCGCTAATGCACAGAGCTTTATACTCATCTACATTCCCCGTAGCAAATGTATAGTTATATAACTCAATCGCATACTTGGCCGTGGCCACAGCGCCTTCATCAGTGTTTTGCGCGATTTCTTTAGGCCTGACCGGTGCCTGCATTTTCAAAGCCTCAGCGCGCTTCTTGGCCTCCTGGGCCGTAGATATCCACTTAACCGAAGCAGAAGACGTTGATGTTGATGTTGGCGAAATCGTGACACTCACACTAGCCACACTGCCACCACCAGGTAAAGCTTGCCCAGCATGAACCTCCTTGAGGCTATAGAAAACCACACCACACAAAGTCACACTGACACAGAACACTAAAACAATCACTATCCGCACAGGCAGACAAGTAATTTTCAAGTTTTTCACTGAAATCACCCTAGATAAACTAACAGCTTTTACTTATCGTCTTCAATGTAAATTACCTCTACTTTCCATTCAGTTCCATCATATTTGAGGGTTAGCAGCGCTACGCATTTTGTTGAAGCAATTAACTTTCTTTCACCAGTTCCACTATATTCAATGGCTTCTGGCTGATAATAGCGTAGTTGAACAACTACATCTTTAGCGTCTTTCCTAACGTAACCTTCAGTGAAGACTACATTTATTGGTGACACCCAGCCACCTTTACTATGCAATCGTTGAACACTAGCTACGGTTTTAACACAAGACCTTTTTTCACTAACACACAGTGACTTATATTCATTAACATTCCCAGTCGCATAGGTGTAGTTATATAGCTCAATCGCATACTTGGCAGTAGCCACAGCACCATCATCGGTATTCTGCGTAATCCCTTCCGGCTTAGCCGGGAGCGGCATACTCAAAACCTCAGCGCGCTTCTTGGCTTCCTGGGCCGTTGGCGTCCATTTAACCGAAGCAGAGGGCGCCGGCGTCAGTGTTGGTGAAACCGTAGCGCTAACCCCTGAGCGGCTCACACTTGTCACACTTGCGCTGGCTGCGCCCCCATGAGGCAAAGCCTGCCCAGCCTGAGCATCTTTACCAGCATAGAAAACCATGATGCATAAGCCAGCACTGATGCAACTTACTAAAGCAGCAACTACCCATGCCTGTAGCCAACCAATTTTTAATCTCTTCACTGAGCTCACCCCTATTTTCAGAGTTAAACTGCTACCTAGGTTTATCTACAGGCGGCTCAATCGTGGGCGAAGGCTCATAGCCGGGCACCACCCCGTACGAATCTGGTAAATATAAATCGAAATATGTACTAAATTCATGGGTGGTAATCGTGCCACGTACAGTTTGCCAAGCTCCACCAACTAAACGCCAGCGAGCAACCCATACCACAGTTAACTGGACCCGGAAATTATTGCCAGTATCCTTGAATTGATGAACGATTCCACCTGCTGGAGGTGGAGACCCTGGGTAGTCAGTTTCTTGGATTACCCCATCACCAAAGTCCCAGATGTATTTAACTGGACTGGCTTCAATTTCTACCTGACGGCCTAACAGGTTAGAAGTAATGGACTGTTTATTCCCGCTAGTCCAAAACGTAATATCGTGATCAATTACTAATGTTCGTCCAGCTGGATAACGTTCAACACCGCTGCCTTTTACGAATAATTTCGCAACTTGCTCACGTGTAACCACAAACGGTTTAGCCTGCACAGGTGCACCTTCACCTTGAGGTCTACCAGGCACTACCTCACAACTGTCGTAGCGTGAGGGATCTAAATCGCTACCCTCAAAAACAACCCCTTCTGCTGCGCCACTTCCATAGCACCTCAACACAGGCTTAGCCGCACCTTCTTGCGCTTGTTCTGGCAGCTCTGAGCTACCAGTAGCCCCAACAAAGCCAGGAGCACTATCCTTTTGCTCAGCTTCAACAACAACATGCCTGCCCGAATTATCTATTTGCCCATCAAAATTCCCGTCCGCATAAGCAAAACTAGACATTCCAAGACAAATAACTAGCAAAAGCAGGACACGTAAGTTAGCGCTTCTCAACGTAGATCATCTCCACTTGCCAGCTACTACCATTATAAGACAAACTAACTAGTGCGGCACGTTTCCCCTGTTTTAGGTCTAAATTAGAACCAGTACCAGAATATTCAAACCCGTCACTTTGGTAATACCATAATTGGACAATAAGTTCATCCTTAATATCTTTACGAACCCAACCGCTTGTAAAAGTCACCTGTAATTTATCAACCCACCCACCATTAGCGTGCATTTTCTTAATAACATCTGGGGTTGTGGCACAGGATTTATGGGTTCCTTTACACAACTTTGCATACTCATCTACATTCCCTGTAGCAAACGCATAGTTATATAGCTCAATGGCATACTTGGCCGTGGCCACAGCACCATCATCGGTATTCTGCGTAATTTCTTCTGGCTTAGCTGGAAGCGGCATACTCAAAGCCTCAGCGCGCTTCTTGGCCTCCTGGGCCGTAGGCGTCCACTTCACCGAAGCAGAAGGCGCCGGCGTCGGCGTCGCTGAAACCGTGCCTCGCGCCCCTGAGCGGCTCGCACTTGCACTGGCCACAGCGCCCCCGCCAGGCAAAGCCTGCCCAGCCTGGGCGTCTTTACCACCATAAAAGTCCACAAAGTACCAGCCGGCGCTGATACACAGCACCACTACCAGCGCTACTCGCACCAGCGGCCAGCGGTCTTGCGGTTTAACGTGCAGCCAGGGTGGCAGCCCACTTCCAGCCCGCTTTTTCTTGTGGCTCGCAATGCCAGTCTCACCGCTGCCCCTAGCGCCGCCCTCAAGGTGAGCCTCACCGCGAGTCTCAGGCACAGCCTGATCTTTACCAAATTTGGCCGCGCTAGGTTCAGCCGCCGGCAAGACGGCTGGCTTATTTTTAAATCCCTTCATTGGGATCGCCCCCGTATTTCAGCTGGTGAACAGGGCTGAAACACGACTTAGTGCGCCAGCCAGTTCAAAACAAAGTTGAATCAGAGTAGCGCACATCACTTTAGTTACACAAGGGAATCTGACAATCTGTGGATATTGCATGTAGTTCTGACATGCATTTACCCCTTACTCAAAAACCTGACGGCAGCCCCGCGCCCCTTTTCAATCTTTTCCAGTTCGCGCCCCTCTACTGCGCTTGCCGACACCCAGCGCTTAGCAAACAGCTCCTGCGCTGCCTGGATCATAACCCCACACGCATAGGGATCTTTTTCCTCGCTAATCGCCCTGGCAAACACCGCCTTGGTTTTTAGCCTAAGCTCCTCCCCTTGAACGCGGTGGAAGGACATTTGCATGAGACTAGCCGCACCCCAAGCCCGGCACAGTGCGTCGTCGTCGTTAAAAAGCACCTGAGCCAAAACGTCAATCTCACCTTCTCCCCCAACCCAGCCCAAAGCGATAACCACCTTGCGGCGAAGCTGAACGTCCCCGGTAGCAAGCAGGGCGCAAAGCGGGCCCACAAGCCTATCGCAGTAGGGCGCATAGAAATCTAGGTGCCTTAGTTTGGACAGCACCTCAGCTGCCAGGGCGGCGGTGAGCACCCGGATTTTCTCATCCCCTCCCCCAGATAGCTGCGCTAATAGAAAGTCGAGCCCCGCCTGCCCGTGCGTGTCGAAGCGGCCAGCCAAATAGACTTCTTTGCCCGCCCGCCAATCTGCACAGATAAGCTCATAGTGCGCGGCAATATCCTGGGCTTTGTCGCTCCCCTGCTCCATGGGCCTCCTTACCTCATTGGTGCCGACGGCGCACCCAGCCAGTATTTATCGCCAGCCTAACGCATAGGCGTAAGAGACAGACTCATTGCGGGCCTTAGCTGTGCGCCCGCCCTAGTATGAGCCCAGGTATATACCCGAAAAGGATTTAGACATGTCCATTGAAATGAGCCTAGCTAAACTCAGTCAGCGCCTAGTGCCACCAATTCTTAACTCGCAGGCGGCCACGCGCTTCGCTGCTCTGCACCCCCTGGCGCCCGCCCCTGCCCCGTTTTGGATGCGCCGGCGTTTTTGCCTGCGTATCCACGGCCCACTGACCTGGGTCACCCCCAAGCACCCGGCCGCAAAATTTCAACAGGCTCACCGCCCCCGCCAGGCTGACCCAGATCTGCGCCCTGATTTAGATCCCCTGTTGGCGCCAGCTGATACCGCACTGATTTATCTACACGGCGGTGCCTATGTCCAGGCCATGTCTGCTTTCCAGTGGAATATTGTGGCTGGGCTGGCTGACCGCACGAGTTTGCCGGTGCTTGTGGTGGATTATCCACTGGCTCCCGCCCACTGCGCCCAGGATGCGTTTGCGCTGACGAACGCGGTTATAGACTATGCGCAGCTGCTCTATAAGCGTGTCATTTTGGTTGGCGACTCTGCTGGCGGCGGCCTGTGTGCCTCCCTGGCAATGCAGCGCCGCGACCTGTCTTTAAGCCAGGTTGATGGCTTGATTTTGTACTCGCCGTGGGTTGATGTGACCATGACCAACCCGGATATTGCCGCCATTTTGCCTCGCGACCCGATGCTTGGGGTACCCGGCCTGAAATGGGCAGGGCAGGTTTGGGCCGGCAAGCTGGCAACTAAGGATCCGCGCATCAGCCCTCTATATGGCTCATTTGACCGCTTGCCCCCTATGCGTGTTTTCGCAGGCAGCGACGATATCATCACGCCCGACGTCGTAGAGTTTGCCCACCGCGCACTGGACGCGGGGGTTGACGTCAAGCTGCGTTTTGAGCATGGAGCCTTCCATGTTTATGTGGCCGGGGGCCCACTTATCCCCGAGGCTAGGCTGGCATTGGATTATTCGGCCCAGTTCATCAACCAGATCAGGGGGCTTTAAGGGATTTTTACAGACTTTAAGTAGGCGGCTTTCAGTGGGAGGTTTTAAGCCCTTTGGGTTAAGGGCCCCTTGGGTTAACGCCGGGGTAGGCACGGCAGTGGGTCCAACGCCGACGGCGCCGCTGGGTTCAGTCTCGACGACGGCAAGGCCTGGCTCGCCGCCGTTACCTACAAAATCGTCCGTCGCCTATAAAAACAGTATTGAAAAATCATAGGCGACGGACGATTTTACCTGTAAATCTCAGGCATAGGCCTTCAGATATACCTCAGGTAAAGACTTCCAGACCAGGCTTCAAGCCGGGAACAGGCCAACTCCTGGGACAAGCCAACCTCCCCCAAGTTTCTAAAGCGCTCCGCCTGCATTTACAAGGTCGCCCCGACCTCTCGCAGCGCCTCGGCAACGGCGAGCGCGTCCTCCTCGTTCAGGTGCCCGTAGCGCATCTGGCCCGCGAACGCCTCGGTGGGCACGACAAGCGTCTTAGAACATCTGGCAACCGAGGGCTTGCCCAGCCCGGCGTCCTTCCATCCGCGCAGGCGCACCTCGCCGGGGAAGTCGAGGCGCGGGCCATGGCCGGTCACTTTAACGGCGAGGACGACCACCCTCCCACCGTCGACGGCGCCGATCACGACCGGACGTACCTTCGCCACGCCGGGCTGATCCTCGTACTCGAAGGACATCTGCCAAACGTCGTAGGGACGCGGTACGCTCTCAGTCGTCATCCTCGTCCCTCCAGGCGGCAGGAACGACGAGGCGGCCGTCGCTTACCTCGGCCACGGCGATGTCGGAGTTATCGAAGTTGATCCTCGGTTGGAGCCGCACGTCAAAGGGGAAGCCCTTGCACTGGTTGAACATGCGCACGAACACCTTGATCGCGGCTGACGGCGTCATCCCCAACGCCTCCGCGTTTGCCTGGAAGTCACGCTTCTCCTGGAGGTCGATCTTTGTATTGAGCGATGCTGTTGCACTCATCATGGCACCTTTCTTTTTCTTTGAATGATACCACGTTAGACCACTTTAGACCACATTGACGGATTGTTCGATTCCGAATCGCAAAGCACGTCAAATCTCAATAAGTATTGCAAGTGGCTTGCAGTTGACGCTGAAAGCTGCCACGTAATTGCGAAGAAATACACAGAAGCCCAGCAAAACACGTGGAGGGGATCCAGCCTCCGATTCGCACTCCCGCACGGAAGTCTTTTCCGCGCTTGGCCAGCCAGTTCTCATGCACGGTGCCAGACCTGACGCGGATCGAGGCGTGGAGCCGCTACATGGAACTCATTGAATCCGGAAAGTACGACGAGGCACTGTCGTATTCGCCCTACCTCCAGGACACCAGCAGGAATG
>CAJZDJ010000044.1 GCA_915063485.1 uncultured Actinomyces sp.
AGCGTTTTTTGGCTCTGGTTCAAGGGGACGACGGCGTTCACGACGACGCCGCACCTGGCTCACCTGCCGCATCGGGCGCCTCTGCTACAGCGGCTGCCCCTGCCGCGTCAGCCCCTGCCAGGCCAGATCCAAGCCCTGATACCGAGCTTGGCTCAATCCCGATTACCACCCCACAAACGCCCCCCGACCAGGCCTTGCAGGCGCAGGAATATATTCGCCAGTACGCTAACTGCCTGCGCGTCACTTTGCAGGATCACCCCAACACGGTCATTTTGCTGATGACCCACCCGATTTCCACGCCTGAGCAGCTTTCCCTGCTGGCCGGAGTGCTTGCTTCGCTGGCTCGCAGCGGTTTTACGCCCACTACGGACACGTTGGCGCTGATCACGTCGGTTTCGGTGTACACCACTGGTTTCGTTGCCGCCGAGGTAGTGCCGCCTGCTGGAACAACCGACGTCGCCAAACCAGGCAGTGCCGCCCCAGCCGCAGCCCCCACTCCAGCCGCCCCCTCTGAAGGGGCCGACGACACCGTCGTCGCTGGCACAGAAGACCTCATGGCCGTCAGCGCCATGCTTGACCCGGCTGACGCAGCCGCCCTGCAACCACTGATCGGCGAAGTTTTGGCCGGAAAATGGGATTTCAGCGCCCAATTTGAGCGCGGATTGGAAGCTATTTTGCGCGGCTGGTAGTCGGGCCGCCGCCAGGACAAAATCGCCAACCAGCCAACGCCCGGCAACCAGGCAACGCCCGCCAACCAGAACATTTGAAAAGGAACACGCAAATGGGAAACATCGACAAGTATCGTGGCTGTCTGCTGGGCGGGGCTGCTGGTGACGCGCTGGGTTATGCGATTGAGTTTGACCGCGAGGAGGCGATTGCTGCGCGTTACGGTTCGCACGGTATTCGCGACTACCAGCTAGATGAGCGCGGCTTGGCGCCGTTTTCTGACGACACGCAGATGACCTTATACACCGCTAACAGCCTGCTGTGCTCGCTAGCTGCGCTCTCAGCTCAAGCCTCTGGCGGATCCCAGGCCTCTGGCGGCACCCAACCCTCTGGCAGCGCCCAGTCCTCCAGCGGAGCCCCTACCTCTAGCGATACCCCTGCCCTGGCGTCCCCTACCCTGCCATCCCCCGCTGCGCTTGCCGCTTACGCGCCGGCACAAATGGCTCAGTTCTATGTGGAGTGGATGTATACACAGGTCAGTCCTTATCCCCTGACTGAACCCAAAGCCTGGATTTCCAATCTGCCCGAGCTTTTTGCTTCGCGCGCGCCCGGCATAACCTGCCTAAATGCTTGCGAGGCTATGGCCAGCGGTGCCAAAGTTGTAAACAACTCCAAGGGTTGCGGCGGGATCATGCGCATGGCGCCGGCGGGGTTAATCAACACTTCTCCTGGTTTTTCAGGCGTCGAGCTGCAGCGTCTAGGCGCGCAATTAGCTGAGCTAACCCACCGCCATGAGTTGGGTTGGATGCCGGCTGGGGTGTTTGCCCATATTGTCAGTCTCCTGGCCCGCAACGAATCCTGTTCAGTACGTGAGGCCGCTACGCAGGCACTGAACACTCTGCCTGAAGCTTTCCCAAACGCGCATTATCTTGCTCAGTTGCAGGAGCTACTGGGGTACACGCTGCGTTTGGCTGATAGTGCCATGCCTGATTTGGAGGCAATTCACGCCCTGGGTGAGGGCTGGGTGGCTGAGGAGGCCCTGGCTATTGGCTTGTTGTGCTCGCTGCGCTATGAGAATGATTTTGAGGGAGCCATCACCTCGGCGGTCAATCATGGTGGAGACAGCGATTCCACGGGGGCTATTGCAGGTAATATCGTTGGCGCCCGTCTGGGCCTGGCCGGCATTCCGCAGCATTATCTGGAGCATTTGGAGCTACGCGACACGATCAGCAAGATAGCTGATGACCTGTTCGCCGGCCCGCAGGCCTCCCCGGATCTTTACTTTCCACCCGTCACTTTCCACCCGCCGGCTCCGATAGCGTCTAGCCCCAGCACGCTAAGCTAACTACCCTGCAGGCTCTTCTTATAGTTTTCACCCCACTGGCTCATTGCCTGCAGCACCGGCTGGAGGCTTTGTCCCAGCTCAGTGAGGGAATATTCCACTCGTGGCGGCACCTGGGCGAATACTTCGCGATGCACAATTCCCGCCTCCTCCATAGCGCGTAGATTTGTGGTGAGCACTTTTTGGGAGATTTTGCCGATTGAACGCTGCAGCTCTTTGAAGCGCATGGTTCCCTTAGCACCCAAATCGCGCAGGATCAGCACCTGCCACTTGTTGCCAATCAGGGTCAATGTTGTCTCTACCGGGCAGGGCGGTAGCTGATCTAGCTTAACTCCCACCATTTCTCCTTGCATATGGGCAGGTAGCGCCAATAGTTACTTTTAGGTACCTATGGCACAAAATAGTGCCTACTTCCTAAAGTTATGCATTGATTTTACGCTGTTACTCGTAAGGAAGACAAAGCGATTTGCTCGCACATCTACCCAAAGGAAAACTCATGGCTAAGTCAATTGCAGTCGTTGCAGCAAACGGACGCTCCGGTCAGCTCATCGTCAAGGAAGCCCTAGAACGTGGCCACGACGTGACCGTTTTCGTCCGCTCAGAAAACAGGACTCGCGCCCACAAGGCTGTCATCAAGGACATCATGGAGCTTACCGCTCAGGATCTTGAGGGCTTTGATGCAGTTGTTGATGCCTTCGGCGTTTGGGCTCCGGAAGACCTCCCGCAGCATTCAACAACTCTGGCTCACCTGAGCGACATTCTCTCCGGCAGCGACACTCGCCTGCTAGTTGTGGGTGGGGCCGGCAGCCTCTACCTGAACCCCGAGCACAGCCTGACCGTTGCGCAGGCCCCTGACTTCCCTGAGGAGTTCAAGCCGGTCGCCCACGCAATGGCTAAGGGCTTGGCTGAACTTCGCAAGCGCGACGACGTCCGTTGGACCTACATTTCTCCTGCTTGCGACTTCCAAGCCGACGGCGAGCGCACCGGCCAGTACATTCTGGGCGGCGAAGAGCTAACCGTGAACGAGCGCGGGGAATCCGTCATTTCTTACGCTGATTTTGCTGTAGCGATGATCGACGAAATCGAGTCCGGCAACCACGTAGGCCAGCGCATCAGCGTTGTCCGTAAGTAAGGCTAGGAAAACCCGTAGGAACTTTAATGACTCAGCTAGCTAGCACTGCGATCTCACGCTTAGCAGACACGATTGCCGCCGTAGACGCCGTCGTAGTTGGAGCCGGGGCAGGCCTTTCCACCTCGGCGGGATTTACCTACTCCGGTGAGCGCTTCCAGAAGTATTTCGCGGAGTTCATTGAGACCTACGGGTTTTCCGACATGTATTCGGCTGGCTTTTATCCTTTCAAAACCTTGGAGGAACGCTGGGCTTACTGGAGCCGGCACATCTGGTACAACCGCTACATCCCAGCCCCCAAGGACACGTACGCCAAGCTAGCTAAGCTGTTAGCGGGCAAAGATTTCTTTGTGCTCACCACAAATGTGGATCACCAGTTTCAACTGGCCGGTTTCCCTAAAGACCGCTTGTTTTACACCCAGGGTGATTACGGCCTGTGGCAGTGCTCCCAGCCGTGTCACGAGAACACTTACGACAACTATGAGACCGTGAAACTCATGGTTGAAACCCAGCGTGACATGCGTGTTTCCAGCGAGCTTGTGCCGCACTGCCCCAGGTGTGGTGAGCCTATGGGCATGAATCTGCGCGCCGATCACACTTTCGTTGAGGACGCCGGCTGGCATCGGGCGGCCCAGCGCTACCAGGATTTCATGGCAGCTCACCGCGCTGACAAGGTGCTCTACCTAGAGTTGGGGGTTGGCGCCAACACTCCCGGCATCATTAAATACCCTTTCTGGCAGCGCACTTACGCCAATCCGTTGGCAACTTACGCCTGCATTAATTTTGGCCAGGCCCAAGCCCCGATTGAGATCAGTGAACGCTCTATTCTTATAGATGGTGACATTCACCGGGTCTTAACGCAGGCGTTAAAGGAGTTAAAGGAGGCAGGTAATGCTGGAAAGTAAAAAGGAGGCGCTGCTATCTGAGCTGGTGGCGCAGCTGTGTGCGGAGCGTAATTTCGCTTTCCCACAGGTGCAGGGCAGCGACGAGCTGTGGCAGCATTTCCGCGCCTTGGTTAACACCCGCCAGCCTGCACCTATCTCCCCTTTTTGGCTGGAAAAACAGGATGAGTTGCTGTCTGGTTTGCTGGCTCAGGCTGGTATTTCTAGTCTCGACGACGCCGCCGTCAGCCCGCTTAATCCCCGGATTCGTCTGTGGCAGGGCGACATTACCCGGCTAGCTGTTGACGGTATTGTTAATGCTGCCAACAGTCAGATGCTGGGGTGCTGGCAGCCGGGACATTTTTGTATTGACAACGCTATCCATACTTTTGCTGGCGTGCAGTTGCGTCTTGAATGCGCGCAGCTGATGCAGGCTCAGGGTCATGAGGAACCCACTGGGCACGCCAAAATCACTGGCGGCTATAACTTGCCAGCTAAGCATGTGATTCACACGGTTGGGCCTATCTATAACCCGGCACTGCCAGACATTGGGAAATATAAGCTGATGAGCAGCTATTTACAGTGTCTAGATATGGCGCAGGAAAACGGTTTGAAGTCGCTGGCTTTTTGCTGCATCAGCACCGGCGTGTTTGGCTACCCCAAGGGGCCTGCGGCAAAGGTTGCGGTTGACACTGTGCAGCGTTGGTTGGAGGCAACCCAGGCGCAGATGGATGTTGTCTTCAACGTCTTTGGCGACGAAGATTTGCAGATTTACCGCAAGCTTTTGCGGTTCTAGGCCTTAGAGCCGCAGCACCACAAAAGACTGAGCATCTCAGCGCGGGCAGAGGCTTGAGCGCCTCAGCGCGGGCCCGCAAATGCAGGCCCGCCTATCGGCGCTGGCCCGCCCCTATCAGTACTGCCCTGCCCTTATCAGTTTACTTAGCTGCCGGTATGTACATCATTAGTTCAAGGCTATCCATGATTTGACTCATTGATTTGTTGAACTTTTCGTAGTTAGTGTTTTGGAATTCTTCGTTTGCGCAGGCAACCATAACATTTACGTAGTCGGCCTGGTTGTAGAAGGTTACCACCACGGGCACGTCAATAATTGTTAGCACACCCCGAATAGAAATAGCTTTAGCCTCAGGGATCTGTAATATTTCTTCCGGTTGACTAATCTGGATTGGTAACCCATCCACTAGGATCTCGGTTTTTTTGAAATAGCCATAAACCCCGTGCACCGATTTTAGTAGCTGCTGCCACGAAACCGGGCGGGTGAGCCGGTAGTTGGCGTGAACCCAGCCCTTTTCTTCTTTTTCACCAATTAAAATCATTGCAGTTCTCCATCCGCTCTTGGCTCAGCAGCAGGCTTGTGACCAGCTACTATGCGGCGCAGTTCGCGCTGCAGCACAGCAAGCTAAGGCCGCAGCACACAAGGCCTGCGCTGTAACGCAACAATCCTGCACCGCAACACACAAGCCCACGCCGCAACGCCGCCTACCTGCCAGCTACCTGCCAGCTTTGAGTTGTTCCTCGGGCATATTCATGGCGATTTCCATATTGTCAATGAATTTGCCAATGAATTTGTTGTAGTGCTCGTAGTCCAGGTTTTTTAGTTCTTCATTGTTGCACTCAACATAGACGTTGATGAAGTGTACTTGGTTGTAGAAAACAATTTCTACATTAGTCCTAGCCACCATTAGCAATCCACGAATTGCAATATTGCGGTCTTCAGGGATCTTGAGAATGTCTTCAGGGGTTTTAATTTCAATCGGCTTATGGTCAACCAGGATTTCAACATTAGCGAAGTAATGCCAGGCTTCATAAACCCCTTGTAGCATCATTTCCCATGAGGCCCGGAAAGTCAGGTTGAAGGTAGACCGTAGCCAGCCGTCGTCCTCACGATGACCCATGAACAGCATGATTCCTCCTAGCCAACCGCGTCGATGGCGGCTTTGGCGTCAGCTAAGCCAACCCCGGTGCGGTCTCGGTAAATTTTGATGGCGTTGATTTTTTTGCCCATCCGCACTAAGTGGAGTTCTTCTGGGGTTAGTTCCAGCCAGGCAGCGGCCTCGTAACCTGCAGCCCCAGCCCCGACGACGTCGTCGCCAGCCCCGTAGGTACCCTGAGCGTACTCGCTAGCGTCCCCATAGGCGCCCGGCTGGCTGTAATCACTGGTTCCCGACTGTCCGTAACTGCCCCCTAGACGCAACTCAAGACTCCTGACCTGCGCTTTTAACCGGTGGTTTTCCTTGCGCAAGCGCTCAATCTCTGCGGCCTGATCAAACCATTTACCCATACTTTTCCCTTACACACCTATCAAGCGCGGCAGGCCTGGCGCCCGCCGCATTATTTAAAACTTTCCGGCCCGTCTGAGCTGGCCTTAACGCCAGTGCAAGCCGGCCTTACCATCACTCTAAGTTGTCCTTAGCGTCACTCTAAGTTGGCCTTAGCGTCGCTCTAAGCTGGACTTACAGTCAGTCTATTTGGAGCTTTCTGATTTCTCAGCAGCCTGCGGGCGCCCAGAGTTTGGCGCCGGCTCTACCCAGTTGGCCAATATGCCGCCAGATGGGTCTTTGAAGGCCGCCAGTAGGTCTTTGAATCTCAGGCCAGCCACATGCGAGAACTGGTTTAGCTCGTAGTGGTCAGGGAAGATGGTGCGCAGCTGCATTGGTACGGGCTTGCCGTCTCTAGTCAGGCGGCCGGTGATCAGCGAGAGCTGCTCAAAGCCCCAGCGCGGATCCACACTTTGGGCGCTTGCAGGCACACGGATCGCCTCCCAGCCCTTGTAAAAGCGCGCTTTGCGACCAATGCGCAGCACCGCCCAGTTAAGCATGAGTTCGCTGTAGTCGCTGATCATGGTGGGAACGCGAGTTTCGGCGTACTCGCTTTCGCCGTAAAAAGCTTGGGCGTGTTCACCGCTGGTGTTCCACACGTGCTGCCAACTGCGCCCACAATCCCAGGTCAGCGACAGTGCGTCGCTATCACGAAGCCGAATCTGCGCCCCTGCCGTCTCCGCGAAGTGAAACAGCTCAGCAACTTGCCACCACATTATTCTGACCTCCCAGTCAAAATCCCCAGCTCAAGGCATTCAATAGCACTCAGCACAACGTCTCCGGCTAGAAACTGCACCTGGCGCGCACCGCCGGGCAGATCAAAGTAGGGCACGTTAATGCCGGTGCGAATCGAGCATCCCTGCGGCAGCTGTTTGATTTCGTAGCTGTAGTAGGGGTCGTTTAGGGCGAATATGTCCAGTGAGCGATACTCAAAGTAGGTGGGTCGCTTCCCGACGGGCCGGTGCCACAGGTATTTGCCGTCCGGGTAGCCCACACGATCCACGTACGGCCCATAAAGCTGCAGGTAGTCCGTCAGATTCGTAAACACCTGCACGGTAGAGCGGTCCATGCGGGCTAGCACCTGGTCACTGTCAGGTAGGAAGCGAATAATCATGTCCCCACGGAAACTGGGGTCATGCACTTTCGGTACGTCCTGGGCACCCATCTTCCCCTCCTTAGGTTTATAACTAGCGTAAGTCTATGCCTGCTTTTGCTCACGACGGCGCAGTTCGCCCCGTAAAATGAGCTTTCGGAAGAAACGAGGCCGCCCATGACAAGCCGCAGCACTGACCGCCCTGGCCGCAGCGACGCCGTCGCCGCAGATAACGCAGAAACGCAACCCCGAAACTGCGCCTACGGAAACCGCACCCCCGCAGAAAAGCTCGCATTTGCCAAGGCGGCTTTGGCCCTGGCAGGCCACGAAGTCACCGACCTGGCGCTGTGCAACATTTTGGAACAGCAGGCCTGTGGCAACCTAACCGGCGAACAGGCACGCGCAGCAATCAGAAAGCACGTGCAAGGCTGATGGCACGCCAACTTTTTCGCACCTGGGAGGATTACTTCATCCCTGGTACCTCGGTGTTACGCAATAAATTCACTACTCCTGGCAACCCACATGGGGAACCTGACGCTGTCAAGCTACGCTTTCTGGAAGAGGGCTACGCTAGCTCTAGAATTTTGGAACTGGCGCAAACGCCGATCAAAGGCAACTTCGATTACGCCCACATGAAGGCAATTCACCACCATATTTTCCAAGATGTCTATGAGTGGGCAGGCCAGGAGCGGGTTGCTCCCCTGGGCACATTCATGGTCAAGTCTGGCCCAGACATTGTCCATTACCCGTTGGGAGATCCGACTGCGCCGCAAATGTCTTACCAGTACTATCCAGCAGGCCCAGCCTTAGGGCAGGCAGCCAATGAGCAATACCGCAGGCTCAACAAAATGGATTTGTTGCGCGGTTTGGATCATGAAACTTTCGTGACAGAGCTGGCTGAAATTTGGGGCGAGTTGAACGTTATCCACAGTTTCCGCGAGGGCAATACACGCACGCAGTTCGTGTTTTTCTCCCAGCTGTCTGAGCAAGCCGGTTGGAAGCTTGATCCTGCGCTTTTTGCGCCGAGCACCCCCGTTTGCAATAAACCAGGCACACCCACCAGTAACAGACCAGGTACCCCCGCCTGCAAGGAATTCGTGGCAGCGCGTTTCTACAGTCAGGCAACTGGCAGCAACCAGCGCTTAGCTGCAGCTTTACGCCCCGCCATCGTGCCTTTAACTGCCCCTCTAGAGCAGGCTTAAAAGGGCAAACATGAAGTCAAAATCGCGCAGCACTAGCGCGTCTGATTGGAGGAAAATGCGCGCTTTCGAAGAGTCCCAGGCGGCGCCGTCGCCAATTACCTCGCAGCGTGCCGTCCCGCAGAGTGCCGCCCGCACCCAAAAACCCCAGACCATTGAGGTGCGCGGGGCTCGCGTGCACAATCTGAAGAACCTAGACGTTGATGTTCCGCTAAATAAAATCGTTGGTATTGCTGGCGTATCTGGCTCAGGTAAATCCTCCCTGGCCCTGGGGGTTCTCTATGCGGAAGGCTCGCGCCGCTACCTGGAGTCACTGTCCACCTACACACGCCGGCGTATGAGCCAAGCCCAACGCTCTGACGTGAGCGAAGTGCGTTACGTGCCGGCGTCGTTGGCGCTGCGACAAAGGCCGGGCGTGCCCGGAATCCGCAGTACTTTCGGAACCATGACTGAGCTAGCCAACAGTCTGCGACTGATGTTTTCACGCCTAGCCCACCACCGCTGCCCTAACGGGCACTATGTTGAGCCCTCATTCGACGTCGCCCGCATGGCTGAAATTACCTGCCCCACCTGCGGCGTAAAATTTTATGGCCCTGGCGCTGAGGACCTGGCGTTTAACTCACGCGGAGCCTGCCAAACTTGCTCGGGCACAGGCCTGACCCGCAGCGTGAATGCTGCTGCGCTGGTGCCGGACCAGAACCTGAGCATTGACCAGGGCGCCGTCGTAGTGTGGGGCACGCTGATGTGGGCCCTGATGAAAGACGTGTGCCGCGAGATGGGTGTGCGCACCGATGTGCCATTCAAGGAGCTAACTGAGGCGGAGCAGGAGATTGTTTACCACGGCCCGGCGCTAAAAAAGCACATTATTTACGTAAATCCTAAAACTAACCAGTCGGCCGAAATGGATTTCACCTATTACAACGCCATTTATACGGTCGAAAATGCGCTTTCTAAAGTTAAAGATGAAAAGGGCATGAAGCGCCTGGAGCGTTTCTTAAAAGAGGACACTTGCCCTAAGTGTCACGGCACCCGTATGTCTGAAGCCACCCGGGCGCCCCGGTTGCGCGGTATTGGTCTGGACACGGCCTCGCAAATGACCCTGTCTGAGCTGATGGGGTGGGTTGAGGGTGTGCCCGACTCACTGCCGCAGATGCTGCGTCCCATGGCCCAAAATATTTGTGAGGCTTTCTTTGACACCGCCCAACGCTTGCTTGACCTGGGGCTGGGCTACTTGGCGTTGGATCGTGCGGCATCCACGCTTTCTACCGGTGAGCGCCAACGCGTGCAGCTAGCGCGGGCGGTGCGTAACCGTACCACGGGCGTACTGTATGTGCTTGATGAGCCTTCGATTGGCTTACACCCGCATAATCTCAAGGGTTTGACGGGGGTGATGGATGATCTGTTGGCGGATGGTAACTCGGTGATTTTGGTTGACCACGACACTCAGGTGCTCACCCACAGTGATTACCTCATTGAGATGGGGCCTGGCGCTGGTTCCGACGGCGGCACGGTGGTTTGCCAGGGCACGGTTGCGCAGGTCATGGATGATTCTGCGTCGATTATTGGGCCGTATCTGAGGCAACAGAACCAGCCCAAGCCGGCGCGGGCGGATCTTTTTGAGCGCGGCAGTATCCGCCTAGTCACGGACGCGATCCACACGGTGCAGCCACTTGAGGTGGATATTCCCCAGGGACGACTCACAGTGGTGACTGGGGTTTCGGGCTCAGGTAAAACCACCATGGTGCTTGAGAGCCTGATCCCGGCTTTGCAGGCGCGAATTGCCGGTCAGGCGCTGCCGGGGCATGTGCGCTGGCTGGAGGCACCGGGTATTGGCCGGGTTATGCTCATTGACGCCACCCCGATTGGTATTAATGTGCGCTCGACTGTGGCCACCTATGCGGGGGTGCATGATGAGTTGCGTAAGCATTTCGCCAGGTCCGAGGCGGCTAAGCAGTATGGAGCCAAACTTGCCGCTGAGGCCGGCTCGAAACCTGGCCGCCACCGTGGGCTTACGGCTGGCGCGTTTTCTTATAACACTGGTTCTTTGCGTTGCGACACTTGTGACGGCACTGGGCAGATCTCCCTTGACGTGCAGTTTCTTCCCGACGTCGAGATTTGCTGCCCCGATTGTCGCGGCTGCCGTTATGGGCGTGCGGCTCACGAAATTAGGTGCTTTTTTGACGACGGCGCCGCCTACAGCCTGCCTGACCTGATGGCTATGAGTGTGGATGAGGCTTTGACTGTTTGCGCGGGCCTTAGCCGGGTGAGCAAGAAATTGCAGGTGCTGCACGATTTGGGTTTGGGCTATTTGACACTTGGCGAGCAGACACCGGGGCTTTCTGGTGGCGAGGCGCAGCGGTTAAAGCTTGCCAGTGAGATGGGCCGGGGCCAGGGCGATTCGGTGTTTGTGTTTGATGAACCCACTATTGGCCTGCACCCAAAGGATGTGCAGACTCTAATGGGAGTGTTTGCCAGTTTGATTACTAAAGGTGCCACCGTGGTGGTTATTGAACATGATCTGGATGTAATTCGCAGCGCAGACTATGTGGTGGATATGGGCCCTGGCGGAGGTTTGGCCGGTGGCCAGGTGGTAGCCACCGGCTCCCCCGCTAAAATCAAAGCCTGCCCCACCAGCCTCACCGGCAAATTCATCTAGACACAGCTTCCATCAGCCCAACCGCTATGCCTTTATGTGTTACTAGATTTAGCAAATATTGAATCACCAAGCTGTATCGCCGCGTTCACAACATCAATAAACGATATGGCAGATGCATATGGTGTTAATTTCGTATACTCACTCCACACAGACAACATAGTTTCAGAAGCTCTAATCTCTTCCAACCTATACTTGTAGTCGGCAACGCTAGACGAGGAACCTCGTTTTATTGCCGTCGCAGTTAGAGCTTGCTTTACCTGAACAAAATCAATATCTTCGTTATAAAGTTTCAGGAATGCATAAATATCATAGAAATCCCTACCACGCGTATTGGCTACACCCCTGACAACAACGGTTTCAAATTTCTCAGCCAGTATCGTCGCCACAGGATAAGACAACACATTGATTGCTCCATCTTCAAACATCATCGGATATGGGTATTCGATTTGTTTTGGAACTATAGAGTCACCTGTTGTGATGTCTACTTTTACAGACGCGTTCATTCTTCCGTATCTCACCCGAACATGGGCACGCCAGTTCGCATATTCATCATCGGTTCGAATAGGCTCGATACGTTCAAAAACATACTCCATCTCATCACCAACATCGACACCACAAATATCTTTTATCGCACGCTCAATATTTGCGCGATCCAGTGACATGCCAACTACAGTCGTATCCATATCCATCGTAGTACGTAGGGAAACACCAATCATCGACGCAATTAGCAGTCCACCTTTGAGAACAAATTTCTCAGCATAGGGACTTTTCTCAAGACGAAGCAACAAATGTTCAAATAGATACATTTGCAGTAGCTCCTGAGGTCTAAGCCCGGCTCTTTTTGCAACAGATCGAATCTTGCCTCTAAGGCTCGCATCATTGCGAATAGTTACCAATTACAACACCTCCAGGTATACCTGTAACTCACGCCTTACTCCGAGCGCTTCACACATGCGCGCCAACTCATGAAGATCTTTCTCACGGCTATTGAAGTATCCACCAATAGCGTCACGCACAAGTTGAGCATCAACACCAGCCAGCTTCCTTTGCCTAATCAGGTCAGCGATCGAACGCTCAGAGTTATAGCACCTGACCCTATTACCTGACGGCGTCATAATATTTGTTGCGCCAAGCTCGTAAATATCAGGGCGAACCCAGCGAATCTGACTGCCTGGAAACTCCTCAATCAGCCTGACCGGGTTATACCCCCTAGGCACGGTCACGGACTGCACTACCGGAAGCCTGTCTGATAATCCATTTAGATACAACGCGCTGTTATGCGAAAAAATGCACTTGCGCCAACGTGCCCCAATCACGAGAAAGTCATCTTCGAAAACATCAGGCGTGCAGTAGATACCGCGTGAAATCCTATCAATACGGCCTGTTTCGCTCGCATAAGAGATAAGTCCCGCAGAAAAGCCAGCACCCTTCAACTGCGAAGAGTACACCACCCCACCCTCGGCGTCGATATAACTTACAAGCTCGTCAAGCATCAAAGTAGACACCTCCTCTACAACAGACGTTCATACAGCATTATACAGCTATTGATGTATAAACGTCTATCGAGGGGGCACCCCTCCCGCAAAGCGCGCACACGCGGCCCCAAACACACAAGTATGAGGTAGCTCTATGCATCCGCCATAGGGAGCAAATAGACCATCGAGCAGGTCAGGCCCGGAAACGGGCTCTTCGCATTTGAGGGTGTAGGTGTTGTGGGCGGGGTTGGGCGCGTCGTGGCCGGGTAGGGGTCGAGGTCTTCCGATGATGGCGATTCCTACACCGTCCATCTGAAAGACCTCGACATGTCCAATGCTATCTTTGATCGCCTCGATCTGAGCGCGTTCGCTCGCCTGGATGGCCTGGGGTTGGAGGTGAGGGGTCAGCGCGTTGAGCCCGACCATGCAGTGTTGGCGTGACGTATTACTGGTGAGGACCGGTGGGGTCGACGCTGCGGGTGCCAGGGCATTTCTCGTGACACGGTGGTCAGGTGCTTGGCTCACGTACCCTGCGAGTGGCGCCACACCCCGTATGGGGACAGGTACGTCACCGTCATCTTGGATTTGACGCCCGTCAACGATCGCAGTGACCCCTCCCGGCTCTTGGACATGGTCCCGGGTCGCTCCAAGCAGGTCTTCAAAACCTGGCTGGCCTCCCAGCCTCACACCTGGCACGAGGGCGGTCATGGACCCCTTCCACGTCGTACACCTCGCCGGGGATGCTCTAGATGAGTGCCGCAGACGCACCAGGCAAGAACTCCACCATCGACGCGGGCGTGCCTAGCTCCCTCACAGAAATCATCACACTGGGAAGAACACTCAGTCGAATCAAATGATGCTGTTAATGATGCTATCCTGAATGTGGAGGTAGCTATGAGAACCACTGTGACACTCGATGATGACCTGCTTGCACGCGCCGAGGAACTCACTGGGATCAGTGAACGTTCCGCGTTGATCAGGGACGCGGTGGAACTCCTTGTCCGGATTGAGACGGGACGGCAGCTCGCTGCGCTCGGTGGCAGTGATCAGGCGGCGGAGGCTGCGCCGCGGGGCCGTAGGCGCGCATGAGAGTCCGCGTCGACACGAACATCTGGATTGATCACCTACGAAAAACTGAGCCGGTCCTGGTCGACCTGCTCGAGCGCGACCAGGTGTGCGTGCACCAGAGCGTCATCACCGAGCTCGCGTTGGGGAATCTCAAGGACCGGTCGGTCTTCCTGAAGGCGATCGAGCGCCTCATGGTCCTTCGCAACGTCGATGATCAGGGGGTCCGGCACCTCGTAGAGAAGCGGCGGCTGTGGGGCAGGGGGCTCAGTGCTGTCGATGCGGCGCTCCTGGCGAGCGTCGTCGTGACCCCCGGCGTGTCTCTGTGGACGCGCGATAAGCGCCTGCGTCAAGCCGCACATGACGTGGGTGTGTTAGCGGAGCTTGACTGAGGTTCGCATTCTGACGAGGCCGGGGCGCGCGGGAGCGTGGCCCGGCGTTGCTTTTGGGGCAGAGTTTGCTGTGAGGGAGCAGCGGAGGGCAGGGAAGTCCTCTGGCTGCTCGGTGGGAAGCACTGGTGTGTGCCTACTCCTCTGTGATGAGCTGGTTTAGATAGTGTCATCCCCATCGGGGTGGTGCGAGAGTGTCGGATGCTTGGTTGGATTCGTTGCAGCGTTGATCTCGGCTTGCTCGAGCTCGCGCAGGGTGACTCCCTGTGCGTTTCTCCAATACATCTTGCCACCTATCGTAAAATCGAGTAGAACTCAAGCAAAGGAGGTAGCCAAATGGACACCTACAAAAGCGCTGACGGCGTCGTTTTCACTGATGAAGACATAGAACAGTGGGCGCTAGAAGCAGAATCAGACACGGGCTACGCAGGCAAACACCTTAGCCCCTCAATTGCCGGTAAACCTATAAGCTCATTTGCAACCAAACAAACTTCTAATTAAACCTTACAACGTAGTCAACAAGTGAAATTACAGCTTATTATGTACATGCTGCATTAATTATTTAAACAATCAGAATACACTGAAAACAAAAGCGTGGGGACACCAGACTCCTGGTGTCCCCACAAACAAGCTAGTTTTAAGCTTGACCTACTTGGTGATAGTGAACTCGTAAAAGTCAGTGCCATGCACAAACTTAACTGTGCGCTTATCTTCGCTCAGCCTTATTTCAGAAACAGTACGGCCATAAATGTCATCTTTAGTGTCGCTTTGAATGAAGTAGGGTATCCCACTGTCTGGGTAGCGTGCAACAGTCCAGTATTTTAGTTTGTGCGGCAAAAAGCACTGCTCTGCGTTTTCCCCGCTGATCTGCCAAGTCTTGTCAGCGTTAAGCACTAAAGTCACATCAGCACATTTATCAGTACCAACTAGCTTAACCCCGGTAATAGCAGCCTCAACCTCTTTAACCCCCTTATCTGCTTTTGCGTTGTCGCTAGCCACCTTATCGTTGGCTGCTTTAGCGTCAGCTAGAACGCTTTTAATCGCTGCCGAGTCAGGGGCCACAGTCAACCGCTGCTTATAGTCTTTAACCTGGTCCTTTTCCAAGTTGGTCATAGACGAAAGCGAAGCATAAGCCTGCGCCCTATCATCCGAGACACTATTACCACAGCCAGACAACGCTAACGTAGCGCACATAACCATGGCCATAAACATCGACAATTTCTTCATCGAATTACCCCTTCCGA
>CAJZDJ010000045.1 GCA_915063485.1 uncultured Actinomyces sp.
CGAATAGTGCCGGGTTAGTGACGCGGCGGCCGTCGAGCAGCAGGCGCACACCCGGCAGGTCAGCCGGGGTCAGCTTGCTGTACTCGGGGTGGTCAGCCTGCACAATGGCCACATCCACGTTCTCACCTAGGTGATAGGGCTGCCAGCCGAAGCCCTCCAGCTCCTCATCGGTGTACATCGGGTCCTGCACCAGCACCTGAGCACCGGCGGCACGCAGCGCGTCAACCGTGGGGAACACGCCAGAGAAAGCGGTTTCCTTAACCTTGCCACGGTAGGAGGCACCCAGTACCACTACACGCAGGCCGGTCAGGTCACCTAGGATCTCCTTGGCGCGGTCCACCACATACTGGGGCATGGTGGCGTTGAAGGAGCGGGCGGTGCGTACCACGGAAGCGTCGGGGTCAGTGGACAGGTACAGGCGCGGGTAAACCGGGATGCAGTGGCCACCTACCGCGATACCGGGGCGGTGAATGTGAGAGTAAGGCTGGGAGTTGCAGGCATCAATTACGCGCTGCACGTCCACGCCGATCTTGTCGGCGTAAACCGCGAACTGGTTGGCCAGGCCGATGTTTACGTCACGGTAGGTGGTTTCAGCTAGCTTAGCCATTTCGGCGGCCTCGGCGCTGCCCATGTCCCACACGCCGTTAGGCTGGGGTAGGTCTTCGCGCACGTCAAAGTCCAGCAGCTGCTGGTACAGGGCAATACCGCGACGGGTGCCATCCTCGCTTAGGCCACCAACCAGCTTGGGGTAACGGCGCAGGTCCGCAAAGACGCGGCCGGTGAGCACGCGCTCGGGAGAGAAGATCAAAGTGAAGTCGCGCCCCTCTTCTAGGCCACTGATCTGCTCGATCATGGGCTTGAAGCGGCCGCGCAGGGTGCCCACAGGCAAAGTGGTCTCGTAGGAGACGATGGTGCCGGGGGTTAGGTGGGCGGCCAGGGACTTGGTGGCTTCATCCATCCAAGCAAAGTCAGGCTGCCAGGTCTCGTCGTTGACGAACAGCGGCACTACCACCACTACTGCGTCAACCCCGGGGATAGCCTCAGCGTAGTCCGTGGTGGCGCGCAGACGACCGGCGGGCACCAGCTCAGCTAGCTTCTCGGCCAGGTGCGCCTCACCCGGGAAGGGTTCTTTGCCTTCATTTACCAGATCTACGGTGCGGGGGTTAACGTCAACCCCAATCACCTCATGGCCCTTGTCGGCGAACTGTACGGCCAGGGGTAGGCCAATCTTTCCTAGAGCGACTACCGCAATGCGCATCCGGTTTTCCTCACTGTTTAGGGTTTTCAGGCTGTTATCTATTTTAAGCATGTGCGCTCGCAGCTGCGACGGCGTAAATCTCTTTGTACTTGGCAGCAAATGCGCCTAAAGCAAAACGACTCAGGCAGCTTTCGCGTCTACGCTCGCGTCCAGCTTTATCGCGCGGCCAGGTGGAGACTTGCTTTATGGCCGCCCCCAGCTCGGTTGGGTCCGCGCTATCTACGACGACGCCGTCGCCGTCGCTAATGACCGTATTGGCACCCCAGGTGTCGGTGGCCACCAAAGCCGCCCCCGTAGCTAGGGCCTCAATTAGCACCATGCCGAAAGATTCGGTGATTGAGGGTAGTACAAATACGTCTAGCTGTTGGTTAAAGCCGGCCACATCCTTGACCATGCCCGGCAGTTCCAGTTGTTTTTCCACTCCCGCCTGGCGGGCGCATTGACGCAGACTGGCCTCAATTTCATCAGTTAGCGGGCCACCAATTATGAGCTGGGCATCTGCCCCCAGCTGGGCGGCGGCGAAGGACTTAATCACCAGCTCAGGGCGTTTAACCGGATCCAGCACCGACAAATGCCCCACCACCAGGGGCTTGTGGCTGTGGTCTGATACCGTAACTGTCTCCAGCTCGGGCGGCAGTAAGTTGGGCACATAATCCCACTGGCCCCCCAGGCGCTGGGCAATAAAATCGGCGTGACCGCGCGAAACCCCAATGCGCTTAGCGGCGCTGGCGGCCACCTGCTGCTCAGCGCGACGGCCTAGGCCGGTACGCACCGGCATGTGGCCTAGTGAGCGGTGCTCGGTAAGCACCCAGGGCAGCCCATATTTGGCAGCCAACAGGTGGGTTAGGAAACCTGCCGGGTAAAGCGAGTGGGCGTGCAGCACATCGGGGCGCCCAAAGCGGCGTACATAGACCCTAAAAGCCTGCTCTAACTGGCTAAAGGCGGCGCGGGCATCAATCCAGCGGGCTTTAGGCAGCCAAGCTGGCAGATCCACACGCACCACATTTAAGCCATTTTCCTGGCTGACGCGTGGCCGCGAGCGCCGCGCGCTTAGGCCCCGGCGCCAGGCGGGCCCATAGACCGGGTGCATCTGTGGCGCCAACACACCCATTTGCAAGCCGGCGCTAGCCATGGCTTGGGCTTGTTGGCGGAAGAAAATTCCGTGTACGTCCTCTGGGCTGGCTGGATACCAGGAGGGAATTACCAGAACATGCATTACTCACCCATGATTTTGGTGATGTAACGCTCCCAGATCACCAGCTGGCTGTCGGCTGATAGCTCATGGGCGTGGGCGTGGGAGGCAGCCTTGAATTCCTGCACTTGGGTTTTGGTCAGGCCTTTTAGTACTTGGGCTAGGTCGCTGGCACTGTAGCCTGGCGCCACCACGCCTAAACCGGCTTCTTCAACGATGCGGGCCATCTCAGGGCTAGGGCTTACCACTACACCTAGGCGGGCCTGCACAAAGTCAAAGAGCTTGTTGGGCAGGACGTTGGCGAAGTTGAAGTTGATGGGCGGTAGTAGGAACACCCCTAGGTCGTAGCCGTTGAGAGTTTCAATTAGCTGCTCGTAGGGCACTGGCGGGTGCACGGTGATGGCGCTGTTTTCCTGGGCTCGCTGTTTTAGGTGTTCTAGGTGCTCAGGGTCGTTGGGGGTTAGGTATAGGTCTAGGGTGCAGTTACCGGCTTCGATGACGCCGTCCACGGTGGCTTCAATGTTGCGTTCGCGGTGGGAGGTGCCTGAGTGCACTAGGCGGATGGGCTCAGCTACCGGGGTTGGGCTTAGCTCCCAGTAGGGGGTGGCGTTAGTGACTACCCCTACTTTGGCGCCGGTTTGTACCTCATATTCCTGCGCGATGCGCTTGGAAATGGTGGTGACTGACTGGCAGCGCGGCAGGTAGCGCTGGCATAGCCACAGGTACCAGGGGCCAATACGCTTAGCCCAGGGAGCGTGTTCTTCATGTAGGCGGGGGAAGTATTCGTGAATGTCGGCGTGTACCCCTAGGCGTGGGCGTAGGGAGAGGGCTAGCGGCACGGTGTCGATGTCGTCAGCTAGGATGGCGTCGAATTTAAGGCCTTTGAGGGCTTTGGCGGCGTTGCGTACGTCTGGCATCAGCCAGTAGCCGGCTTTGTAGGCTTTTAGCTCTAGTAGCGCATCCCAGGTTTTGCCCGGCAAGGTGGCGTGGGTTAGTTCCAGGTGGCGTTTGACGCCTTCGGGGGCGGGGCCAAAGCCGCAGGTAGTGACCTCATATTTGGGGCTGAATAGGCGCACTTGTTTAAGTACTCGCGCGTCGCGAGTAATGGGGGAAAACGAGATGATCAGTAGTTTTTTGCTCATATCTGCTCCTTAGGCCAAGCCCGCTAGGTGTGCCTGCACGGCGAATTCGGGTTCTTTTTCCACCAGCTCATCGAAGGTGCCACTGGCTTTGAGCTGACCGGTGCGCATGAAACAAATCATGTCGTTGTGGCGGATAGTTGATAGACGGTGTGCCACTGATATCACTGTGACTTGGCCGTGCAGCTGGGAGATGGCAGTGGCGACGGCGTCCTCGGTTTTGGTGTCCAGCGCACTGGTGGCCTCATCTAGCACTAGCACCAGCGGGTCTGAGTACAGGGCGCGGGCGATACCTAGACGCTGACGTTCGCCACCGGAGAGGGCCAGGCCGCGCTCACCGATACGCTCATTGATGCCCTCGGGGCGCCCGGCTATCACCTGGGAGAGCTGAGCCATTTCAATGACCTGCTTTACGCGCTCTTCGTCATAATCATCCCCCCAGGTCAAGGCAATGTTTTGGGCAATGGTGGCGTCAAAGAGGGTCACCTCCTGGGGGACGTAGCCGACGCGTTTACGCCAGGCACCTAGCACATCATCCATGTTTTGCTGGCCAATGAAAATCTGGCCTTGTTGGGGTACTAGTAGCCCCAAAATAATGTCTACCAGCGTGGATTTACCGCTGCCGGAGGTGCCCACAATACCTACGGAGGAGCCCATGGGGATGGTTAGGCTTAGGTCTTTAACGGCGCTGGTTTGGGCGCTGGGGTAGGTGAAGGTGATGTTTTTTAGACGCAATGCGTCAGGTTCGCCCTGTAGCTGCTGGGTGCCTAGGTCTTCAGCGTTTTCCTGGTAGCGTTTGGCGTCGTTAATGTCGCGTAGCACTGCCTCTAGGTGGGGCAGGGAGTTGGCGGTGGTGGTCATAACTGACTGGAAGGTCACGATGGTGGGCATGATCCTGAACCCGGCCACACCAAATAGGGCAATTGCACTAAGCGCCCCGGTAGTGCCTTGACTCCACCAGGCCACGGCCCCTACCAGCACGAATCCACCCACCATGGCGGCTTCAATTACGCGCTGAGGCACGGCCCCGAGGAACTGGATGTTGGCGCGGGCGCGGGTGGAGCGTTCACGATTTTGATGCACTACACGTGAAACATCAGCGAATTTGTCGCGCAGGGTGATTTCTTTAAGGGAGGAGACCATTTCGGTCATGAGTTTGGTGATGCGCAGCGAGTAGCGCATATTTACCCGTCCGGCCACCACGGCTGAGCGGGAAACCACCAGGTTCATGAACATGGCTACCAGCCCCAGGTACACCAGGGTGATGAGGGCGGTTGAGGGCTGTGCCACCAGCAACACCACCACTACCGCAATAAAGCTGACGATCTGCTGGGGTAAACTCACCGCTGGCAGCAGCACACCGGAGATAGTGTTGGCGATACCCACGTCGGCCATGCGCACGATTTCCGCCGTCGAGCGCGCTAACCGCTCAGTCCAGGGGGCGCGGATGTAGGCGTCAAAAAGCTCGTCACCAACCACCATTTCGTAGCTGGCAAAGCGACGGGTGGCGAACCACTGAATCACTAAAGCCAAAATGGCTTTCAAAATCATCAGCGCACACACCACTAGCAGCAGCCAGGGATAGCTACTGGTGCTAATCTTGCCAAGCAGCGGCATGGTCATGGCCTCACCCTTGATCATGGGGGTGAGCATCAGGGCCAGTAGACCTAAAGCAACCGTATCCAAAATCGCCAAAGCTGAGGTGGATACCATGTATATCCACAAGAACCTATTAGTACCCTCCGGCAGCAAGGGTACTAGCTGGCGAATTGCGTCTATCAGCCGTTTCATTTGTCTCCCCGGTTGAGGGTGTCTAGCAATTGGTTTAGTTTACACGCGCCCCAATGGGCTACGCGGCTTTGGCGGCTAAACCAGCCGCGCGCGCTAACCGGAGCCACGGTATTAGCCGGGCCGCCTTGGTTCAAGTTGGCGGCGGCTTGGCGCGCACTCAGTAGGCGAGTTTGGCGCTCATCTGGGCTGGCGCCGTCGCCGTGGGCAATGATCAGGGCTTCAACCAGGCGCGCCTCGTTACGGCTAAGCACCTGATAGTAGCGCGGGGCTAGCATAAGCACCTTGGTGAGTAGCGTGTAGAGGTAGTCAACATCATCCAGGCTTAGATCGTGGCTGTGTTTGGCCACTGCCGGCAGAATGCTTTTACGCACCAGGCGCACGGCCAGGGCCTGGCGGGCAGCGGGTTTTAGCTGCTCAGCCCAGGTGGAGCTGGCTACGATAGCCACCCCGGCGCACTGCTGCGCAATGGTGAAGGGGGTGGAGGTGACCCGCACGCCGCCGTCGTCGGCCTCAATATATTTAGGTTCGCTAGCTGGCAGTAGGTCGATGCGCTGGGCCACCATAAATAGGCGACTGGAGTAGGCCAGGTCCTCCCCCGTGCGTAGACCTGAGCTCATGCGGATTTGGTAGCGCTTTAGTAGTTCGGTGCGTACCAGCATCAGTGGCCCGGTGCGGTAGGTGAGGCGGTCTTTGACTGGGTCTAGGCGACGACGGCGTCCCACGCGCACCGGGGGTAAGTCTAGGGTGCCGGTAGCAGCCTCTAGGGTGGGTAGGATCAAAATGTCGACGCTGGGGTTGGCTTTAAGGTATTTAGCCCAGGCTTTACCGGCCCCGCTTTGGTAGTAGTCGTCTGAGCCCATGGCGGTTACGTAGGGGGCGGTGGCGGCCTCCAGGCCGGTATTCAGTGGGCCAGCCGGCGAAGGAATACCATCTGTGCAGGTCAGGATCTGTACGCGGGAGCCGAACTGTTCTAGGCGTTGGCGGATAGGCTGCGGATCAATATTGTGCACCACCACAATTGCGCCATTGGTGGTGTTGCCTTCCACCACACTGGCTACGGCACGTTCAATAGGACGCTCATAGCGGTGGATGGCGATCACTACCTGCACTAGGGGCTTTTTTGTCACTGCGCCCCTCCTAGCACTACCTGATCTAGCAGCGGCAAGGTCACCTGGGCGTCAAGGTTAGCTAGCGTCCACTGGCTGGCCTGCTCAGCTACCTCTGGCTTAGTTAAACCAGACTCGTTGGTGTTATCCAAGATGCGTTGCGCTGCGGCACGCGGGCTGTCCACTACCCAGTCAGCTGGGTAAATAGTTTCGGGCCCACCCAGGCTGGCCAGGCCCGGCCAGTTACGCACTACCGGCAGGCAGCCCGAAGCGGCGCCTTGCTGCACTGAAATATGTACGCCTTCAACCATAGAGGAGGACAAAATCACGGTAGCTTTACGCAAAACCTCGGGCATATCGCTGCGGTAACCCAAGCTTTGCACGCCCAGCTGCTGGCAGCGCTGGTTGAAGCTATCCCAATAGCTACCCCCAGCTGTGGGCTCCTCCCCCACTAAGGTAAGCTTCCAGGGTTTGTCAGAAAGCTGGCGCAGCTGCTCAAGCACATCTAGGGCCCAAGCGGGGTCTTTAACTAGGCGGTCATAGCCCACCAGCATGATGCTATATGCAGCCGGCTGGAGTTTGGACAGCTTAAAAGAAACCAAATCCATACAGTTGGGAACATAGTTAATGCGGGTACGCTCAGCTAGCCCCAATACGGTTGAAGTCAGTGCCCGCGTAACCGGCGGGGCGATAGTGATTAGGTCACAGACGTTTTCCCAACGGGTAAGCAGCGGCATCATAGTAAATGCCTCAAATTTGTGAACCCGCACCAGTAGACGCGGGCTACCTACGCTAGTTAAATCCGTGCCGCTTAGACGCGCGGCCAGGGCACTGCCCCACTCCACATAGACTGTGTCAGCCCACTGTAGATCTTTACGTAAAAATTCTGGAACCTCAGTGTCACGGTTTTCTAGCCGGTCAGTGACGGTTTGCAGGACTGAACAAAAATCTAGTTCTTCGTCTCCCAGCTGGCGGATACGCACCTGGGCTTTTTGCGGCCAGTAGCCAATGATTGGCTCCATAAAGTTGAAGTTTATGTCGGTAAGCACCAGTAGATGCTCAGCGCGTGGACGCTGAGCCTGCACCACATGGGCGCTTACCACCTGGTTACCGTCTGCCTTGGCCCAAGGCAGATCCACGCCGGTGGTGGCCACCTGAGCGGGCTCAACTATGGCGCCGTCGCCGCGCAAACGCGCCACCACTGGGGAGGTAAACAGGTAACTACGCAGACGCGGATCCATCTCAGCAATAGGCGAATGGTTAAGCCCCTGCTCAATGGTGGGGTGGAAAATCAGTTTCAGGGCCTCTAAAACCTGTGTGGCGTCGCCTTGTGCCCCGGCACGTTCAAGCAGGACGCTAGCGTGCTCTAGCCAATTAGGGGCTAGCTCCTGGTAGGAGCCATCTGGGTCTGCCTCTAGGCGTGACAAATCCAGCAGTACCTGAGAACGCGCTTGGTCTGCCATACCTGCCCCCTTCCACAGCATCCGCGAAATGGCGCTGTGGCCCTGGTTGGCGGCCACATAACCAGCTTTAACTAGAGTGTCAGTTAATTTACTCATCAGTGTCCTATAGTTCTTGAGCACCAGGCCAGTGATCATATTTAACGCCCGGCGGGGGATCTGGGATACCGTTAGGCTCCCATTCGGGGTCTGCGGGGCTAAGAGTTTTAGCCACTACTGGGCGTTGGCCCAGGTTACATACATCAATGCGCCATACCACGGCAGAGCCGTCAGAGGCGGCAGCTATCTTAGTGAAACCACTCCAGGTGACCACGCCATATAGGCCGCTGCGGTACTGGGAGGTGTTGTAGCCGCTAAAACGCCGGTTTACATCCTGGTAGTAGTAGTCGATGCCGTGTTTACGCAGCAGCTGACACACCTTGGGGTCAGTGTGGATCTTGCGGAAGTTTTTAAGCAGGTAGGTGCCGTCCACGTCCTCAGCTTTAGTGCCGGCAAACACCCACACGCTACGCCGACCGGTCATAAAGGGCAGTAAGCCTGCCCCGCTTACCGGGTCACCAATTACTACCGCCTCACGTGGCAGTACGTCAGGTAGGCGGTGAATCATGGCCAGTTCAGATTCAGAAACCATGAAGTTAGCGTCTGAGGTGTTGGGGAAAAACACCTGGCGGGTATCGCCCAGCAGCAACGGTGCGCTCAGGCCGGTAGCAGCCAAGAAAACCGCTCCGGCAGCAGCCAGTACTTCACGCCCATGCAAACTAATGCGTTTAGCTACCTCCAAGAAACCCAAGGTAAGCAGCGGTATTAAAGCAATAGCTGACATGGCTTCAGTACGCAGCGGGTTGTTGTAAAACACCCCGGTCAGCTCAGTTAGCACCGGGATAGGCGCCATGGTGGCAAAAGTTAGCGGCAGGCAGCACAGCCACGCCACCACCAGGGAGCGGTACTTACAGTAGCGGAAAGCCGTGTAAATTCCCGCCAGCTGCAAGAAAGCCAGCACCCAGTGAATGGGGGTGAGCAGAGTTTGACCTACCGTGCCGTAGGAAAGCAACGGCAAAGATTGCAGTTTGGCACTTAAATAGTTCCAGTCACGCACCGTGCCCCGGTGGATGTAGTCATACCAAGGGCCGGGCACAAACACTGCCACCGCCACCGCGATAACCACACCAAAAGCTAGGGCCAACAGGGCCCCACCGCGCAGGTACTTACCGCCGGCCACCATCCGGTAGCCCTCCAAACCGGTACGGGCCCACGCCAAAATCACCAGCGGCCAACCCAACACCACCAGGGCTGAGGGGTGAGCTACCGCCACCCCATAAACCGCCGGCAGCGGGGTTAGTAGGGCACATACTCCCAGCACCTTATGGCCACTGCGCCAGCTAAAACCGCAGCGGTGTACGCATTGCAACATAAAAGCGGCCACCGCCGGGCATACCGCCACTGCTAGGCAGTAGGGCCACATGGCTTTATCAATAGTTAGCAGCCAGGGGAAAGCCGGGATCAGGGCAGTTAGCCCTAAAGAAACATAGGGAGCCAGCGGATGGTCAGTGAACAGCTCACGGCTCAAATAAACAATCGAAATGCACCACAGCAGGGCCACCAAAGCAATCAGGGCGTTGGTGGTGGCCACATTAGTTTCCCAGGAAGGAGAGGCCAAAGACACAATTTGGTGCCACACCGTGGGATAGAAACTGTGGGCCTCAGTTAGCCCAAATAGGCGCTGGTTAGCCGAAAACATAGAGGTGTTTTCGGTATTAGAAATAGCCCACACCTGGTTGTAGTGGTAAAGCGCATCACCCAGCTGAATCGGCCGGTCACTGGCCCCACCATAGAAGAACGGAAAGGCACTAAGCAGCCAGGTAACCACTGCCGCCCCAATTAGGGAGGCGTCGGCTCTAAACTGCTCTTTCCAACCGTCTAGCGCGCCGCTTCCGCGAGTAACTGAAGCCGGGTCAGTGCCAATCCAGCGTCGTAAAGCCCACCGCAAAGACAGCATCAACAACGCACACAAAATGGTGGCGTTAATAACCGGGTTCCAGTCCCAGTGCAAATGCGCCCGGGCTGCCACCACCCCCAGCACAGAGTAGATCGCAAAAGAGAAAGCCGGCGCCAAAGCCAGACGCCGCAAACTCCCGCGCAAACCAGCTGACACCGCCAACACCCAGCCCGTCCCAAACAACGCCAATAGCAGGGACGGAAGGGTGGTTAAGGTAGGCAGCCAGTTAGCAATCAACGGATCACATCCACGATTACTCGCGCTACTGCATCAGCAGCCGCCCGCTGGGAGCGATTTTCCACCACCCACTTGCGTAGCTGCTGGCGCCACTTAGGGGTGTGAGGGCTTTGGGCACGTTTGAGTGCGGCCAGCATAGCCTGGGCCACTTCGTCCACACGGTAATCAACCGCCCAACCCAGATCCTGGCTACGCACCTCCTTAACTACCGGGCCTAGGCCCGCATAAATCACAGGGGTGGCGCAGGCCAAAGCTGAAAGCACCTTAGTGGGGTAAGCAAAGTCGTAGCCTTGGCCGGGCTTAATCGACACCAGCGCCGCCACCGCGTCACTTTGCCAAGCCGCAGCCGAGCTGGGATCTTGCGGGGGCAGCACCAAGGCGGCCGGAGTTTGGGTGGAGCAGGCATCGTTTATCTGCTCAGCCAGCTCAGTTAACACCGGCCAATGCGAACCCTTACCAATAAAAACCAGCTGCGCCTGGGGGACCTGGGCGCGTACCTGTTTAAAAGCCTCTATGAAAATATCTGCACCCTGCCACTCACTGGCCGTGCCAGCATAAATAAAGTAGGGGCCAGTAATGCCATGGGCGGCGCCAATATGGCCAGAAACCGGGGTGAAACGGTCAGTGTCAATCCCGTTATTAACCACCTCAACACGCCGGGCCCCCAGCTGACGGGCTCGGATAGCGACGCCGTCGTTAACCGCAATCACAGCCTTAGCCCCCCGCATCGCGAAAGACTCCATCAGCTGCACAGCCTTAGCCACCGCCGGGCTGACCCCGGTAGAAACCGTGGCGTCACTCCACACGTCAGGGGCGTACCACACGTAAGGGATACGTCGCAGCGTAGTTACCGCACGCACCACCACGCCGGTAGTAGGCGGGGGTTCTACCAGCAACACCGCCGGCTTTTTAGCCGCCAGTAAACGGCCAAACAAGGGCAGGTCAAAAGACATATAGGGCACATAGCCGCGCAGGTAGCCGGACTTATCGCGCAGCACTGGCCAGCGGCTAACGCTTACGCCCTGGGGATCTTCAGGTTTAGGGCCATCAGCTGGGGGCTGGCTGGTAAGTACCCGCACCGGAATGTCTAGCCGCCGCAAAGCCCGCTCTACGCCGTCGAGCCTGAAAGAAGCCGCAGCCGCCTCCGGCAGATGAATACGGGTGGCCAGGGTTACCCCCTTAGCCTTAGCACGCGCTAACTTGTCGGCAAAAGGCTGGTGCGCCTGACTTGCCATGCCGGCTTGCTGATCACTCACGCTTTAGCCCCCTTTTGTCCTAGTTCAAAAGCTACCTGCTGGGCGCGCTGAGCCCAGGTGTTGGCCTTACCTGCAGCCTTAGCCTGCCGGTGTAGCTTGTTTACTTCCTGTGGATTAGCTTGGAGACGGCTCAGTAAAGTAGGCAGCACCCCACCCCCATAAGGAGCCACCCAGCCGGCCTCATTATCGGCTACCACCTGGGCCGCCAAGGTACCTGCAGAAGCAATCACCGGCTTACCATGACCTAAATACTCAAAAAGTTTAACCGGCGCCGCAAACTCACGATACGGGTCAGGCTGCACAAACAGCACGCAAGCATCAGCATTGTCATAAAGCTGCTCAAGCTCAGCCCCACTGCGGTGCACCACCTGCACCGAGCTATCCATAAGCGGCTCATACTCACCGCGCATCTGCTCCCACTGCTGCTGGTGAGTGCAAATAGTTAGATTCACGCCGGGCGTAGCCGCCACCGCTCGCACACATTCATGCAGCTGGTAGTGACCAGAAACCGAACCAATATAAAGCAGGTTCAACTGCCCATTATTAGGGCTGGCACTATCCACCAACTCACAGCCTGGCGGCAGGGCCGCCATACGCTGGGGCGGGAAGATAGGCACATGCGCCCCCATAGCCATACTGGGCAGGTAAAGCACATCCACATAGCGCTTATACCAAGACAGGTCATAGTTGTAGACCGCGCTCATAATGGTAGCCATGGGCTCACCTACGCGCTCGCGGTAGTCACCAAATTTCCAGTAAATGTCGCGGTAAAACAGCCCCGAGGGGATCTGGTAGCGGCGCGCCAGGGCAAATAGTTCCACATCCAAAACCGGGTGCGGCGGCAGGTGGCGCGGCTCGGTGAGCATGGTGGGAATGGTGGCTGACTCAGAGTAAAGAAAATCAATTTTCTGCCCGGCTGCCAGGCGTGCTTTTAGGGCTTTAATAGCCCGACGTCGTCGGCGGCCATCACCGGTAACGTCCAGCACCTCATAGCCAAGTGATTTAAACGCGTCATACATGCGCACAGGGCGAATCCCGGAGGCAGAGGTGGCCTGCCGATTTAGAGCGTAGGGGGCGTGATAAACCATAGTAGGCATAAGGCAATCTTACTGTTTAAGCACCTACACTTATATAGCCAGGTGAATAAACCCCACCGGTATCTCGGCTCAGGCACATTATCCCCGCTAAACTGGAGTCATGCGCGTTATTTCCGTAGTCGGGGCCCGCCCCCAGTTCGTCAAGCTCGCCCCGGTCGCCCACGCTTTCGCTAAGGCTGGAATTGAGCATGTAATTGTCCACACCGGTCAGCACTATGACCCCATGCTTTCTGACGTGTTCTTTAAGGACCTAGGTATTCCTGCCCCGGATGTGCACCTAGGGGTAGGCTCAGGCTCCCACGGGGTGCAGACCGGCGCCATGCTAGCTGCTATGGATGAGGTATTTGAGCGTTACCAGCCGCACTGGGTGCTGGTTTACGGCGACACCAACTCCACCCTGGCCGGTGCGCTTAGCGCGGTTAAGCTGCACTTTCCGGTGGCCCACCTAG
This sequence comes from uncultured Actinomyces sp., assembly GCA_915063485.1. GTDB lineage: Bacteria > Actinomycetota > Actinomycetes > Actinomycetales > Actinomycetaceae > Actinomyces. The sequence goes on from CAJZDJ010000045.1 coordinate 12,982, forward strand.
AGGCTGGGCTGCGTTCTTTCAACCGCTTGATGCCTGAGGAAATTAACCGCGTGCTCACTGACCACGCCGCTGACCTGCTACTTACCCCCACCCAGGAGGGCGCTAAGCACCTGGCCGAAGAGGGCCTAGCTGACAAGACCGTGATCGTAGGCGACGTCATGACTGACGTGCTCTACCAGGTGCGTGACCAAGTTGCCGCTCAGCCCAGCCCGGTTATGAAGGAGCTGAATCTGGCTGAGGGGGCCTACTCGCTGGCTACTATTCACCGTGCGGAAAACACCGACGACGCCGCTCGCCTCACCTCCATTCTTGACTCGCTGGGGGCTGTGGACCACCCAGTGGTGCTGCTAGCTCACCCGCGCCTGGTAGCTAAGTGCTCCGAGCACGGCATTGACCTGTACGCCAAGCGTGGCAACCTGCTGGTACACCCCCCGCTGGCCTACCCTGACCTGGTAGCTTCGGCCCTGCACGCACGCGGCGTGGTTACTGACTCCGGTGGCCTACAAAAGGAAGCTTTCCTGCTGCGCGTACCTTGCACCACTGTGCGTCCCCAAACTGAATGGGTGGAGACCGTGCAGCTAGGCTGGAACATCCTGGTTGAGCCCGGCAGCGCCCTAACTGAGGCCGCTAGCCGCCCGCGCCCAGCCGAGCCGGCCCCTGAGGTGGCTCACCCCTATGGCGATGGGCACGCCGCTGAGCGCGTCGCCGAGGTTTTGCTAGCTAAGTAACCCCCGCTAGCCAAGTAACTCTACTAGCCGAATAAAAGCCAGATTATGCGTATCGCCATGGTGGCCACCTGGCTACCCACCAAAGTAAATCCAGGTTCAGGTATTTTCGTGGCCAGAGATGCTGCCGCCCTGGCAGCTTTAGGCCACCAGGTGCAGCTAATCCATTTAGTGTCTCCCGCTTTAGATGATGGGCGTGAGCGCACCTACACTTTGGGTGTGCCCACGCTGCGGGTGCCCCTGAAGGTTTCTAGCCCGCTTTCACTGGCCCGCGCCCGCGCACGCCTAGAGCAGCTAACTGCCGGCGCTGATATGGTGCATACGCAGGCTATTTCGGCGCTGTTTCCCTATCTGTTGCGCCGCCCAGCCCAGCCGTGGGTGCATACCGAGCACTGGTCGGGTGCTACCTCCACTTACACCAATCCGCTTATGCGTCTAGGCGTGCATACGCTACTAAATGCGCAGGCACTACCTGACACGGTAACGGCGGTAAGTAGCTTTTTGGCTAACCATCTGCGCCCTTACCGCCACGGCAAACCCCTGGTGGTGGTGCCTAACCAGGTAGTGCGCCCGCAAACTTTGACCCCTCCCCCTCACTCGCTACACCCCGACGCACCACTAAAACTAGTGGGCGTGGGCGGGTTAATTGAGCGTAAAGGCCCACTGCTGGCTTTGCAGATTTTGCATCAGCTTTCTGGCCTTGGCGTGAAAGCTAAGCTGACCTGGGCTGGTAGTGGCCCACTACTGGAGCAGTGCCGTGAGCAGGCCGCTGCTTTAGGGGTGGATGCCACTTTCCTAGGCCAGGTGCCTGCCGAGCAGATCCCCCAACTAATTAGTGACAGTGACATATTCTTGGTGCCCACCACTGGCGAAACTTTCTTCCTGGGCGCCGCTGAAGCCATTGCCGCTGGCCGCCCGGTGGTTACCGGCAGCTATGGGGGGCACACAGATTTCCTTGATCCGGCGGTTTGTGCCCTGGTTAGTGGGCGTGACCCGCTAGTTTGGGCCCAGGCCCTGGAGCAGTTGGCTCAGCGCACCGCCGCCTGCTGCGCGCAGGAGGTGGCCGCTACCCTGCCTGAGGCTTTCACCGCCCCCCAGGTGGCTAAGCGTTACGTGCAGGTTTACCAAGACACTATTGCGGCGCGTTAATCCCTTAAATCAGAGGAAATATCGCATTTGGACACTGTCTACCAGGCTATTTTGGAGAGTAAATGAGCAAGGTAATTTTCGCTTCCCACTCGCGCTGGTGTCAGCCAGGCACTTTTAACGACGACGCCGCCTCCCCATCCGCCGTCACTGGCGCAGCCCCCAGCACGACTGATGCCAAGTCCCCCACCGACAGCCCTATACAGCAGTGGTGGGCTAGCGCCCCCAACAGCAACCAGCCCCACGCGCCCCTGCCTACCTCCCCTGAGCAGGTGGACCAGTGGGCCCATAAGCAGGCAGGCCAGTGGAGCGGCGTCGTCGTGACTAAGAGCGGGGCGCTACTAAGCAGCGACATGCCGCGCTCATTCCCCTTGCTGTACCGCTACGTGGCGGGCACCTGGCTGGTAAGTGACGACCCCCAGGTACTTATCGACGCCGCCCCCACCAGCTGGGACGCCACCGGGCGCCTCCAGTTCCGCCACGCCGCTTACACCCTGGGCACACGCACCCTGCTAAAGGGGATTTACCAGCTGCCCGCCGCCTCCAGCGTGGAGCTAATCGACGGCGACCCCACCCCCCACGT
>CAJZDJ010000046.1 GCA_915063485.1 uncultured Actinomyces sp.
AGCGCGCTTCCCTGACACGGAAGAGGTCACTGGTTCGATCCCAGTATCGCCCACGCGTTTCCCAGCTTTAAAGCTGGGTTTTTTTATATCATTTTGTATTGTCATGGCAGATCCATCTACTTATAAACCAGCTCCTGGCCAAATTCCTACTTCTCCGGGCGTCTATCGTTTTCTCGATGAGCAGGGCAGAGTCATCTATGTTGGCAAGGCCAAAAATCTGCGCCAGCGCCTGAGTAACTACTTCCAGGATCTAAGCGCACTACATCCACGCACCCAAAAAATGGTGACCACCGCAGTGGCAGTTAAGTGGACTGTGGTGCAAACCGAGGTGGAATCCTTGGCCCTGGAATATTCCTGGATTAAGGAATTTAACCCGCGCTTCAACGTCATGTATAAGGACGACAAGTCCTACCCTTACCTGGCTGTAACCATGGGCGATACCATTCCTCGCGTTCAGGTTATGCGTGGGGCACGTAAACCTAAGGTGCGTTACTTTGGGCCATTTGTGCAAGCCTGGTCTATTCGCGACACAGTTGATCAACTACTGCGGGTATTCCCGGTACGCACCTGCTCCCAAGGGGTACTAAAACGCGCCCAAGCCTCAGGCCGGCCCTGCTTGCTGGGCTATATAGATAAATGCTCAGCTCCCTGTGTAGGGCGCATTTCAATAGAAGATCACTACGCCCTAGCGGAAGATTTTTGCTCCTTCATGTCTGGGCGCACTGGTCCCTACGTGCGTGAGCTTGAGAAACAGATGCAGGCCGCAGCTCAAAAGCTGGACTATGAGCGGGCTGCGCGCTTGCGTGACGATATTGCCGCCTTGAAAAAGGTAATTGAAGCTAACGCCGTGGTACTTCCGGACGCCACTAATGCCGACGTTTTTGCCCTGGTACGCGACGAGCTAGAGGCCGCTGTGCAGGTCTTTCATGTGCGTGGCGGGCGTATTCGCGGTCAGCGCGGCTGGGTGGTGGAATTGGTTGAGCCCCTAGACGACGGCGCCCTACTGGAAAACCTAATCGAGCAGGTTTATGGGGACGCTACCCCTGGGCGCGGTAACACGCAGGCCCCTACCAGCGTGGACGACGTCGCCCACAGCGACACCTCAGCTGTACCGCGAGAAATCCTGGTGCCCACCCTGCCCCAAAACCTAGACGCTTTACGCGACTGGCTTAGTTCGCTACGTGGCGCCAATGTAGAAATTAGGGTGCCGCACCGGGGCGACAAACGCGCCTTACTGGGCACAGTGCTAAAAAACGCTGAAGACGCCATGCGCCTACATAAAGCCAAGCGCGTAGGTGACCTAACCCAGCGCTCAGCGGCGCTAGAAGAACTCGCCCAAGTTTTAGAACTAGAAACCGCCCCGCTGCGCATTGAATGCTATGACGTCTCCCACACCCAGGGCACCCACCAGGTGGCCTCAATGGTGGTTTTTGAAGACGGCGCCCCCCGCAAGAGTGAATACCGCAAATTCATTATTCGGGGCGAAGACGGCAACGGCGCAAGTGATGACACTGCCGCCATGCGTGAAGTGCTAACCCGTCGAGTACGCCGCTACCTGGCTGCCTCTGGGCACCCGGAAATGAGTGGGGAAGACGAGGACGGCGTCACCATTACCTCCGGCCCCATTGACCCGCAAACGGGCAAACCTAAACGCTTTGCCTACGCCCCTTCACTGATTGTGGTTGACGGTGGTCTGCCCCAGGTCAATGCCGCCCAGGCCGTAATTGAGGAGATGGGCGCTGACATCCCCGTAATTGGCTTAGCTAAGCGCCTGGAGGAAGTGTGGGTGCCCGGCCACCAATTTCCGGTGATCTTCCCGCGCACTTCAGCGGCCCTATATCTGCTGCAATATTTGCGCGACGAATCCCACCGCGCCGCTATCACCCACCACCGCAAACGCCGGGCGCAAGCTATGACCCGTTCAGTACTAGATGAGGTACCCGGTTTAGGCCCAGCCAAGCAGAGCGCATTACTACGTCAATTTGGTTCAGTAGCGGCCATGCGTGAGCTTAGCGTCGAGCAGTTAACCCAGGCTAAAGGGGTAGGACCTGCATTAGCGCAGGCCATCAAGGATCACCTGGATGCACATCCGGCGGGTGGGGCCAAAAAGAATAGCCATAAATAACCGCAGGCTGTTAACACGCACCCAAACATGCGATTATGAGTTCATGACCCACAGCGAAAGCGCATCACTTAACACTGTCCCTCACGGTATTCCTGTACTAGATGCGCAGGCCGCACCGGTTGAGCCTGCTCAGCGTCCTGAATTATTAATTGTCACCGGCATGTCTGGGGCCGGGCGTTCACGTGCCGCCATGGCTTTGGAAGATCTTGACTGGTATGTGGTTGATAACCTGCCACCTCAGATGCTGCCAGCCCTGGCAGGCATGATGACTGCTGACGGCGGGGGAGTGCACCGCCTGGCTGTGGTGGTGGACGTACGTAGCCGTGACTTTTTCAGCCAGTTCTTTGACTATCTAAAGCGTCTGCGTGACACAGACGTAAACTACCGAGTTATTTTCTTAGACGCTTCAGATGCTGCCCTGGTGCGCCGCTTTGAGTCTTCACGCCGCCCGCACCCACTGCAGGGGCGGGGGTCAATTTTGGAAGGTATTAACCGCGAGCGCGCACTGCTAGGCGATCTACGTGCCCGCGCTGATGACGTGATTGATACTTCAAATTGCTCCGTGCATGACCTGTCACGCCAGATCCGTGATCTGGTGGCTACCGAGTCTGATTTGGCGTTAAAGATCAACGTGATGAGCTTTGGCTTTAAATATGGCATTCCGCTGGATGCAGATTATGTATGCGACGTACGTTTTATTCCTAACCCTTACTGGGTGGGGGAGCTGCGCCATTTAACTGGTCGCGATGCGCCGGTGGCTGAATATGTCTTTGCTCAGCCCGGTGCAGCTCAATTTGTTGACCAATATGCCAACCTGCTGGTTCCGGTTCTGCCACACTATTTAGATGAACTTAAACCGAACGTCACGATTGCGATGGGATGCACCGGTGGTAAGCACCGCTCGGTGGCTAGCGCAGAGCGCGTGGCTGCGCATTTGCAGGCAGCCGGTTTCAGTGTGCGTACCTATCACCGTGACTTGGGACGGGAGTGATGAGTGTGGCGTTAAGTAATAACTTTGTGAAAACTGATGAACCAGGTGGTACCCGCCGTGATCGGGTAGTGGCCCTGGGTGGTGGCCATGGCTTGTCTGCCACTTTAAAGGCGTTGCGTAGCATCGATATTGACCCCACCGCAGTGGTTACGGTTGCCGATGATGGCGGTTCTTCTGGGCGCCTGCGCCGTGAGTTTGACTGTCTGCCACCGGGGGATTTGCGTATGGCTTTAGCTGCGCTTTGTGATGACTCCACTGACTGGGGCACCACTTGGCGTGACGTTTTACAGCACCGTTTTAAAGGCCAGGGAGAGTTGGATAATCACGCCCTGGGAAACCTGCTGATTTTGGCGCTATGGCAGTTGCTTGAAGATGATTTGGCGGGTCTTGACTGGGTAGGAAGACTACTCAATATTCATGGGCGAGTGGTGCCTATGAGTTCTTCACCGCTGGTTATTGAGGCTGATTCTTGGCAGGGTGATAACTGTGAGCATTTAAGTGGCCAGGCTGCCGTGGCTAAGGCTACTGGTTGTGTAAAACATTTAGCGGTGGTGCCTGCAGATGCTGACGCTCACCCTGAGGCTGTGCGCGCTATTGACGCAGCTGACTGGGTACTGCTGGGGCCGGGCTCTTGGTATACCTCAGTGCTACCGCATTTACTGCTGCCAGCCATGCACCGAGCTTTGGTCTCTACTAAGGCTAAAAAGGCTGTGATCATGAATTTGGGGACCGCTAAAGCTGAGACTGTAGGTATGGGGGCGGCAGATTTGCTGGAGGCTTTAGAGGCTTACGCCCCTGATCTACGTATTGATGCGGTTATTTGCGATCCGCGCCAGTGTGGCGATCGCGCCCGCCTAGTGGCCTGCACGAAGCGTATGGGTGGCACTTTGATGGAGTTTGAAGTATCTAGGGACGCTTATGGGTGGGTGCATGACCCGCTCTTGCTAGGATCTGCTTTGAAACAGACCTTTGAGTCCCTGGGAGCTTAGTAAATGTCTTTGACTTTAGACGTTAAAAACGAGCTAGCTTGCGTCGTTCCTGCCAGTGTTAAGGAGGCGCAGGCAGAGGTGGCGTCTATATTGCGCTTTGCCGGTGGCTTGCAGCGTCTAAGGTCTGGCTACTTGGTGTATGCCGAATTAGATCATCAAGCTAGTGCCCAACGGCTGCGTAAACTTATTGCCCGCTATTACAAGGTAGAAACTGAGCTGATCAGGCTTAATCAGACCACTCCCGAGCGTGGGGAGCGCTATATGGTGCGCACCTTGGATAGCGGCAATAAACTGGCTGTAACTGGTCCTAGTAATCTATTTGCGCGGCAAAGCGGGCTGTTAAATTCCAAAGATGAACCGGTGTTGGGTCTACCTAAGCCGGTGATTTGGGGTGGTCGCACTGTAGTTGGTGCAGCTTGGCGGGGAGCTTTTCTAGCGCGCGGCTCATTAACTGCCCCGGAGCGTTCCTATGCCATGGAGGTGACCTGCCCTTCTGAGCAGGCAGCGGTGGCTTTGGTGGGGGTAGCTAAATCTATCGATTTAACCGCCACGCACCGTGAAGCTAGGCGCAGTTACCGGGTGGTGATCCGTGACGGGGAAGCTATTTCTAAAATGCTCACCCGTATGGGAGCTAAAAAGACGGTGGCCTTGTGGGATGAGCAGCGTTCGCGGCGTGAGTCGCGTGGTACTGCTAACCGCCTAGCTAATTTCGACGACGCCAACTTGCGTCGCAGCGCCCGGGCGGCGGTAACTAATAGTGCCAAGGTAGAGCGCGCCTTTGAAATTTTGGGTGATGACATCCCTGAAAACTTGCGCCAAGCTGGTTTGTTGCGTTTGGAGCATAAGCATGCGTCTTTAGAGGAGCTGGGTCAGTTGGCGACGCCGCCGCTGACTAAGGATGCTATTGCTGGGCGGATTCGGCGCTTGCTGGCTAGCGCCGATAAGGTCGCTCACGAGCGTGGCATTGCTGACACTAGCTCAGTGCTGACTGGAGAGATGCTCGAAGACTGACGCCCATCGTGTTTGGATTAACAACGATGTGACCAAAGCCGTTTAATAGGACTTAAGTCCTATTAAACGGCTTATCTGCTTTGAGTATGTATACGATCCTTTACGCTCTGTGAAATCCGTAAGGGGCAAATTGCCAAAGTGGATAGGCAAGCGGGCTTTTGTGAGGATAGACTGGCTGCGTCCGGTAAGGAACCGCACCTCGCGGGATCTGACTCCGGGGCACGTAAAGTGCATTTGACCAAGAAGAACTGTGCGCTATGTGCGCACTAGGAGGACACAAAGTGACCACCCGCGTTGGTATTAACGGCTTCGGCCGCATCGGCCGTAACTTCTTCCGCGCCGCCCTAAAGCAGGGAGCAGACCTTGAGGTTGTCGCCGTCAACGACCTGACCGACACCAAGACCCTAGCCCACCTACTAAAGTACGACTCCATCCTGGGTCGCTTCGACGGCGAAGTTTCCTTCACTGAGGACTCCCTCGTTGTAAACGGCAAGGAAATCAAGGTTCTAGCTCAGCGTAACCCCGCTGACCTGCCCTGGGGCGAGCTAGGCGTTGAGGTCGTTGTTGAGTCCACCGGTTTCTTCACCGATGGTGAGAAGGCCAAGGCTCACATCGAGGCTGGCGCCAAGAAGGTCGTCATCTCCGCTCCTGCGAAGAACGTTGACGGCACCTTCGTAATGGGTGTTAACGACGGCGACTACACCAACGACCTAACCATCGTTTCTAACGCCTCTTGCACCACCAACTGCCTAGCTCCTCTAGCCAAGGTTCTACACGAGAACTTCGGCATCGAGCGCGGCATCATGACCACCATCCACTCCTACACCGGTGACCAGCGCATCCTGGACGCTCCTCACAAGGACCTGCGTCGCGCCCGCGCCGCTGCCCTGAACATGATCCCCACCAAGACTGGTGCTGCTCAGGCTGTGGCCCTGGTTCTGCCCGAGCTCAAGGGTCGCTTCGACGGTCTAGCCGTCCGCGTCCCCACCCCGACCGGCTCCCTGACCGACCTGACCTTCGTGGCTGAGAAGGAAGTTTCCGTCGAGGCCGTTAAGGCTGCCGTCAAGGCCGCTGCTGAGGGTGAGCTCAAGGGTGTCCTAGAGTACACCGAAGACCCGATCGTCTCCTCCGACATCGTTGGTAACCCCCACACCTCCATCTTCGACGCCACCGAGACCAAGGTTATCGGCAACCTGGTCAAGGTTCTGTCCTGGTACGACAACGAGTGGGGCTACTCCAACGCTCTGGTTCGCCTGACCGCCCTGGTCGGCTCCAAGCTCGCCTGAGCTAAGACGAACTAACGGGAGTATGACTCTCTAAAGCTGAGCCCGCGCACATTAGTACGCGGGCTCAGCTGCACCGGGCCTACTTAAAGTAGGCAACCGGATAACTCCGCTATTAGCGGATACAAAGCTGTATTAAAGGAGAAAACGATTATGAAGACCATCGAGAGCCTCGGTGATCTAAGCGGCAAGAGCGTACTAGTTCGCTCCGACTTTAACGTGCCGCTAGACGCAGACAAGAACATTACCGATGACGGTCGTATCCGTGCCGCTCTACCTACCCTGAAGCTGCTGCTTGACGCTGGCGCCAAGGTAATTGTGGTGGCTCACCTGGGTCGCCCCAAGGGCAAAGTCAACCCCGACTACTCGCTAGCCCCCGTGGCCAAGCGTCTAGAGGAGCTGGCCGGCGTTAAGGTAACCCTGGCCAGCGACACCGTAGGCGAGGGTGCCAAGGCTGCTGTGGCCGAGGCCAAGCCCGGCGAGATCGTGCTGCTGGAGAACGTACGTTTCAACGCTGCTGAGACCTCCAAGGACGACGCTGAGCGCGAAGCTTTCGCCAAGGAACTGGCCGCTCTGGCTGACGTGTTCGTCTCTGACGGTTTCGGTGTTGTGCACCGCAAGCAGGCTTCGGTTTACGACGTTGCCAAGCTGCTGCCGGCCGCTACCGGTCTGCTAGTTGCCAAGGAAATCGAGTCCCTAGGCAAGGCCGTCAACAACCCTGAGCGTCCCTACGTAGTGGTTCTGGGTGGCTCCAAGGTTTCCGACAAGCTCGGTGTTATCGCCAACCTGCTGTCCAAGGCTGACAAGCTGATCGTCGGTGGCGGTATGGCCTACACCTTCCTTGCTGCCAAGGGCTACGGGGTTGGTACCTCGCTGCTGGAGAAGGACCAGATTGACACCGTCAAGGGCTACATCGAGACCGCTGAAAAGAACGGCGTCGAGCTGCTGCTGCCCGTTGACACCGTAGTGGCCCCCTACTTCGGTGCTGACGCCCCGGCCACCGTGGTTCCTTCCACCGAGATCCCGGACGACCAAATGGGTCTGGACATCGGCCCCAAGACCCGCGAGCTGTTCGCTGACGCCATCAAGTCTGCCAAGACCGTGGTGTGGAACGGCCCCATGGGTGTATTCGAATTCCCCGCTTTTGCCGAAGGCACCAAGGCTGTCGCCAAGGCTATGAGCGAGTCTGACGCCTTCAGCGTCATCGGTGGTGGCGACTCTGCCAGCGCCGTACGTAACCTGGGCTTCGACGAGTCCACGTTCTCTCACATTTCCACTGGTGGTGGCGCCTCCCTCGAGCTGCTCGAGGGCAAGGTTCTACCCGGTATCGCTGTTTTGGAAGGCTGAAAATATGACCAACCGTACCCCCCTTATGGCCGGTAACTGGAAGATGAACCTCGACCACCTCGAGGCCAACCATCTGATCCAGGGCCTGGCTGTAGAGCTGAAGGAAGACGAGCACGACTACTCCAAGTGTGAGGTAGTTGTTTTCCCGCCTTTCACCAGCATCCGTTCCGTGCAGACCGTCGTCGAGGCTGACGAGCTGGGCATCAAGTACGGTGCTCAGGACGTATCCACCCACGACAACGGTGCCTACACCGGTGAAATCTCCACCGACATGCTAACCAAGCTAGGCTGCACCTACGTGCTAATGGGCCACTCCGAGCGTCGTGAATACCACGGCGAGTCCGACGAGTACGTTGGCGCCAAGGCCCGCAAGGTCCTAGACGCTGGCATGACCCCGCTGCTGTGCTGCGGTGAGGCTCTAGAGGTCCGCAAGGCTGGCACCCACGTAGAGTTCGTGGTTGGCCAGATCCGCGCCGCCCTCAAGGGCTGGAGCGGTGAGGACGTCGCCAAGATCGTCATCGCTTACGAGCCCATCTGGGCCATCGGTACCGGCGAGACCGCTACCAGCGAAGACGCCCAGGAAGTGTGCGGCGCCATCCGCGCCGCCCTGCGCGAGGACTACGGTGACGAGGTTGCCGACGTCGTGCGCGTGCTCTACGGTGGCTCCGCCAAGCCCGGCAACATCAAGGAGCTCATGGCTCAGCCTGACATCGACGGCGCCCTGGTTGGTGGCGCTTCCCTGAAGGCTGACTCCTTCGGCGAGATGGCCAACTTCTACGCCTGATAACACTCAGTCGTAAAACGGGGGTCAACCTCAAGGTTGGCCCCCGTTTAACGCTGCAACTATCTAGTGTTTAAAGCTAGTAATTCGTTAAAAACTTCTTTGCACAGGTAGTATTTCAATTAGTGCAGCTATAGCTGCAAACCCGACTACTAATAAGGAGGCGCGTAAGGTGGCTATCTTGGCAATCGTGCTTAAGGTTTTGCTATTCCTGTCTAGCTTCTTCCTGATTTTGACGATCCTGCTACACAAAGGCCAGGGCGGCGGTCTGTCCGACATGTTCGGTGGCGGTCTGTCTAGCTCGGTAGGTTCTTCCGGTGTGGCTGAGCGTAACCTCAACCGCATTACCATCGGTGTGGCCATCATTTGGGTTGCCACTATCGTGGGTCTAGGTCTAATCGCTCGCTTTGCCTGATCGTGATCAGCTGGCGAAAGCCTTAGAAACATACCTTTCGCACCTGCGGGTAGAGCGCGGCTTAAGTCAGAATACCGCTGGAGCTTACCAGCGCGACTTAAGCCGTTACGTTAATTTTCTCCGCAGTCGCGCAGTCACTGACCCTAGTGCTATCACCAGCACTGATGTCAGTGACTTTCTTCTTGCTATTCGCTCCGGGGCCGACGGCGCCTCGCCTTTAGCCCCTTCCTCAGCCTCACGTTGTATTACGGCTGTGCGTGGCTGGCATAAGTTCATTGCTGAAGAAGGCATAACCGTAGATAACCCAGCGGCCCAAGTGAAACCGCCAGCTATCGCTAAGCGACTACCTAAAGCCCTGTCTATCTCCCAGGTGGAGGCTTTGATAGAGGCCGCCAATATTGATGACTCTCCTTTAGGTCTACGTGATCGGGCCCTGATTGAGTTGCTTTACGCCACCGGAGCGCGTATTTCTGAAGTAGTTTCACTAAGTATCGATGATTTTGACCGTGACAACGGTGTAGTGCGCCTATTTGGTAAAGGCTCAAAAGAACGCCTGGTGCCGGTAGGGCGCTACGCCCTGGCTGCCTTGGATGCTTACCTGGTGCAATCACGCCCTATCCTTGGTCTAAAAGGCACCGGTTCACCAGCTATTTTCCTAAATACTTTAGGTAGGCCCTTAAGCCGTCAAAGTGCTTGGGCCGTGCTGCAAGGCGCAGCTAAACGTGCAAACTTAAGCGAGCATATTTCGCCGCACACTTTGCGTCACTCATTTGCCACCCATCTACTAAACGGTGGGGCAGACGTGCGCGTAGTGCAGGAAATGCTCGGTCATGCCTCGGTAACCACTACGCAGATATACACCAAAGTCACCATCGACCATCTGCGCGAGGTATATGCCACCAGCCACCCGCGAGCACGCGGCTAAAAATCCCTCAAATAAGTTTGCTCTTAGCTATCCGGCGCGGCTGGCCTGGTTTTAAAGCCAGCTTGCACTAGGCTTGAGCCGTGAACGATTCCCAGCAACCCGGCAACGACACCCACGAACTACCGGTCGTGGATTTTCCGGTTCCCATGCCGTTGGATGCTCACGGCCCAGCTCGAGTTATCTCGGTATGTAACCAGAAAGGTGGGGTAGGTAAAACTACTACCACCATTAACTTGGCAGCTGCACTGGCAGAATATGGCCGTAAAGTGTTGATCGTTGACTTTGATCCGCAAGGTGCGGCCTCAGCTGGTTTGGGTATCAACTCTAATGTCTTGGACACCACTATCTATGATCTGCTAGTGGCTAACCGTCCAGATGTGCGCCCAGCCATTCACCACACTGCGGTGGAGGGGCTAGATATTGTTCCTGCCAACATTGACCTATCTGCCGCTGAGGTGCAGCTGGTTAACGAGGTGGCCCGCGAGCAGGCTTTGCATCGAGTGCTGCGTCCAATCATGGACGACTACGACGTTATCTTTGTAGACTGTCAGCCTTCGCTAGGTTTGCTTACCATTAATGCTCTAACTGCTTCACACGGGGTGTTGATTCCCCTAGAAACTGAGTTTTTTGCGCTACGTGGTGTGGCATTGCTAGTTGAGACTGTTGATCGTATTCGTGATCGTCTAAACCCACGACTACAAATTGACGGTATTTTGGCCACCATGGTTGACCCGCGCACTTTGCACTCCCGTGAAGTGCTTGAGCGCTTAGAAGAAGCTTTCCAAGAGCGGCTTTACAATACTCAGATTCGCCGTACAGTTAAGTTCCCTGACGCGTCTGTGGCTAGCGAGCCAATCACCGTGTATGCGCCCACCCATCCGGGGGCTGAGGCTTATCGTCGCTTGGCCCGTGAAGTGATCTCACGCGGTAACGTGGCCTAGAAGCGGCTGAGGCTAGATAGCGTTTATGCCTCAGCAATGAGAAGATTAAAGGGTGAGTGACGTTTCCCTTGATTTTTCAGGTCAAGAATTTTATGACGACGACGACCTGGAAGAAATAGAAGTTGATGACAGCGATTTTGAGCTGTCTACTGGTCATGCTGATGCGGATAAATCAGGCGGTGGGCTCCATGATCCACATCAGGAGCAAGGGGAGCGTCTACAAAAAGTCTTAGCTCACGCTGGTGTGGGTTCTAGACGCATGAGCGAAAAGCTGATTGCTGCTGGTCGGGTAAGTGTAGACGGTGTCAAGGTTAGGGATATGGGCTTGCGAGTTGATCCGCAAACCCAGGAAATCCGTGTTGACGGCCAGCGCATTTTGGCCGATCCAGACGTGATCACGGTGATGCTTAATAAGCCCACCGGGGTGGTAACCACCATGGAAGATCCGCAGGGACGTCCGACTGTGGCCGCCTTCGGACGCCGCTATGTAGAAGAGCACAAGCTTGGCTCAATCCGTTTAGTTCATGTAGGTCGTTTGGATACTGATACTGAGGGTTTATTGCTACTGAGTAATGATGGTCAGCTTTCGCATCGTTTGATGCATCCCTCGTATGAGACCTCAAAAACCTATATAGCCATTGTTAAAGGCAAGTTTGAGCGCGGCACTGCGCGAAAGTTACAGCGCGGCATTGAACTAGATGATGGCCCTATTAATGCCGATAAGGTAACCATTAAAGAAGCCACTAAGGCTGGCTCGATTGTGGAGGTTACGCTTCACAGTGGCAGGAACCGGATTGTGCGCCGCATGCTAGCAGCAGTAGGTCACCCAGTGCAGCGTCTGGCGCGTACCCGCATTGCTAATTTGCATTTAGGTTCGCTTGCCCCTGGTCAAATGCGTGCCTTAACTAGTGAAGAAATTATGGAGCTACAGCGAGAGCTAGAACTGTGACTGAGCTGCAAGAGGGACAAAACCCCGCAAGTGACGCCTCTAAAGCAGGGGAGGGGGTTGCACCCAAGGCACTAGACGGCGTCAAGGATGCGCCAGGCCAGGCGCTTGCTAATAAGCTAGACAGTGTCAGTTTAGCTGCTGCCTCCACGAACTTGATTACCGAACCCGCGCCATTAGTTAACTCGCCAGTACTGATTATTGGGGCAGGTTTGCTAGGAGCCAGTATTGGTTTAGCCCTAACACGCGCTGGCGTGCAGGTATGGCTAGAAGACTCTTCGCCCACCGGCCTAGAACTAGCTTGTGACTTAGGTGCAGGCCAGCCGTTATCTGCCCAGCCTGCGCCGGCGCCAGCCCTAGTAGTGGTGGCCACGCCCCCGGATGTGGCCGGCGACGTCGTCGTACACGCCCTACGCAACTACCCCGGCGCCGTCGTAACTGACGTAGCCAGCGTAAAAGAACCCATTGCCAAGCGCGTACTAGAGTGCGTACCTAACCTAGCCCAGCGCTACGTAGGCTCCCACCCCATGGCGGGCCGCGAGCGCTCCGGGGCGGCTAGTGCCCGCGCAGACCTGTTCGACGCGCGCCCCTGGGTATTGGTAGCAACCCCTGTCACCAGTCCAAATTCCTTAAGCGCAGTGCGTCAACTAGCCATTGACCTGGGTGCGTTACCCACTCAGCTAGGTGCAGCCGAACATGACCGGGCGGTGGCGCTAATATCGCACACCCCGCAACTAGTAGCCTCAGCGCTAGCCGCACGTCTAGAACAAGCCCCCGAAGTGGCCTTAAACCTAGCCGGTCAAGGGCTGCGTGACACCACCCGTATTGCCGCCTCCGATCCGCGCCTGTGGGCAGCCATCCTAAACGCCAACCGCTCCTCGGTAGCCCAAGTGCTACGTGAACTGCGGGTGGATATAGACGACCTGATCGAGGCGCTGGAACAGGGACGCGCCTCGGTGGGCACAGTCGTAGACGTAATGCAACGCGGCAATCTGGGCCGTGACCGTATTCCGGGTAAACACGGCGGGGCCCCCAGTCGATACGCCGAAGTAATGGTGCTGATCCCAGACGCTCCCGGGCAGCTAGCGCGGCTATTTAACGATGTGGGCGCGGCCCAAGTAAATATTGAAGACCTGGTGATCGAGCACTCGGCAGGTCAGCGTCAAGGCCTGGCCACATTACTGGTGGCGCCGGCGGCGGCGGTGGGGCTGCGACAAGCTTTAGAGCAGCAGGGATGGAAGATAGTGGCTAATTAAACCCTGCGCCGCTAGCGCTAAAACGTGGTATCTGGCTTGTTTACATGGCAAGCTGACACTAGAAGCTTAAAATTTAGGAGTAAAAGATGGGGATTGTTGTAGCTATCGACGGGCCGAGCGGCTCGGGTAAATCATCTGTGTCCCTGGCGGTAGCCCGCCAGCTGCAACTGGCCTACCTGGATACGGGGGCCATGTATCGCGCAGCCGCCTGGTGGTGCGAACATTTAGGGATCGATCTAGAAGATCAAGAAGGCGTCAGCGACGCTGTCATTTCCATGCCTCTACACATGGACACTGACCCTGAGCACCCTGGGCTAAGCGTGGATGGCACCGATATTGCCCAGGCCATTCGTGAGCCGCATATCTCTGCGGTAGTTTCCAAGATTGCTGCAAACCTGGATGTGCGCGCTGAACTAGGTCGCCGCCAGCGTGAATTGATTGAGCATGGCGCAGCCAATGGCGGCATTGTGGCAGAAGGACGCGACATTACCACCGTGATTGCGCCTGATGCGCAGGTACGCCTACTAATTACCGCCTCCGAGGAAGCTCGCCTAGAGCGCCGCGCCGCCCAGTTAGAGGCCGCCGGTAAGAGCGTAGATGCAGCTGCTCTGCGTGACCAGGTGCTACGGCGCGACCGCGACGACGCTAAAGTTTCCCAATTCCTTGAGGCTCCCGAAGGCGTCACCCTAGTTGACACCTCCAACTTGGACTTTAACCAAAGTGTTGAAAAGGTCAGTGAGCTAGTGCGCGCAGCCATTGAGGAAGACCAGGCGCTGGGGGAGAGCGAGCGCCTACGCACCGATGCCATGCGCGCTACTTTGAGCGAATATGATCTAGATGCTGAAGACTTAGCGTTACTAGATGGTCCCGCCCGTAACGGTGCTGAAGAAAAAAATGAGGCTGGTTTACCCGTGCTGGCCGTGGTTGGCCGCCCTAACGTAGGTAAATCCACGCTGGTCAACCGTGTACTAGGGCGACGCGAGGCAGTAGTTCAAGACCGCCCCGGAGTGACTCGCGACCGCGTTTCCTACCCGGCCCACTGGGCTGGACGCGACTTCACCATTGTTGACACTGGCGGTTGGGAAGTTGATGTCGCCGGGCTGGACGCCTCGGTAGCTTCCCAGGCTGAGGTGGCAATCGAAATGGCTGACGCAGTGCTGCTGGTAGTGGATGCTACCGTGGGCATTACCGAAACTGACGCCCAGGTAGTTAAGCTGCTGCGTCGCTCTGGCAAGCCAGTGGTGCTGGCCGCTAACAAGGTGGATTCTTCTGCGCAGGAAGCCGACGCCTATGCGCTGTGGAATCTTGGCTTGGGAGAGCCTTACCCTGTATCCGCGCTACACGGGCGCGGTAGTGGTGATGTGCTAGATGCCTGTATGAAAATTTTGCCTCTAGTTAGCGCGGTTGCTGGCCCGGCCCCTGAGGGTAACTTGCACCGAGTGGCACTGGTGGGTCGCCCCAATGTGGGTAAGTCTTCTTTGCTTAACTCCATTGCGGGCTCGCAGCGTGTAGTGGTTAATGAGTTGGCTGGCACCACCCGTGACCCGGTTGACGAAATCATTGAGCTTGACGGGCGCAAGTGGGTGTTTGTTGACACTGCAGGTATCCGCCGGCGCGTCAAGCAGTCTCGCGGCGCTGATTTCTACGCGGTTTTGCGTACTCAGGCTGCCATTGAAAAAGCTGAAGTAGCCGTGGTGCTACTGGATGGCTCTGATGTGGTCAGCGAGCAGGATGTGCGCGTAATCCAGCAGGTAGTTGACGCTGGTCGCGCCTTGGTGTTGGTTAACAACAAGTGGGACCTGGTAGATGAGGATCGCCAGGCACAGCTTAAGTGGGAGATTGAAAAAGACCTGGCCCACGTTTCCTGGGCGCCGCATATTAACCTGGCAGCTAAGACCGGTTGGCACACTAACCGTTTGGTGCGTGCTCTCGACGCCGCCCTTGAGGGTTGGTACACCCGTATTCCGACGGCGCGACTAAACGCCTTCCTAGGGGAGTTGCAGGCTGCTAACCCGCACCCGCTGCGTGGAGGTAAGCAGCCACGTATCTTGTTTGGGGCGCAGGTGCAGGTGGCGCCGCCGCGCGTAGTGCTGTTTACTACCGGTTTCTTGGACCCAGGTTATCGCCGCTTTATTGAGCGCCGTTTGCGTGAAGAATTTGGCTTTACTGGTTCTCCTATCCAGATCGGTGTACGTGTGCGTGAGAAGCGTAAGCGTAAGTGACCAAATAAAAGTGACGTAGCTCATTAGGTTTAAATTTCCCTTTGAGTGGTTGCTTGCGGTAGTCTCTTATCCGTTGCGAGCGAAGAGAAAGTCGTAAGCACACGGGCTGTGGCGCAGTTTGGTAGCGCACTTGACTGGGGGTCAAGGGGTCGTGGGTTCAAATCCCGCCAGCC
>CAJZDJ010000047.1 GCA_915063485.1 uncultured Actinomyces sp.
ACGAGATTGGCTATAAGGCCATTATCGACACCTATGCGGTGGCTACCCAGCACGTTGACCAGGGCCTGAGCCTAACCTTGTTTTTCCCGGACACCGCCACCACCCGTGACCTGAACAAGGCCCAGATTTACGCCTGGCGTAAAGGCATCAAAACCATCTACTACGTGCGTCTACGCCAGGCAGCCCTGGAAGGCACTGAGGTAGAAGGCTGTGTCAGCTGTATGCTGTGAGGCTTGGCCCTGCACAGTAATTTGTGGCCTTAAACCATAATTTCGCCGCTAGCCGTCTAGACCATCTAGACGGCTAGCCTTTTTTGGTTGCGTCAGCCCCCTTTAGGGGTGGGTATTGGCTAGTATTGAGTTGCCTTTTGCTCGCTATCCACTTCAAGAAGGTCCCAATGCATCACGAGAAGCTCAAGCTACTAGACCGCGTTCAGGCCATTAACTGGAACCGCCTGGTTGATGACAAAGACCTTGAAGTGTGGGACCGCCTCACCGGTAACTTCTGGCTGCCTGAAAAGGTTCCGCTGAGCAATGACGTGCCCTCCTGGGCCACCTTGACTGAAGACGAAAAGCTCATGACTAACCGCGTCTTTACCGGTCTGACGCTGCTAGACACCATCCAGGGCACGGTGGGTGCGGTTTCACTGATCCCAGACGCGCGCACCCCGCATGAGGAAGCGGTGCTAACCAATATTGCTTTTATGGAGTCGGTGCATGCGCGCTCCTACTCCTCGATTTTCTCGACGCTGCTGTCCACCAAGGAAATCGATGAAGCCTACCGCTGGAGTGAAGAAAACCCCCACCTGCAGCGTAAGGCTGACATTATCCTCAACTACTACCGTGGCGATGACCCGGAAAAGCGTAAGGTTGCCTCCACCATGCTGGAGTCTTTCCTGTTCTACTCAGGTTTCTACGCCCCCATGTACTGGTCTAGCCACGCTAAGCTAACCAACACCGCTGACCTGATCCGCCTGATCATTCGTGACGAGGCCGTGCACGGCTACTACATTGGTTACAAGTACCAGCAGGCTGTGGCTGAGGCTTCGCCGCAGCGTCAGCAGGAGCTTAAGGACTACACCTTCGAGCTGCTATTTGAGCTCTACGACAATGAAGAGCAGTACACCGAGGACCTTTACGATCCGCTAGGCCTAACCGAGGACGTTAAAAAGTTCCTGCGTTACAACGCCAACAAGGCCCTAATGAACCTGGGGTATGAGGCCATGTTCCCGGCTGACTCTACGGATGTAAACCCGGCTATTTTGGCTTCGCTTTCCCCTAACGCTGACGAAAACCACGACTTCTTCTCCGGCTCTGGCTCCAGCTACGTCATCGGCACCGCTGAAGCCACCCAGGATGAAGACTGGGACTTCTAATTCAGCTAGGGAGCTAAATGCATACCGTAACTTTCGGACTGCCCTTTAACGGCGTCGTCCCCCTATGGCACGAAGACGGGCTAATCACCTGGCACCAAAGCGACATTGACCTGGCTGAAGTGCTGGGGTTGGGGCTAGTTGAGGAGCGTGAAATCACCGAGGGGGCCCCTGCCGGCTGGAGTGAGCGGGTGGAGGTGGGCCGCCTAATGGGCAACATTTTGGAGCTCAAGGCCATCACCCCCACAGGTAAGCGCGCCATTAAGGATGTGGGGCCTGGGGCCCGTATCGGCATCAGTGACCCGTTGCCTTACCAGGAGGCTATGGGAGAGTTTTTCGACGCCGACGCTTTCAGTGTGCATATCGCCCGGATGCTGCTGCGTGGGGCACGTGACGGGCTGCTGACCGTGTTTACGCTGCACGAGTCAGGTAACCCGCAAACGCATCACCTGCTGAGCGTGTCGTCCACCCTGGATGAGTTGGGGTACATGTATTTCCACCTGGTCACCATGGTGGATATGAGTGAGGTTCCCAGCTGGGCGGGTTACTCTAAGGCCGACGGCGTCACTAGCTTGGATATGAGCATTAACTACTCTGATCTGCTGGGTAGGGCGGAAATTAACGGCGTGGAGACTGCTGGTGAGGCGCTCGACGCCGGCAAGCTGATTAGCTTTGTGCGTCCGGCTGTCGATGTCTTGCTAAAGCCTGGTTTCCCCTTCGCTTTGGGGGCCAGCGTGTTTGGTCCCAAGCAGGGCTAGCAACGGGCAGTGCTTAACTGGCACTGCCCGTTTTGTGTGCAGATTCCTATAGTTGAACTATGCGCGATCTTAGCCAACCCACTGTGCCCTGCCGGGCTTTTTACGACCAGCTTGCGGCAGAAACCGAAAAACGCCGTCAAGCTAACCCCGCCGCCACCGCCTTGGACCCTCAATCTGGTGCCAGCCCCCAGCTGCGTGAAGAACTAAAAGCCCAGGTCGAGGCGTTGAGCCCGCAGATCGTGGCACTAAGCCAAGACATTCACGCCCACCCCGAGGTGGGTTACCACGAGTTTTACGCCGCCGACGCCGTCGCTAAGCTGCTGCAAGCCCACGGCATTGAGGTTGAGCGCGCCAGCTTCGGCATGGAAACCTCGCTGCGCGCCCAAATCGGTGCTTGTATCAGCACTCCTGGCGTCGGCCCTTGTGCCAGCACTCCTGACGCCAGCCCCAGCGCAGGCGCCACTTCCAGCGCAGAGGTCACCTTCAGCGCAGATAACGTCGGCGCTGCCCTGGAGGGAACTGCACCAGACACGAGCGCCGTCGTCGCAGCTGACGCGGGCCACGGCGAAAAGCAGCCCACAATCGCGATCCTGTGCGAATACGATGCCTTACCCGGGGTGGGCCACGGCTGCGGTCACAACGTCATGTGCGCCAACTCCGTGGGGGCCTTCCTGGCCCTAGCTGAACTGGAAAAACGTCACCCTGGCGCGCTAGGCGGGCGGGTTATCCTGCAAACCACCCCGGCTGAAGAATGCGACACCGCCAAGGAAATCCTGGCCCAGCGCGGCATGCTAGAGGGGGTGGACGCCGCCATCCAAACCCACTCCTACGCCTACGACCTGGTAGATCAGGCCTGGCTGGGGGTACGCCGGATGCGCGTAGTGTTCCACGGGGTTTCCGCCCACGCCGCCAGCGCCCCGTTTATGGGCCGCAACGCCCTGGATGCAGTGACGCTGGCGCAGGTGGGTATGGGTTTGCTGCGTCAGCATATGCTGCCCTCAGACCGTATGCATGCGGTGGTTACCGACGGTGGGCTGGTGCCCAATGTGGTGCCTGAGCGGGCGGAAATGAGCGTGATTGTGCGTTCGCTGGACTCTGCCACACTGCGCGACCTGGTGGCGCGGGTGGAGGATGTGTTCCGGGGCGCCGCTCTGGCTACCGGCTGTGGGGTGGAGATCCTTACCGGTGAAACCACCAATGAGATGCCGGTGCGTGCCAATGGTCCGCTTAGCCAGGCTTGGGTGCGGGCGCAGAACACGGCCGGACGCACGGTGCTGCCGCGTGGGGTGATTACTGAGGTGATTGCGGCGGGCACTGATTTTGGCAATGTGTCTCAGCGCGTGCCCGGGATTCACCCGCTGATTAAGATTGCCCCCGAGGGTACGGCCCTGCACACTCATGAATTCGCGACGGCGGCTGGCTCGCCGCAGGGCGACCGCGCGGCTGTGGATGGGGCTTGGGGCCTGGCCAGTGTGGCCCTGGATTACCTAAGCGACCCCCAGCTGCGCGCGGCTGTACGCGCCGACTTTGAGGCCAGCGGTGGGGTAGTGGACGTGGCCTCCTTCTGGGAGAAGTAAATACAGGCATTACAAATACAGGCAAAATCGTCCCCTCCCTATAAAAAATTCATGGGGTTTTATAGGGAGGGGACGAAATGTCAGTATTTGTGAACCAAGGGCCGTGGCCCTGGCCGCCGGTCCGTACCCAGACCGGTCATACTGCAAGGCGGCGCCGTCGACGCAGTTTCTACGACGACGGCGCCCGGCGCGGGTGTTCAGGCTAGCGCCTCACGCAGCACATCCAGGCCCACGCTACCAATAGCCAGAGCGCGAGAGTGGAATTCCTTAAGCGAGAACTCCTTGCCTTCACGGGCGGCCTTAGCGGCGGCGTCGTCGCGAATAGACTCCCACAGACGCTGACCCACCGCGTAAGCCGGCGCCTGCCCCGGCCACCCCAGGTAACGCTCCAGCTCAAAGGACAAGAAGCCCTCAGCCATAGCCACATTGTGGGTCAAGTAAGCCCAGGCACTGTCACGATCCCACTTACCCTCGCCAACCCCGGGCAGAGCCGCCAGCTCAGATGGGCGCTGCTTGCCGGTGTGCACACCAATGTCTAGCACCACGCGGGCCGCACGCAGACGCTGAGAGTCGAGCATACCCATACGGTCACCCAGATCATCCTGCCAGCCCAGATCGGCCATGAGGCGCTCAGCGTAAAGCGCCCAGCCCTCACCGTGCCCAGAAACCCAGCACAGGTGACGGCGCCAGTCGTTGAGCTCATCGCGCAGGTAGGTCTGCATACCCAGCTGCAGGTGGTGGCCGGGAACACCCTCGTGGAACACGGTGGTGCGCTCCTGCCAGGTGTTAAACACGGTGGTGCCGGCGGGCACAGACCACCACATACGCCCCGGACGCGAGAAGTCATCGGAAGGGCCGGTGTAGTAGATACCGCCGGTGGAGGAGGGGGCAATGCAGCATTCGATGCGCTGCAGTGGGGC
The DNA here is from genome assembly GCA_915063485.1 of uncultured Actinomyces sp. Lineage (GTDB taxonomy): Bacteria > Actinomycetota > Actinomycetes > Actinomycetales > Actinomycetaceae > Actinomyces. Next base: position 4,628 of record CAJZDJ010000047.1, read on the forward strand.
GGGAATGTCAAAGTGGGTGCCGTTTAGGCCGGCCACGGCGGCGTCGGCGGTTTCCTGCATCCACTTCTTCAGCGCGTCGGTGCCGTGCTGCTGGTAGCGCGGCTCCTCGTCCAGGCGCTTGAGGGCTTCCTGCACGCTGACGCCCTCGCCGTACAGCTCGCGGGCCAGTTCGCGCTGCTCAGCGTCGATGGCGGCCAGGCGCTCGCGGCCCCACTCGTAGGTTTCGTCTAGGTCAATGGTGGCGCCTAGGAATTCGCGCGAGAACAGCTGGTAGCGTTCACGCCCGACGCCGTCCTGCTCGCCCGCCTGGGGCAGCAGCTCGGTCTCCAGGAAGTTAGCGAAGTCGCCGTAGGCTGCCTGGGCGCTGGCGGCGTTGGCGGCTAGCTCTTTGCGTAGGGACTCTGGCAGGGACTGGGTTTCGGGGCCGGACACTAGGGCCAGGAAGGAGGAGGACTCGCCGGCCTGGTTGTGGGCTTGCCCGGCCACGGCGCGCACCTGGCGGGCGGCGGCTACCTGCCCACGGCTGGCGGCTAGGCGCAGGGATTCGACGTGACCGCCCAGGGCTCGCTTGACATCGCCTAGGCGGGCGCAGATGTTGGCCCAGTCTTGCTCGGACTCGGTGGGTAGCAGGTCAAATAGGTCGCGGATATCCTGCGAGGTGGAGGCGATGTTGTTGAGGTTGCGTAGCGGCTCGCCGGCTTCGGCTAGCTCAATCGATAGCCCTAGGCGTTCGCGCATGGCGGCTACGGTTACTTCATCGACGGCGTCGGTGGGGGTTACTTCATCCAGCTTGGCTAGGGTTTCGCGGTCTAGCTGGGTGTATGCGTCTAGACCCTGGGGGGAGAAGTCGTCTAGGACGTCGTGGCGCTCACCTAGGCCGGTGGAGGAGCCAGTCATCGGTGAAAGCTCAATTACCTTGGCGGTGTACTCGTTGGCGATGGCGTCAATCGCGCTTGGTTTGTGACTCATGAGGCAAGTTTAGTCTTACGTGGAATAATAAGGGCGTGGCTATGTCATACCTTTCTTTACTTCCGGCGTTTGAACGCCTGCCTTACCGTGTGGTTATGGTGTGTACCGGCAATATTTGTCGCTCGGCTATGGCCCAGATTGTGCTGGCGCAGCGCCTGCGTGAGCTGGGGGTAAGTGAGGTGGAGGTTAGCTCTGCCGGGGTTTCTAATGAGGAGCAGGGTAACCCGATTGATTATCGCGCTGCCCGCCTGCTGCGTGAGCAGGGCTATAAGGGCGGTGACATTAGCACGCACCGGGCTGCCCAGATTACTGACACCCAGCTGCGTCAAGCTGACCTGCTGCTAGCCATGACTGCCAGTCATCAGCGTGAGCTGGTTCGTCGCGCCCAGAAGCTGGGCGTAGACCCGGGCCGCGTACAGCTTTACCGCATCTATGACCCGCACTGCCGCGAGCAGGTGGAGGCATCCTGGCAGGGGCAGAGCCTGGCGGGCTTGAATGTGCCAGACCCTTGGTATGGGGATGAGGACGATTTTCGCGACACCTTGGATGTGGTTGAGCGTGTCAGTGAGGTTTTGTCGAAGAATCTGGCTCAGCTGGTTGAGGTGCAGGAGCCTTAATGGCTGCTAAAGCTAGGCTTCTGGGTGCCCTTGGCACGACGTCGGCACGCGTCAGTTCCACGGCAGTACGCGTCAGCACGACGTCGGCACACGTCGTCGCCGTTGCGGGGCGTAAGTTGCGCGTTAATGCACACTCAAAAACCCGCCGTAAGCTGCAAACCGTGACAGTGGCGGCGTGCGCGTTGGCGCTGCTGGCTGGTTGCGGGCCTAGCCAGCCGCGAGTGGCGCCGGCTCCTACCGCAACCTATAAGGCTGAGGTGGTACGGGATATGCCCACGACGCCGGCGGGGGTGGCGGCTAGCTGGCTGCTTTACAGCATTTCTAACTCCAAGAGCATTACTCAGGCGCAGATCCGCTCGCATTTTTCGCAATCATTACTTAAGCAGACACCGTCTAGCAACCTTTACAACTCTCTCACGAAACTGCGTGCGGCTGGCCCATATACGATGCTCGGCTATGAGGACAGCGGTAACCGCCTGCTAATTGGGGTGCAGGACTCTAATGGCAGGCAGATCAGTATTGATTTGATGGCCGATTCGCGCAGCCAGATTGTTTCGCTGACCTTTGGACGCATTGGCAGGGTTCCGGTTATCACCGATGAGGCTAGTTTGGCTCGCGCACTTAATGAGGCTGGTGACGACGGCGCTAGCGTGCGTCGTGCGGCTGCAGCCTCCCAGCCGCGCTACCAAAGCAGTTTTTTGGTTGCCCGCATCGATACTTTAAATGGTTGCGGCTCACCCTTGACGCTGTCTAACGCCGATGATCAGATGCCAATTGGGCGCCTGGTAGACCTTTACACCCTGGCTGGGGTGGGGGAGGCCGTGATCGACGGCGGCGTCGAGATTAACCAGGACGCTACTGTCTTGCCGTCCATGATTGCGCAAGGTTATGGCCGTAATGACGCCACCATGATTGGCAAGAAATATCCTCTGCGGGTGGTGGCCTCCCACACTATCCACGAATCTGACCCCACTAGCGCCACCATGTTGATGAAGACGGTGGGGGCCGATGGGATCCGCGCCGCTGCTCAAAACACTGGCAAACAGGATTTAACCTCTTTCTCGCCTTTGCTTACGCCTCGCGCGGTGGGGCAAATTGCCTGGTCAGACTCGGATTTGCGGTTTTATTGGCGTGAGGCCAATAAGCAGCCTGAGCAGAAGCGCCAGGCTCTGCATACCGCTTTGGTGAACTCGCTTTCGCGCGGCAGCGTGGCCATGGATCCGAACCGCTACCAGGATGTGCTGTGGCCGGAGGGGATCGGCTGGTTTGCCTCTGCCCGTGAGATTTGCCGTGTGCAAAGTTATTTAGGGCAGCTGAGCCAGCGTGACGTTAACGCCGATACTTTGCTGCGTAACGCCATGGTGGTTGAAAACGGTGTGCATATCGACTCTAGCCAGTGGACTTACGCCACCTATGTGGGTGCCGAATCGCCCGGCCAACTAGCTATGACCTGGGTGCTGACCAGTCCGGAGGGGGCGCGTTACTGCCTGGTTATGATCCTGGCGGCGCGCGACAACACCACTTTGCCTTCGCCGCTATGGTTGCAGGCGGTGGCGCGGCAGGTGATCGACCGGCTGCCTATCTGGATTGCGGCTAAAGAGCCCAAAGCTAGTGCCACTCCCACCGCCACGGCCACTAAAGCCACTAGCAAGAAGGCTAAGGCCACTAAAGGCAAGGCCACGAAGGGCTCCAAGCGCGCTAACCAGAGTCCTACGTCGGCCACGCCCGCCCCAAGTAGCGCCTCTACGGCTCGCCCTGATAAGGCCACGTCCAGTCCGCGTTAAAGCCGACGCCGTCGGGCTGTGTGTCCTGTTCTGACGACGGCGGGTTGCGTGCGCCCTGCGCGTGTCTTTGCCACGTCCCGCGCGTGCCCCGCACAGCGGCGCCCATGCGCTCTCGTGTGCGCCTATGCTCGCCCATGGGCAGGTTTTAGCGTGAACGCTTATAAATTTGGCTATAAGCCCAGGTCAACAGCTAGCGCTATAAATACCCTTAAAAAATTAATGTCCATATTGTAGACATCACAAAGGTAAAGCTTGCCAAGGGACCTTATACCCGCTTAGCCTGAATTTAGACAGACCATCAAGAGCAGCCGAGAGACCTGGATCGTTGAAGCTGCAGCAACCCCCCATTTTGGGTGCGGGTGCTACTGCCAGGAACGATGGAGGTGAACATGAGTCAACCAGAAGTAAATCAGCAGCAATCTATGTTGTCGCTGCGTGATGTCCACAAGGTATACAAAATCAAGCCCAAGGGTATTGCTTCAATGCGTACTCCTGCACGTGAAGTGCGTGCACTAAACGGCTTAAATCTTGAGGTTGCAGCGGGCACAATCCACGGCATTGTAGGTACCTCTGGGGCTGGTAAATCCACCCTAGTGCGTTGTCTAACCGCACTAGAAACCCCTACCAGCGGCGTCATTACCGTAGACGGCCAGAACCTGTCTGACCTAAATCAACGTGACCTGCGTGAAGCCCGCCGCAAGATCGGCATGGTGTTCCAGCACGCCAACCTGATGGACGCGCTAACCACCGTACAGAACGTGGCTTACCCCCTGGCTTTGGCTCGTGCCCCCCACGGTTACCGCCGTGAGCGTGTAAGCAAAATGCTGGACCTGGTGGGTCTAACTGATCGCGCCGACTCCTACCCTTCGCAGCTATCGGGTGGCCAAAAGCAGCGTGTGGGTATTGCTCGCGCCCTGGCCGATGAGCCCAGTGTGCTGCTGTGCGACGAGCCTACCAGTGCCCTAGACCCCGAAACCACCCGCTCTATCTTGGATCTGATCCGCTCCGCCCGCGACACCCTGGGCGTAACCGTAGTGATCATTACCCACGAAATGAGCGTAGTGCGCTCCATTTGCGACTCTGTCAGCCTGCTTGAAGCCGGCCAGATCGTCGAAGGTGGCCCCATTGACGAGGTAGTTTCCCGGGTAGATTCGCGACTTTCGCGTGAACTGGTACCGCTACCGGAAGTTAGCGAGAAAGTGCTCGGGCGCGGCGACGTCGTCGTCGACCTGGCTATTACTGCCAAGAAGGGCCAACCCGCAGCCGCCAAGATCCTGAACATTGCCGCTGACCGTGGCGGTGACGTGGCCGGGGGCGTATTCCAGACCATTGCGGGGGCCCAGATCGGCCGCCTGGCAATTACCGTTGAACCCAGCCGCGCCCAGGGCCTAATCGATGCCTTGGCTGACGCTGGGGCCAAGCCAAGTTTGCGCGACACTAGCAAGGAGGTGGCAGCGTGATGGGAATCGGTGAATGGCTATGGGATCGTTTCCTGGACATCTCCGACGCCACCGGGCTCACGGGTGCTTTTGGTGAAGGTACCTGGTTCGATAACCGAGCCGTGCGTTTGAAGATGGGTCCGGCAATTGACGAGACCCTGTACATGACTTTCGTTTCTGGCGCTATCACCGTGGTGCTGGGTTTAGCGCTGGGCATTGCCCTAGTGTCTACCGGTCACCGTGGCCTGACCCGCAACCAGGCGGTTTACCAGGTACTTAGCGCCATTGTTAACGTGGGGCGTTCCATGCCCTTCTTGATCTTAATGATCGCTATCATCCCGCTTACCCGCCTGCTGGTTAGCGACACCACCAGTTGGCAGGCGGCGGCAGTCCCGCTAACCATTGGGGCTATCCCCTTCTACGCGCGTTTGGCGGAAACTGCGCTCGACGGCGTCGAGCAAGGAAAAATCGAAGCGGCCCTGATGCTGGGGGCCTCCCGCATCCAAATCACCTTTGGTGTGCTGGTACGTGAAGCCCTGCCCAGCCTGATCCAGGCGGCCACAGTCACCTTGGTGACCTTGCTGGGTTACTCGGCAATGGCGGCCTCAATTGGTGCCGGTGGCCTGGGTGCCCTGGCCTTGCAATACGGCTACCAGCGCTACCAAAACGACGTAATGATCCTGACGGTAATCGTCATCGTGCTCATTGTGGGCGTCATCCAGGTGGTTGGCGATATGCTCAGCCGCTTGGCTGACCACCGCTGATCCAATACAGCTTGGTGCCCCCAGTGCCAACCAAACTGGGGCGCGCAACAGCCAAGCGGCACCACCCAAGGCGCCTTGCGGCGTCGCCCCTAAACCAGCGCTTAACGCGACAGCAGCCTTAAACCGGCTGGCACGCGGCGCCACCAGAACTACTTTCCCCACCTAAATTCACAAGGAACAAAATCATGGCAACTGCACTAATTTCTCGTCGTAGCTTCACCGCTGGCTCGCTAGTGGCCGCCAGCGCCGCCGTACTAGCCGCCTGCGGCTCCTCCAAGAAGAAGGGCGGCGACTCCCTACCCAAGGGCATCACCGAGAAGGACGGCACCTACACCATCAAGATCGGCTGCTCCCCGGTACCGCACGGCGACATCCTAGAGTTCGTCCAGTCCAACCTGGCCAAGAAGGAAAACCTGAACCTAGAGATCAAGCAGATCGACGACTACCAGACCCCTAACTCCTCTCTGGCTGACGGCTCCCTAGCCGCCAACTTCTACCAGACCCCCAACTTCCTGGAGCTGCAGGAAAAGGAGAAGGGCTACAAGTTCGAGTCCCTGGCCAAGGTGCACGTTGAGCCCATGGGCCTGTACTCCAACAAGCACAAGAAGCTGGCTGACCTGCCCAGCGGCGCCAAGGTAGTGCTCAACTCTGACCCGGCTAACACTGCCCGTGGCCTGAAGCTACTGGAAACCGCCAAGCTGATCACCCTGGACCCCAAGGTTGACCTGCCCACCGACACCGACGTCACCTCCAACCCCAAGAACCTGAAGTTCACCCTGGTGGAGGGCGCCCAGACCGCTCGTAACCTCGACGACGCCGACCTGGTGGTGCTAAACGGTAACTACGCCCTGGCTGCTAAGAAGAACCCGGCCAAGGACGCCCTGCTGCTGGAGAGCGGCACCAACTCCCCCTACGCCAACCTGCTGGTGGTGCGCGAGGAGGATAAGGACAATGAGCAGCTCAAGAAGCTGGCCAAGCTACTGAACAGCGCTGAGGTCAAGAAGTTCATCCAGGAAAAGTGGACTGACTCCTCGGTTATCCCCGCATTCTGATGCACAGGTGCCTAATGCCCGGGCAGCACTAGCCCGGCATTAGGCACAGCGTTAGATAATAAAAAGGTGTGGCCCCTAGGGGCCACACCTTTTGTATTAGTGCAGTTGGTGGCGCCGGCCTGTAATCGGCCGGAGGGCAACCGGGGTGCCTACCGCGCCACCGCAGTTGCAGGCCGCTAGCTGCCGGCGCCGGTTAGCGGGTCAGTCAACTACGCCGTAGAGGCGGTCGCCGGCGTCGCCCAGGCCGGGGACGATGTAAGCGTTTTCGTTGAGGTGGTCATCCACAGCAGCAACCACGATGGTAACGTTGGCGCGATCTCCCACGGCTTCCTCAACGGCCTTGAGACCCTCGGGGGCGGCCAGCAGGAACAGGGCGGTTACGTCCTTGGCGCCACGCTCAAGCAGGTATTCAATGGCGGCGATTAGGGTGTGACCGGTGGCTAGCATCGGATCCACAACGAACACCTGGCGGCCAGACAGATCCTGGGGTAGGCGGTTGGCGTAGGTTTCGATCTCTAGGGTCTTCTCGTTGCGGCTCATGCCCAGGAAGCCAACCTCAGCGGTGGGCAGTAGGCGAGTCATGCCTTCAAGCATGCCTAGGCCGGCGCGCAGGATCGGTACCACCATGGGGCGCGGGTCGGCAATGCGGCGGCAGTGGGCGGTGGCCACAGGGGTGACTACATCGATTTCTTCGGTGTGTACCTCGCGGGTGGCCTCATAGGCCAGTAGGGTAACTAGCTCGTCTGCGAGCTGGCGGAATACGGGAGAAGGGGTCTCCTTATTACGTAGAACAGAAAGCTTGTGGTCAATTAGGGGATGGTCTGCAACATGAACACGCATAGTGCAAGTTTACGGTTAGGGCGGGCCTTGAGCTAGCGGGTAGGCTGACCTTAGCCCGTAATTGCAGGGAGGTGGCTGATGCATAACTATGAAAATGAGGGCGCGGGGCAGTTGCCCGGGGAGGCTTTGACCGGCGCTATTCAGGCGGAAAAATATGGCCCGGCCATGGATTTGGCGCTGCATCAGGCGGCTTTATCTGCGCATTTGGGGGAGGTGCCGGTAGGTGCCGTGGTAATTAACGACGACGGCGAAGTTATTTCCCAGGGCCGCAACCGTCGCGAGGAACTCAATGACCCCACCGCTCACGCCGAAATTTTGGCGCTGCGTAGCGCCGGGGCCAAGTTGGGTACGAGTCATTTGGAGGGCTGCACCCTGGTGGTGACTTTGGAGCCGTGTGCGATGTGTGCGGGGGCTATGCTTTTGGCCCGCCTGGAGCGGGTGGTGTTTGCCGCCTGGGAGCCAAAAACCGGGGCTTGCGGCTCGCAGCGTGACTTGGTGCGAGATGTGCGTGCCACACACCGCCTGGAGGTGCTAGCGGGGTTGCGTCAGCGCCAGGCACAGGCGCTGCTAGAGGATTTTTTCGCCCAGCGCCGCTAGCGAGTGTGGTTGGCTTCAGGGTCCGACGTCGCCCTGGCCGCTGTCACTGCCTGCGTGCCTGGTTTGGGGCGTGCACTTTCTATGTGAGTGTGGCTGGGTAAGTAAGGTTTGCGTATTGGCTGTAATCTCCGGTAAATTGGGCAGCCGAGGTAGCGTGTCCGAGCGGCCGAAGGTGCAGCACTCGAAATGCTGTGTGGTGCAAGCCACCCCGGGTTCGAATCCCGGCGCTACCGCCACTAATTCCCGTCATGCAATGCGTGGCGGGATTTTTTGTTTCCGACTCGGATGCAAGACAGGGGGTGGCGGACCACGATCACCAGCTTGTACAATTTTTAAGACCACGAACGTGGTGGTGTTTTATGTACACATCGTCTTATGGAAAGACCTTCACATGTTTAATCCAAGTGCGCAAAGCACCTTTGAAATTACGGTAGATGAACAGCTTGCAGAGCTGGACTTAACTGTGTCTGTTATTCACGATGCCATGCGTTCCGGGTTTTCGCGTTCTAGGGGTAGGACGGCTCTGGCGCCTAACTCAGCTTCTGGGATGGATGTGTATACAGATGGCGTCGAAAAGCTAGCAATGCGTTTGGTAGTGGAGGGGCGATGGGAAAAACTGGATGTTCAGAACCAGGTTCGTTTAGTTCACTCAGAGAAGCAATTAGTACTTATCCTTAGGTCTGCATCTGGAGTTGGAGATCTGTCTCAGCAGCCTATTGTGCCGCCTGTAGGTCCTGTTACGTGTGAGCTGTTTAGCGGTGACGAAGCAGGGCAGAAACAGTTGACTCTGCTAGGCAAGTCAGGTGAATTACTAGAGTTGGGTGAAGAGGGGGCAGCTACTAGGAATGAGGAGAAGGTGTATTTCCTTCTTCACGAGAGATCGGAAAACACCCTGAAGCTTGAGGTTACGCAAGCTTCAGGTGTGGATAATAATGGGCATATCATCTGGGGAGAACGCATTATTTTGCCTCCGCTTGTCCTTAATGAGGAGCCAATTGAGGCTAATGAGGATGAAGAAGGCAGCACATTTGATGTGTCTGTAGAAAGACGGCCATGAGGACCTTCGACGTAATTCAAGGGGGACGTTCTCAAGAACCTCCCCGGATGCATCGTGGACGTGGATGCGCGTCTCTTAAGTCTGTCCCGACAGGGGATACGTTTACGCCATCTAGGCTTCGATGGGCACGTGAAAGGTTGATGTTGACGCGCGCTGATCTTGCAGATGCTGCGAATATCTCAGTGTCTACGTTGACGGCTTATGAGAATGGACGTCGTGCTCCTCTTGCTGAGGCTAAGGAGCGTCTTGCTGATGCTCTTGGTGTACGTCCAGAGTTTTTCTACCTTCCCGATATGGATGAAGTGCCTATGGAAGAGGTGAGTTTCCGTAAGGCATCGAAAACTTCTAAATGTCAACAACGCGCAGCTATGGGGGCCGCTCAGATGGCGGTCGAGTTTTTTGGTGTCATTGAATCGTCATTTAAGCTGCCAGACCTGCAGGTCCCCGAGATAGACGACGCAACGCCGGAGCAGGCTGCAGAAGAGGTGCGTGCTCAGTGGCATCTAGCTGATAGACCTATAGCTGACATGATGAGTCTCTTGGAGTCTAAAGGAGTCCGTATACTTTCTTTAGACCATCGCTGTAAGGATGTTGACGCATTTTGTTTTAGTCGTGACGGTGTGTCATACATATTTGTATCGACTGTTAAAACTGCTGAGCGTCAGCGCTTTGATCTTGCTCATGAATTGGGGCATCTAGTGCTGCATGCTGGTGTGCCGGCAGACAGCGCTAACTCAAAGGAAAGGGAGAGGCAGGCTGACTCGTTTGCCTCAGCTTTCCTTATGCCTGCTTCGCGCATCTATACACAATCTATGAATGGTGCCCCCGTAGAGCGCATTCTTAAAGCGAAGAAATACTGGCAGGTTTCAGCCATGGCCATGGCCCGAAGGCTGCATGATCTTAAGCTGTTGTCTGACTGGCAGTATCGTAGCGTGGTCATTGAGCTTTCGCAGCGTGGTTACCGTTCTGCGGAACCAGACGGTATTCAACGGGAGCAATCTCAACTACTTCGCAAAGTCCTTTTCATGATGGATGAACACACCACTACTGCAGATACGGCAGCAGCTCTTCATCTCACTACCGATGTAGTACGCACCTATCTGCGTGACCTCACCCTTACATAGAATAATGTGTGACGTTGAGAATGTGGCCCCAGAATCAAGATCAGATTCTGGGGCCTAGATGTCTTTAGGTTTCAGCGCTCTAAAAATGTCAGTCTGCTGCTAGTGGGTAAGCCACACTGCTTGGCTCGGCTTTGAAGGTAGCAGGTGGTGAGTTACGTAGAGTGTTCGCGATAGGTGGTGGCAGGCTGTGCGCGGGGTGGCGTCGTTGAGAAAAAGCAGGGCCGGGAGCAAAACCGGGGCCTGGACTAAGCGGGCCGGGAGCAGACGGGG
>CAJZDJ010000048.1 GCA_915063485.1 uncultured Actinomyces sp.
GAACCTAGAATGGCTGAACCAGAATCAGCTGTGTTGCCAATTACACCATACCCCAAGGGGTTCACGCTGCGACACAAACCTTTTGGGCTTGCCCCGTCGGCGCAACGGGTAAGAATCTATCGGATCTTTGCCCCGCTTGCCAAATTTTTTTAGCGTGACCCTAAGCACATTTGGTTTTTACTCTGAAATTGCAGCCAAAAGTGCTTCAATTCGGGCCATGGTTAGCTCCTTACCCAGGATTTCCATGGACTCAAATAGCGGCGGGGAGACCTGGCGGCCGGTTACGGCTACGCGCAGCGCCCCGAAAGCGACGCGCGGCTTGAGCCCCAGGCCCTCAACTAGAGCCTGACGCAGCGCCTGCTGTAGAGCGTCGTGGTTCCACTGCTCCAGGGAGCGCAGCGCTTGGTCAGCTACCTGCAGGGCCTGCTGGTTGGCGGCTATAGTCTCAGGGTTCTTTACCAGCTTGGCGAAAGACTTTTCGTCGTAGTCCAGGGCGGCGGCGTCGGTAAAGAAGAAGCCCAGCATGCCGCGAGCCTCACCTAGTAGCTGCACGCGGGTCTGGATAAGCGGCGCGGCGGCGGTTAGAATCTCCTGCTCACGGGCGGTTAGCTGGTCAAATTCGGGGGCGCTAACCAGGGCTTGGGCTTCCTCGGCCGGGGCGTAGAGGTCGTAGAGGTAGGGCACCAGGCGGTTACGGAAGTCCTCCCCCTCCAGGCGGCGCACGTGCTCAGCGTTAATAGCCACACACTTCTTGGGGTCAAAGCGGGCCGGGTTGGGGTTGACGTCGTGAATGTCGAAGGCGGCCACCAGCTGCTCGGGGGTGAAGATGTCCTCATCCTTGCTCAGCGACCAACCCAGTAGGGCCAGGTAGTTGAGCAGACCCTCAGGGATCATGCCGTTTCGGCGGTGCAGCAGCAGGTTGGAGGAAGGGTCACGCTTGGATAGCTTCTTGTTGCCCTCACCCATTACGTAGGGCAGGTGTCCAAAGGCGGGGATGAACTGGGCTCGGCCAATGGCGATTAGGGCCTGGTAGAGCACAATCTGGCGGGGGGTGGAGGATAGTAGGTCCTCGCCGCGCAGCACGTGGGTGATGCCCATTTCGGCGTCGTCAACCGGGTTCACCAGGGTGTATAGCGGGTCACCGTTAGCGCGCACTACTACATAGTCGGGCACGGAGCCGGCCTTGAAGGTGATCTCGCCGCGCACCAGGTCAGTGAAGGTGATGTCTTCATCGGGCATACGTACGCGTAGCACCGGCTGGCGCCCTTGGGCGCGATAGGCCTCAATCTGCTCGGCGCTGAGGTTGCGGTCAAATCCGTCATAGCCCAGTTTGGGGTCTTCACCCTTGGCACGGTGGCGGGCTTCAACCTCTTCGGGGGTGGAGTAGGACTCGTAGAGGTAGCCGGCTTCTAGCAGCTCCTTGGCCACCTGCTTGTACAGGTCCATGCGCTGGGACTGGCGGTAGGGCTCGTGTGGGCCACCCTTGCCAACGCCCTCATCCCAGTCCAGGTGCAGCCAGCGCAGCGAGTCTAGGATGGCGTCAAAGGATTCTTCAGAGTCACGGGCAGCGTCGGTGTCTTCGATACGGAAAACGAAGGTGCCACCTACGTGACGGGCATAAGCCCAGTTAAATAGACAGGTACGCACCATACCGACGTGGGGGGTACCGGTGGGGGAAGGACAAAAACGTACGCGAATATCACTGCCGGTGGGCAGGGCGTGGGCGGCTGATGCCTGGGTTAGCTCACTCATAATGTCTTAAGCCTACCGCCGCCGGCCTTGCCCTACTTAGGTTGGGGCGTACAGTTAGCTTATGAGCACTATTACACCTTGGGATTCGTTAACCGCGCAGCAAATGCGTGAGCGCGGCTCTTTGAAATGGACGCGCTGGCCCGGGACCATTGGTGCCTGGGTGGCCGAAATGGATTTAGGTATTGCCCCTGAAGTGGCCGAGGCCATTAAGCAGGCTGTTGATGTAGGCGAGCTAGGTTACATGCCAGATGGCCTGCTGGTTGAATGTGAGCGGGCTTTGGCCGCCTATTCACGCCGTAACTATGGCTGGGATTTGGATCCGGACAAGATTTTTGTGGTGCATGACGTGATCATGGCGCTGCGCCGTATTTTGACGGATTTCTGCGACAAATCTAAGCCGGTTATTGTGCCCACCCCGGCCTACATGACCTTCCTTAAAACCATTCCGGCCTGCGGTTTTCAGGCCGTGCAGGTGCCTAGCATTTATGCCGAGGGCACCTGGCAGCTAGATTTTGAGGGTATTGAAGCGGCTATGTCGCGTGGGGCCAGCCTGTTTATTTTGTGCAACCCCTGGAACCCGGTGGGGCGTGTGCTTACCGAGGCTGAGTTAGATAAGGTGGCGCAGCTTTCCGCTAAGTATGGCGTGCCCGTCTTTAATGACGAGATTCACGCGCCCCTACTGCTCTCCCCTGAGGCCAAGCACCACCCCTACCCGCTGCGGTCGGCGGCTGACCCGGATCTGACCTGGACCGCCACTTCGGCTTCTAAGGGCTGGAATGTGCCGGCTTTGGGTGCGGCGCAGCTGATTTTGGATGGCAAGGTGCGTCAGGCTTGGCGCCCCATTGCCGACGACGTCGCCCACCACGCTGGTCCTTTGGGTGTGCGTGCGGCTACGGCGGCTTTCACCCAGGCACAGTATTGGGTACGCGAGGTTTCTAGCTACGTGCATGAAAATGCGCAGCTAGTTAGCCAGGAGCTGGCCAAGGTGGGGCTACACATGGATGTTCCCCAGGGAACCTACTTGGGCTGGGTGGACTGCTCTAGCCTGCTAGAGCGCGGCGTTAAGGGCTCGCCTACCACCTGGCTGCGCGAAAACGCCGGCGTGGCCCTGACTGACGGGGCTGACTGTGGCCATGGGTATGAGCATTTTGCCCGCCTGAACATGGCTACTGGCCACGCCATTGAGCGCCAAACTGTGGAGCAAATCAGCGCCGCAGTGAACAAGTTGAACTAAAACCGGCTACCGGATAGAGGTAGGCCGCCTAAGTTAAGGGGCAACTTAGGCGGCCTACATTTTTTGCGCCCCTAAATTTTTCAGGAGCGCTAAGCGTGCTTAGCGCACTACGCTAGCGATTCTACCCAGTCCATCGATCTGCGCCGCAATGCCCACGCCGACAGGAACATCTTTTGCATAGGCAGCTGCGCCAGTTAGGATCACATCTCCAGGCAGTAACGTAAACATGCGTGAGACACTGGCCACAATATTTTCAATGCTGACGTTCAGGTTGGCGGTGTTGCCCTCCCCCACTACCTCGCCGTCAATGCGTAGGGTTACGTGGGCGTTAGCCGGGTTGAATTCGTCGTCGGCTTCGGGCACATAAATCCACGGACCTAGCGGGCAGGCGGTGTCAAAAGACTTAGAACGCACAATATTGTCGCTGGGGGCGGCCACATCATTAGCTACCGTGTAACCCAGCACGTGGTGGGCGGCGTCGGCGGGGTCCACATCCTTACACAGGTCTTTAATAATGATGGCTAGCTCTGCCTCATGCACCAAAGTCTGTGACCAGTCGGGCTTAATAATTGGGGTGTCGGTGCCGATCACGGCGGTGTTGGGCTTGAGGAAAACGAAAGGCGGCTCGGTTAGTGAGCCCGCTTCGCCGTCGTAGGTGGAACCTAGCCCCACCACTTTAGAGCGGGGAATAACCGGCGAGAGCAGACGCACCTCGTTTAGCGCGATAACTTCACCGGTAGCCTCAGGGGTGCCAAATAGCGGGTCACCTTTGAGGACCACTAGTCGCGCAGTGTCGGGGAAATCTAAATCGCAGCGTTCGGTGTAATCCAAGCCCTGCACAATGCCGTAGCGGGGTTCATCACCGCTAGTAAAGCGAGCCAAAATCATGGCTTCAGTCTAACGCTGACGTCGACCCTTAGCGGCTAAAACCAGCCAGAGCCGACGTCGACATTTAAACCAGCGCTAAGCAGCCACGCCCCTTAAGGGCCACAATCAGATGCCACAAAGGGCCAAGGGGGCATTTAGTAGCCGCTTAGCGCCAGCACAATCACGCAGGCCTTAAGCCTCAGCGCGATCATTTACGTGTACGCCAGCGTTTTCGCTAGACCACACGTCGCCGGGGAGCTTGCCAGGCAAGAATTTGTTGTCGGTAGAGACAAACCGAATCTCATCAATCTCGCCGGCCTTAAGCTGGGCGTACTGGCTTTCCCAGTCACGTAAAGCCCCAAAGGCCCAGCGGCCCATAATGGTGATAGCGAAGATGTTGATGGTAGCCATGATGCCCATAACCACGTCGGCCAGGTTCCACACGAAGTCCAGGGAAGCTACCGCACCCACATAGGTGGCAACCAGGATCATTACCCGCAGCCAAGTGTGGTTGAGCTTCTTGGTGGCCCCACGCAGGAAGGAGTCGTTGATTTCCGCGTAGGTGTAGTTACCCAGCAGCGAGGAGTAGGCGAACACGAAAATCATGGCGACCATCAGGTACTGGGCCCAGCCACCTAGCTGCGAAGTTACCGAAATTGAGGTGAGCGTGCCGGCGCTGAACTGACCCGTGCGGGCAGCGGCCGGGTTGTAAACCCCAGACAGCAGCACAATCAGGGCGGTGGCGGTACACACCAGCAAGGTGTCCACAAATACACCCATGGACTGGATGAAACCCTGGTTAACCGGGTGGGCGGTGGTGGCGGCAGCGGCGGCGTTAGGCACCGAGCCCTCACCGGCCTCGTTGGAGAACAAACCACGCTTAATACCGTTTAGGGCGGCGGCGGTAAAACCACCAGCCATACCAGCCAGGGCCTGGTCTAGCCCAAAAGCACCCTTAAAGATTTGTAGCAGCGCACCGGGAATAGCGGTGATGTTTAGCAGCAAAATAATTGCGGCCAGCAATACATAACCCAGCGCCATAATCGGGGCGATCCACTCAGAGACCTTAGCTACCTGACGCATACCACCAAAAATGATGGGGGCAGTGATCACCAACAGACCCACACCGGTAACCCAGGTGGGCACGTTAAAAGTGTGCTCCATAATGACAGAAATGGCGTTAGCCTGGGTGGCCTCATAGGCGAAACCGAATACGAAAATAATTACCGCTGCGAAAGCCACAGCCAACGGCTTCATTTTCAGTCCGCGCGTAATGTAGTAGGCCGGTCCCCCACGGAAACTACCGTCGGGGTTAGCTACCTTATACATCTGCGCCAAGGTGGCCTCCACGAATGCGGTAGCCATACCCACCAGGGCCACTACCCACATCCAGAACACGGCGCCCGGACCACCCATGATGATGGCTAGCGCCACCCCAATGATGTTACCGGTACCCACACGTGAAGCCAGGCCAATGGTGAAGGCCTGGAAGGAGGAGATACCCCCACCTTGCCCATCACGCGAGTTGGTTAGTGAAGCAACCATGTGCCTAAAGAGGCGGAACTGGATGCCATACATGCGTGCCGTGAAGTACAGCCCCACGCCAACCAGCAAGAAGGCCAGGAAATAGCCGTAGAAGTAGGTGGAAAAATCCCCTAGGGCAGCGGTTGGCTTAGCCAACCAATCATCGGTTTTTGCGATGGCCAACATTGGCACTTCCTTTCGCAGAGATAAAAATTAGCTACTGCGAGCCTAAGTGCTTTATGTTTCAGGGTTATGACGCCGGCGTTTCCCACACGTTCGTTTTTACATCTGCAGGCAAATTGGGGTTGTTTTTACCCACAAAAACGGGGGTTTTGACGCCGTCGCGACGCTGAGACTCCCAGTCACGCAGGGCGCCAGAGACCCACTTGGCCAACCAAATCAGGGCCAGCAGGTTGGTGGCGGTCATGATGGCCATCATTACATCCACCGAGTTCCACACCAGTTCCAGCGTGGCCAGGGCGCCCAGCACGGTGCTAACTACCGATAGCACGCGCACAAAAATGCGTCCGCCCTTTTGGGGGCTGATGAAGTTAACGGCCACCTCAGAGTAGGAGGCGGCGGCCAGCACTGAGGAGAAAGCCAGCACGGTAATGATTAGGGCCATGGGAATCTCAGCCCAGCCGCCCAGGGCGGAAACCACAGCTTTTTGGGTCAGGCTCGCGGCCTGGCTGGGGTCTAGCGCGCCGGGGGTGTAAACCGAACTACCCGCACTCAAAATCACGATGGCGGTCATGGTGCACACAATGATGGTGTCCACAAACACGCCCAGGGACTGCACCAGGCCCTGCTGGATGGGGTGAGCCACGGTGGCAGTGGCCGCCGCGTTGGGGGCGGTGCCCTGACCGGCTTCGTTAGAGAACAGGCCACGCTTAGTGCCGTTGATTAGCGCCGCCATAA
Organism: uncultured Actinomyces sp.; assembly: GCA_915063485.1. Lineage (GTDB taxonomy): Bacteria > Actinomycetota > Actinomycetes > Actinomycetales > Actinomycetaceae > Actinomyces. The sequence continues at coordinate 6,296 of CAJZDJ010000048.1, forward strand.
TGCCGCCGGTAACGCCGCCGGCAAACTGGGCCGGACCAAAGGCAGATTCCACAATGATTTCCAGGGCAGGCAGCACCCGGTCGTAGTTAACTGCCAGCGCCCCCAGGCCCAAAGCCAGGTAAACCACGCTCATAATGGGGGCCATCCACTCGGTAACTCGGGCCACAGAGCGGATACCACCCAAAATCACCGGGGCCGCCAAAACAAACAGCAGCGCCGCCGTCACTTCCTTGGAGGCATTAACGCTAGAACCGGGACCAATAATGCCACTAATGGCGTTGGACTGCACCATGATGATGGAAAAACCGCAGGTGGCAATGGTTAGCACGGAGAAGAGCACGCCCAGTTTACGCGAGCCCATACCCAGCCACATGTAGGTGGCCGGGCCGCCGCGGAAAGTTCCGTCGTCGGCGCGTACCTTGAAAATCTGGGCCAAGGTGGCTTCAGCAAAAGCGGTAGCCATACCCACCAGGGCAATTACCCACATCCAGAACACCGCGCCGGGCCCGCCCAGGATCAGGGCTGCGGCCACACCAAACACGTTACCGATACCCACGCGCGCGGCTAGGGAAATAGTGAAGGCCTGGAAGGAGGAGATACCCCCGCTGGCACCCGAACGTGAGGAGAGAATGGAACGCACCATCGCGGGCAGCAGCCTGAACTGAACCCCGCGTAGCCTGATAGTTAGATAAAGGCCGGTGCCGACCAAAATCCACATGGTCAGATGCAGGGTGAGCCAATCGCCTAAATTCTGTAAGGCTTGGGCTAATGCTTGCATTTGATATTCCTCGCAGCCGTGTCTTTGTGCGGTGTCAGCATATACGAACATGAGAAAATAGCCAGTGTGGACCATGCCCCTGCTTTGAATCGCGTACTTGATGCTTTAATACCGGCGAGTGACCCGGACTATGTTCCCACCAGTGATGAGCTTTATGATGCCTTCACGCAGTGGGCTGAGAGTACCGGCCGCCCGCTGTATCCCCATCAAGAGGAGTCTTTGCTGTCCATTGTGGAGGGCGAGCATGTAGTTGCCGCCACGCCCACGGGCTCAGGCAAGTCAATGATTGCTTTGGCGGCGCACTTTACTTCTTTGGCACGCGGAGAGCGTTCTTACTACACAGCGCCGCTTAAGGCTTTGGTTAGTGAGAAGTTTTTTGAGCTGATCCGCCTATTTGGCGCCCAGAATGTGGGAATGGTCACGGGTGATTCTTCGATTAACCCTGACGCTCCCATTATTTGCTGCACCGCCGAGATTTTAGCTAACCAGTCGCTGCGTCAGGGGCGGGCACTGGATGTGGATACGGTGGTGATGGATGAGTTCCATTACTACGCCGATCCGCAGCGTGGCTGGGCTTGGCAGGTGCCGCTACTGGAGCTACCCCAGGCGCAGATGGTGCTGCTAAGCGCCACTTTGGGTGATGTTTCGTGGCTGGTTAAGGATTTGCGTGAGCGCACCGGGCGCTCTGTGGCCGTGGTTGACGACGCCGTACGCCCAGTCCCCCTCGATTTTGAGTATTCCGTGGAGGCAATTGGGCCTTTGCTGGAGCGCCTGATTGGGCAAAATAAGGCCCCGGTTTATGTGGTGCATTTTTCTCAGCGTGAGGCGATTGAGCGGGCTAGTGCGCTGCTGAGCACTAAGTTAATTGACCGCGCCCAGCGTGATGAGATCAGCCAGGCCATTGCCGGCGAACGCTTTGGGGTGGGTTTTGGGGCCACGCTTTCTAAACTGTTACGCGCCGGTATTGGGGTGCACCATGCGGGTATGTTGCCGCGTTACCGGCGCCTGGTGGAGCGTTTAGCGCAGCAGGGTTTACTGCCGGTTATTTGCGGCACAGACACGCTGGGGGTGGGTATTAATGTGCCTATCCGCTGCGTGGTGTTTACGTCTTTGGTTAAGTTCGACGGCGCCAAGGAGCGGCATTTAACGGCCCGCGAGTTCCACCAGATTGCTGGGCGGGCCGGGCGCGCGGGCTTTGACACGCACGGCTATGTGGTGGTGCAGGCCCCCGAGCATGTGATTGAAAACGCGGCGGCGCTAGCTAAGGCCGGCGATGATGAGCGCAAGAAACGCAAAATTACCCGCAAGAAGGCCCCCGAAGGCCGCGTGAACTGGACTGATAAGACTTTTGAGCGCCTGGTCGCGGCCCCGCCGGAGACTTTAACTAGCCAGTTCCGTGTCACTACCACCATGGTTTTGAACCTGATGGAGCGGCCTAACCCGGTGGCGGCCATGTGGAATTTGCTACAGGCGGTGCATGAAGGTGAGGCGGCCACCCACCAGCATTTAAAGCGGGCGCTAGAGATTTACCGTTCGCTGCGCACAGCCGGGGTGCTGGAGCATGTTTCTTCCGCCCAGGCCGCAGCTGATGGTTTGCCGCGTCTGCGCCTGGCGGTTGATTTGCCTGACGATTTTGCCCTCAACGCGCCTTTGGCGCCTTTTGCCCTGGCCACAATGGATTTGTTGGGCTTGGACAGCCCTGAGCACACCCTGGATGTGGTCTCGGTGGTGGAGTCCACTTTGGATGATCCACGCCCGCTGCTTTACGCCCAGCAGCGCGCCGCTAGGGGTGAGGCGGTGGCCGCTATGAAGGCTGAGGGCCTAGATTATGACGAGCGTATGGAGGCTTTGGAGGCTATTACTTGGCCCCAACCTTTAGCTGAGCTGCTGGCCGGCGCCTATGGGGTTTACGCTCAGGCCAACCCGTGGGTTAGGGAGTATGAGCTGGCCCCTAAGTCGGTGGTGCGTGAAATGGTTGAGAAGGCCATGACTTTCTCTGACCTGATTTCGGTGTACCAGTTGGCCCGTAGTGAGGGTGTGCTGCTGCGTTATTTAACTGACGCCTACCGGGCTTTGCGCCAGGTGGTGCCCGAGGAGCACCGCACCGATGAGGTGGTGGAGCTAATTGACTGGCTGGGCGAGTTGGTGCGCAGCGTAGACTCGTCCCTACTTGATGAGTGGGAGGCCCTAGGTCAGCTGCAGGCGGGCTCTAATGTGGAGTTGGTACGCAATGACCCTGCCCCAGCGGAGCGCGCTTTTGGTGCCGACGCCGACGGTCACGTGCCCCTTAGCCGCAATAAGCACCGCTTGCGTACCTTGGTGCGTCAGGGCATGTGGGCTTATGTGGAGGCGATTGCCGCTGAGGATGTGGATCGCCTGGTGAGCCTGGCTAACTCTAAAGCTTGGGATAGTGAGCGTTTTAATAATCTGCTCGATGACTACTATGACGCCTACGAGTGGCTGGCTATCGACTCTGAGGCTCACTCTAAGCAGTATGCGTTAATTGATGAAGATCCCGACGACGCCGCTTTGGCTTTGGCTGGGGTGGGCGAAAAGCTACGTGAGGCCCTTGTTGGTAGCGGTCGAGCCTGGCTGGCCACGCAGATCCTAAACGACCCTGACGATAACCATGACTGGCGCCTGGTTTTCCTGGTGGATGTGGCCCAGTGTGATCGTGAAGATAAAGCAGTTTTGCATCTTTTGAAAGTTGGCGAAGCCTGATGGCTAAAAAATCTAAGCACTCTGAGACCGGTACCGGCGCGATTTTAGCTTTACAAAAAGCCGGTATCACCCCGGTGATTCACACCTATGAGCATGATGAACGCGCCCAGGCTTGGGGCCTGGAAGCAGCCCAGGCGCTGGGGCTAGACCCGGCGCGAGTGTTTAAAACTTTGCTGGTTTCACACGAAAAAGCCCTGGCGGTGGTGGTTATCCCGGTGGCCAGCCGCTTGGATTTGAAGGCTATCGCCAAACAGTTGGGGTGGAAGAAAGCGCAGCTGGCTGATCCGGACCTGGCCCAGCGCACCACCGGCTATGTGGTGGGCGGCATTTCGCCGCTGGGCCAGAAAAAGGCTCTACCTACGCTGATAGACACCAGCGCCGCCACGCATGAGACAGTGTTTGTCTCCGGCGGGCGGCGCGGACTGGATTTGGAGTTAGACCCCCAGGTTTTAGCGCAGCTAACAAAAGCTAGTTTCGCTGAGGTAGCTAAGTAGCGCTGCAATAGCTAAGTAGCACCGGCACTATTTGAGCTTGAGCCGACCAGGTGGCGCTCGCGGCATTGCTGCGAGCGCCACCTGGCTGCTTTGTGGCCCCTAACTGCCGCGTGGCGGCTAGTCAGTTGCGGTAGTAAACCTGGTCAGAGGAGACAATCTGCTTGCCGAAGGGGAAGCAGGTCACCGGGATCATCTTGATGTTGGCAATTGCCAGCGGGATACCGATGATGGTGATGGCCTGGGCCAGGGCAGTGGTGACGTGGCCAATAGCCAGCCACACTCCAGCTACCAGGAACCAAATGACATTGGAGATGCCGCTCATAGCGCCAGCTCCAGGCGCCGGCACTACTTCGCGGCCAAAGGGCCACAGTACATAGTTGGCGATCCTGAAGCAGGCCACGCCGGCCGGCAGGGTTACCACCAAGATGCAGGCGATAATGCCGAAGAAAATGTAGCCCAGGGCCAGCCAAATGCCACCAAAAATGAACCAAATGATGTTTAGTAACGTTTTCACGGCCTCAATTTTAGGCACGTCAGGGGCATTTTAGGAGCCCTTAAAGTCCCTGATTTATCCCTGATCTGGTTTATCCCTGATCTGGCCCTGGCCTAAGTTGAGAGGCAGCTAGGCACGTCGCGGCGTCGGCGCACCACGCAGGCATGTCAGCTGGCGTTTACCAGAAGACGCGCTGAGCGATAGCGTCGGCGAAGTTTTCTAGGGCTCCCTCAGCGGCATTTAGGTACAGCGGGGCGTCCACCAAAGACACTTCCATCAGGTAGAAGCCACCGGCGCCGTCGCTAACTACGTCTACGCGGTTAAAGAGCACCTGAATGTCACGCCCAGCGCGCTCCTTAATCTGGGCGTGTAGGGCGCGGCGTACTCGCTCACCCCACAGCCATTCCATTTCGCTGGGTTCGCGGGCCTCAACGATTTCCTCGTGGACTTCATCTACCGCCTTAAAGCGCGGGTGCAGCATGGGCTTTTTCTGTACCGCGTGGGAGAGCACACCGTTGAAGTACACCAGGGACAGCTCACCGGTTTGGTCTACGGACTCTAGGTAGCGCTGCATCATTACGGTGCGGCCCCGCGCCAGGTGGTGCATGGTGTCGTTAATAGCTGCCGAACGTGAGGTGGCGCTGGTGGCCGTGTAGCGGCCGGTGCCGCGACCACCTGAGGAGATGGCCGGCTTGATTACGAAGTCTCCGTGGGCGGGGAAACGGGTGTGTACCTGGTGCTTAGACAGGTTTGCTGAGGGCTCTAGCCAGGTGGTGGGGATAATTGGCACGCCTCGGGCGGCCAGGTCTTTGAGGTAGTGCTTGTCTCCAAACCAGTTAACTATCTCGGCGTGGTTTAGGGGGCGCTCAAGGCTGCGAGCCCAGCGTAGGAAGTTGGCGTAGTTACGCTTACGGGCATAGTCACGCACCGAGCGCATCACCACTACCCCAGCTTTAGACCAGTCAACGCTAGGGTCGTTCCATACAGCAATGCGCGGCTCGATACCGCGCTCATAAAGGGCTTGGGGTAGGCCGCGGTCATCTTCGTCAAGGTTAGGGAAGTCGGCGCAAGTCGCCAAAGTTACGATCGGCTTAGACACGCCCTAACCGTACCTCACGCATAAGCCACTAAGTACTTATGCACGCACCAATAAGCACCACACAAACGTGAGTTAGCTTACAAACTGCGATTTTGGGCTTTCTCGACTGGACAAGCCCCCCGGCGAGCACATAAAGTTTCTCTCCGTTGCGAAGTTAAACGCGCAGCAAGATGCACCGCTAGCTCAACTGGCAGAGCAGCTGACTCTTAATCAGCGGGTTCAGGGTTCGAGTCCCTGGCGGTGTACCACCGGTTCATATACCATTACGGTAATGCTGATCACTCACCGCGCGAGTGACAGTTTTAAACCAAACAGTTAACTCTTGTTAGCTGCTGCATTCCCACAAGGTTTAGCCGGTGTGGAATATATTCAACCCTCATGGCGGTTACATACCCGTACCCGTCAGACTGTTGGATGCTGAAGAAGAAAAGGAGTGAAGACAATATGCGTAACTTAGAACTCGAACTACAGGCGGCCCAGAGCGAGCTGGAGTCCCTGACCGAGTCAGCCTCCCCCTCCCGTCTAGAACGCGCCCTAGATCGTCTCGCTGCCGCTCGTGCAGCACTCGAACTAGTCGCCTGAAAAAATCTAGACAGGAAGAAATAAATGACCACTCTTGAAGTTGGCGCCCTAGCCCCGGCTTTCAATCTCCCTAACGCAGACGGAGAGCTGGTGTCGCTAAGCCAGCTGCTAGACAAGGCCCCCAAGGGGGTTGTGGTCTATTTCTACCCCAAGGCAGCCACTCCTGGCTGCACTAAAGAGGCCTGCGATTTTCGCGATTCCTCAGCTGCCTGGGCTGAGGCCGGCTACAGCGTAGTTGGTATCAGCCCAGACAAGGTTGAGGCCCTAAAACGTTTTGCCACCAAGCAGGAACTACCTTTCCCGCTGCTTTCAGACGCAGATCACCAGGTAATGGAAGCTTGGGGCGTGTGGGGCGAGAAAAAGAACTACGGCCGCGTCAGCGTGGGCGTACGTCGCTCTACCTTTGTTATCAACCCTGACGCCACCGTAGCCCTGGCTAAATACAACGTTAAAGCCACGGGTCACGTGGAGCGTCTGCGCAAAGAACTGGGAGTGAGCTAGACCCCATTAAAATAATTTGTGCCTGAGGCCGGAAATGTTTTAAGCTAGTCCGGCACGCGCGAGTGGCGGAATTGGTAGACGCGCTAGATTTAGGTTCTAGTGCCCTAGGCGTGGGGGTTCGAGTCCCCCCTCGCGCACCGCTGAACCGAGTCAGTTTTTAACTGGCTCGGTTTTTTGTCTACGGTAGGCTTAGTTTATGAGCGATTTTGTACGCAAAGATGGACGCGCCACCAACCAGCTGCGCGAGGTTACGATCACCCGCAACTGGCTAGAGCACGGCGAAGGTAATGTGCTGGTTAGCTTTGGCCGCACCCGAGTACTGTGTGTGGCTTCTTTTACTGCGGGCGTGCCACGCTGGAAGAAGGATTCTGGTGAGGGCTGGGTTACCGCCGAATACGCCATGCTGCCTCGGGCTGGCTCGGAGCGCTCTGCCCGCGAGTCTGTGCGCGGCAAGGTGGGCGGGCGCACCCACGAGATTTCTCGACTAATTGGTCGCTCGCTACGCGGCATCATTGATATTAGTGCGCTGGGTGAAAACACTATCGCCCTGGACTGTGACGTGCTGCAGGCTGATGGGGGTACCCGCACCGCCGCAATTACCGGCGCCTATGTGGCTTTGGCTGACGCGGTAGCTTGGGGAACTGAGCGCGGTTTGATTAAAGCCAAGGCTAAGCGCCCGGTGCTGGCAGACTCCCTATCGGCTATTTCGGTGGGTGTTATTGATGGCGTGCCCTGCCTGGACCTGCCCTATGAGGAGGATGTGCGCGCCGACACCGACATGAACGTGGTTATGACCGGCTCGGGTAAGTTCATTGAAATTCAGGGCACCGCTGAGCACGCCCCCTTTGACCGCGCTGAGCTAGATAGCCTGCTGGAGCTAGCGGCCCAGGGTAACGCCACTTTGGCACGTTTGCAGCAGGCCGCCCTGGCTGCCGACGACGGCGTGGCTCGCCTTAGCGATTTGGGTCTGTGACATGGTGGTAGCTGTGCCCCAGGGGGCAAAACTGGTGCTGGCCACCCACAATAAGGGCAAGCTGGCGGAGTTTCGCGAGATTTTAGCGCAGGCGATTGCCGATTTTGACCCTGCCAGTGTTATTAGCGCTGCTGATTTGCAGGTGCCCGAACCGGTTGAGGATGGTATTTCTTTTGCCGCCAATGCCACCATTAAAGCTAATGCGCTAGCCCAGGCTACTGGCTTGCCGGCGGTGGCCGACGATTCAGGGCTATGCGTGGATGTTTTAGGTGGGGCGCCGGGGATTTTCTCGGCCCGCTGGTGCGGTCATCACGGCGACGACGCAGCTAACTTGCAGCTGCTGCTCGATCAGCTCTCGGACGTAAAAGACCCGCACCGGGGCGCTAACTTTACCTGCGCAGCAGTGCTGGTGGTGCCCGAAAGCGCGGACCAAAAAGGACGCGTAGTGGTTGAAGAACACCGCATGTATGGGCGCCTGCTACACCAAAGCATTGGTGAGGGTGGCTTTGGCTATGACCCGATTTTTGTGCCCAGCCAGGAGGATGAGCCCGGCGGCAAGGGGCGCACCAGCGCCCAAATGAGCGCCGCTGAGAAGAACGCTATCTCTCACCGGGGCCAGGCCCTGCGGGCCCTAGCCCCGCAGCTAGCTGAGCTGTTCTAAACCAAGGCTAAAGCAGGGTTAAAGCGCGGCGATTTGGCCTTAAATACGTAACTAAAGCGCGGTGCGCTGATACATAGCTAAAGCGCGGCGCTAATGTATACCGGCAAAAACTAGGCGCTGGGGCGGCAACCGC
>CAJZDJ010000049.1 GCA_915063485.1 uncultured Actinomyces sp.
CCCTGAAACTACTGTTGGGCAGCAAAGCTGACCCGGCGATTGTGCGCGCGGGCACCCAGCGTTGCGTGGTTGAGGGGGCCTTTGCTTTAGAAGAAGACGCCAAGTGCATCCAAATCGCTCAGGAAGCCGGCTGCGAAATTGAAGATGACCTGTTGCTAGCCTCCCGGGTAGTGCCTGCAACTGGTCGCTCGCGTGCACACCTAGGGGGCCGCGCCGTACCTGCCTCGGTACTTGGCCAGGTGGGTAGTCGCTTAGTGTCTATCCATGGGCAAGCTGACCAGCTGCGCCTGCGTACCGCCGCCGCTCAACGCCGCGCCCTGGACGCCGTCGGAGGTAGCGAGCATGAACAGCTGTGCCGCCAATACAGCAGCTGCTACCGCGCCTGGAACCAGGCCCGCCAAGACCTAGAAACCTGGCGTGAACAGGCCCTGGCTCGTGAAGGCGAAATTGCTGGCCTGCGTCACGCCCTCGAACAGCTAGAAGCCCTAGACCCCAAGCCGGGGGAGGACCAGGCCCTAGCTGAAGAAGCCTCCCGCCTAGAAAACCTAGACCTGCTGCGTAGTGGGGCCGCCCAGGCCGCCAACGCTATTAGCGGCGATGAGCTTAACGACGACGTCGCTAACGTTATCGCGCTAGTTTCCGTGGCCCGCCGCTCACTAGAAAACGCTGCCGACCACGACTCGCGCCTAGCCTCCCTAATGCCCCGTCTTAACGAAGTGGCAGCTTTAACCAGTGACCTAGCCATGGAGCTAACCGACTACCTGGCTGACCTCGATGCCGACCCTGACCGCCTGGCCTGGGTACATGAGCGGCGCGAACAGCTACGGCGCGGTTGCCTAGAAATTGGTGGCTTGGGCCAAGTATTTGCCAATGTAGATGAGCTACTAGCTTTTGGCCAGCACTGCGCCGTCCGCCTAGCTCAACTAGATGGGCCGCTAGATCGTGAAGCAGAGCTAGCAGCTGAAGTTGAGCGCACCGGCAAAGAACTAAAAACTGTTGCCAAACGCCTAAGCCAAGCCCGCACCAAACTCGCCAAGCTACTAAGCCAGCAGGTCAGTGCCGAGCTGGAGGGTTTAATGATGCGCGGGGCTAAGCTGCAAGTACGGCTTGACCCGTTAGAGCAGCCCGGCCCTACCGGCATGGAAGAAGTAGAGCTGCTGCTACGCGCCCACCCTGGCGCGGCGGCGCTACCGCTAGAAAAAGGCGCCAGTGGCGGTGAACTAAGCCGTATCATGCTGGCCTTGGAAGTGGTTCTGGCACAGCACACCGCCACCAAACGCCACACCTTCGTCTTTGACGAAATTGACGCCGGTGTTGGTGGGCGCGCCGCCGTAGAAATCGGCCGTCGCTTAGCTGCCCTGGCCCGTCACCATCAGGTGATTGTGGTTACGCACCTAGCGCAAGTAGCCGCCTGGGCTCAAACCCAACTGGTTGTAGTCAAACAGGTGGGACAAGCCAGTAATGAAGCCACAACCACCGCCGTCGAGACCGTAAGCGGACCTGAGCGAGTGCGGGAACTGGCGCGAATGCTATCAGGACAAAGTGACTCACAAACGGCTTTACGCCACGCCGAGGAGTTACTTGAACAAGCGAACATGGCACAATCGAAACTGTGAAGCTACCCTTCCGTAAAAATGCAGCGTCCACCGCAGACCTATCACAGGGTCGAGTGCGGGTAGATACGCGTACCAAGAATCTAACCAAACGCCTACAACCAGGCGAAATTGCCGTCATCGACCACGGCGACCTAGACCGGGTAGCCGCCGAAGCCCTGGTGGAATGCCAGGTGCGGGCAGTTCTTAACGCCTCGCCGTCGGTGTCAGGGCGTTACCCCAACCTAGGCCCAGACGTGCTGCTAGACAACGGCATTGTGCTAATTGACGGCCTAGGCCCAGACATCATGACCCTACATGAGGGCAGCCAAATACGCATTGAGGAAGACGGCCAGGTTTTCTCCAAATCCGGCAAGCTAATCGCCCAGGGCACGCTACAAACCAAAGAAAGCGTAGCCCAGCTGATGGACCAAGCCCGCCAGGGCCTATCGCACCAGTTGGAAGCCTTCGCCGCCAACACCATGGACTATATGAAGCAGGAACGCGACCTGCTGCTAAACGACGTGGGTATGCCTGAGCTACGCACCAACTTCTCCGGCAAACATGTGCTGGTAGTGGTGCGTGGCTACAGCTACAAAGAAGACCTAAAAGCGCTACGCTCCTACATTCGTGAATATCGCCCCATCATCATTGGTGTAGACGGCGGCGCTGACGCGGTTATGGAAATCGGTTTCAAACCCGACCTGGTAGTTGGGGATATGGACTCAGTTTCCGACAAAGCCCTAAAGAGCGGCGCCGAGATTATTGTGCACGCCTACCGTGACGGTCGCGCCCCCGGCCTGGCGCGAGTAGAAGAGCTAGGGGTAGAGCACACTGTCTTTGCCGCCACCGGCACCAGCGAAGACATCGCCATGCTGATCGCTGATTCTGGCGGCGCCCAGCTGATCGTGGCGGTGGGCACGCACGTAACCTTGCTGGAATTTTTAGACAAGGGCCGTGAAGGTATGAGCTCCACCTTCCTAACCCGCCTTAAGGTAGGCTCCAAGCTGATTGACGCCAAGGGCGTCTCGCAGATCTACCACACCCGCGTCTCTAACTGGCAAATTATTTTGCTGGCACTAGCTGGACTACTAGCCATTTTTGCGGCGCTATACGCTACACCTGCTGGTCAGACCCTATTAGGGCTGATGGCGGCCGGTATTGATGACATGGTTGATACCGTGCGTTCATGGGTTGGCCTACGCCCCACCACCCCCAATATTTAAGGACTACTGCCATGATTGACTTTCGCTACCACCTAGTTTCTTTGATCGCGGTGTTCATGGCGCTAGCTGTCGGCGTGGTGTTGGGGGCCGGCCCCTTGCAGGGTACGCTCGGCAGCGCACTATCTGACCAGGTCACCCAGCTGCGTGCAGACCGCAACAGCCTCTCACGCAACCTGGAAACCACCCAGAAAGCCGTCAACGACCGCGACAGCTACATTAGCGCCAGCTCCAAGACCCTACTGGCAGGGTCTTTGTCCGGTCAGCGAGTGGCTGTGGTGAGCCTGCCGGGAGCCAATAGCGACGACGTCGACGCTACCGTAAGCGCCCTGACCAACGCCGGCGCCACCATCAGCGCCCGCGTGAGCCTAACCGACGCCTGGGTGAGCAAGAGCCGCGAAACTTTCCGCTCCACCTACGCCGCCCAGTTCGCCAGCTACCTGCCCGGCACCGTTAAGGCCGCCAGCGGCAACGAACTGCTGGGCCAGGGTCTAGCCGTAGCCCTAACCAGCCCCGAATCCCAGGGCTCAAACCTGCAGGATCTACTCACCGCCTCTGAAAACCCCCTGATCAAGGTGGAAAGCAAGGATGGTGTCGCCGGGCGCATTGTGGTAGTAGGCCCGCGTTCAGTTGACCCCAAGAGCGTCAACTCCACCGAGGCTTCAGCCCAAAACACCAACTGGCTTACCGCTCTGCGCGGCGTCAGCTCCGTGGCCCCCACCGTACTGGAGGGCGCCGCTAACAGCGACACAGACCTAGTTTCAGCCGCCCGCAGCGCCGGCACCACCCTAACCACCGTGGACAGTGTGGGCTCAGCCCCCGCCGCAGTTACCTCCGCCCTGGCCCTGGCCAACGCCAAGGCGGCCACCAAAGCCTCCTACGGTTTCGCCGCTAACGCCGACGCCCTCATGCCCGGCGTGGCCAAGTAGCAGCCAAGTAAAACAGGAGCGAATAAACAGGAGCTAGCCTTATGCGCCTTAGTATCAGCCCCCGGCAGCTGCCCGTAGTGGGCGCCGGCATCGGGGTATGCGCCGGCCTTGGTTATGTGCTGCGCCGCAAACGCATTAAAGCCAGCCAATGGGAACGCACTAATTTCCACGGCGTCACCGTGAGCCTACGCGGAGGCGTGGCCATGGCCGGTGCCGCCGTGGCTAGTGCCGCCGTGGCCAGCGCGCTCAGCGATCAGCCCCGTGCCGCCCTGGGTGGGGTAGTAGCTTCCTTGGGTGGGGGCCTGGCCGGCTATATCGACGACGTCGATCAAGGCGCCCACGACGGCGGCAAGGTAGCTAAAGGACTCAAGGGCCACCTAGGCGCCCTAGCCCACGGGCAGGTAACTACCGGCGTAATCAAAATCGCTGGAATTGGCGCTAGTGCGCTCGCGGCAAGCGCCCTGGTGGGGTCTAAAGCCACCAGCGTGGGCGGGAAAGTAGCGGACCTGGCGCTAAATACGGTGCTAATTGCTGGCACCGCTAACCTGGCGAACCTGTTGGATCTGCGTCCAGGGCGGGCGCTTAAGGCCACAGTGCTGGTGGCAGCACCGCTAAGCTACTTCAGCTGCGCGGCTGCAAAGCCTGAGGCCTCGGGGGCGTCAGGTGCGCCGTCAGCCAAGCCAGTTTCACCGGCTTCAACCTCAGGGGCTAGCGCTCAGCGTTTGCTGGCTAGCGGGCTTAACGCCGCCGCTATCACTGCCCTAGTGGAAGACCTACAAGAAACCACCATGCTGGGAGACACCGGCGCCAACGCTGCCGGCGCCCTGCTGGGTACCTCCCTGGCAGCCAATGACTCCTGGAAATTGCGTCTGGGGACCACCCTGGGCGTGGTGGGTTTGATTCTGGCTTCTGAGAAAGTCTCGTTTTCGAAGGTGATTGCCGCCAACCCGGCCCTGAACTGGCTTGACCAGCTATGGCGTCGCCCGCTGTAAAATCTCACGGCGCCCACCCGGAGGATGAAGGCCTCACTTCTGCTAATCAAGGCGCTAAGACCGGCGCCTCCCTGGGAGCTAAAGCAGGCCAGGTAGGCACCTTCACCCTAGCCTCGCGACTGCTGGGATTTTTGCGCTGGGTAGTGCAGGCCGCCACGGTTGGCTCTGGCGCCATGGCGGGGGCCTACAGCTCCGCCAACCAGATCCCCAACGTGTTTTACGAGGTGGTGGTGGGTGGAGCCCTGGCTGGCACAGTAGTACCCCTGCTAGCTGGCGCTATTGCCCACGGTCAACGCGAAAAGGTGCGTGAGACTGCTAGTGGCCTGCTGGGTTTAACCCTGGCAGTGCTGGTGCCCCTGGCAGTGTTGATGGCGTTATTTGCTGAGCCTTTGGCGCAGCTGTTGGTCACCAGCGACACTCGCATGGGCGGCGATAAGGCAGCAATTGTCTACTGGGGTGGCAGTCATCAGTTGGTGGTGGCGTTTTTGCGCATGTTTGCCCTGCAAATCCCGCTTTATGGCTTGGGTGTGGTGCTCACTGGCGTGCTGCAGGCTTACAACCGTTTTACCTGGCCGGCGCTGGCCCCGATTTTTTCCAGTCTGGTAGTGATGCTTACCTATGGCATCTATGGCGCGCTTATAGATGCAGGTCACTACGCTCAGGCGGTGCTTACCCTGGGATGGGGTACAACTGCGGGCGTGGCCGCGCTGAGCTTGCCGCTGCTGTGGCCGGTGCATCGCCTAGGGCTGGGGCTGCGTGCACGCCTGCGTCTGCCTGCGGGTACTTTCACCCAGCTGCGCTCACTGGCCGGGGCGGGGATTGCAGCCCTGATTGCCCAGCAGATAAGCGTGCTAACGGTGGTGGCGGTGGCGCGTCGCTACGGCAGTGCCGGCACGATCGCTATCTACCAGTACACCCAGGCTATCTACGTTTTGCCCTATGCGGTTCTCGCAGTGCCCCTGGCCACGGTGGTATATCCGCAGTTGGCGGCCCGTTTAGCGGCTAAGCATGTTTCACGTGAGACAAAGGATCTAATCGCTAACTCCACAGCTTTGGTTACTTTGGCTGCCTGCGTGGGCGCGGGGGCTTTGATGCTCGGGGCGCCGGTGGCCCAACAGGTATTTGGGCTGATCACCACCGTGGACTATATGGGAGCCGCGCTAGTGGCTTTCGCCCCGGGCCTGGTGGGTTACGCCCTGATTTATCAGCTCACCCGGGTGCTTTATGTGCTCGACGCCGCCCGTAGCGCCGCCCTGGCTACTTGCCTGGGTTGGTTGGTGGTAGCCGGCGCCAGCTGGATGTTCAGCGCCAATGCTAAAGGCCCAGCGGTGCTGGTGTATCTGGGCGCTGCCTCCTCAGCTGGTATGAGCCTGGCTGGAGTGGCTTTAGCACTGGTATTAGCGCGCCGGGTAGGGGCTAGAGCCTTGGTGCCCAGCTTGAAAATCGTGGCGGTGTATCTGGTGGTGAGCGCACCGGCATTAGCGCTAGCACAGCTACTTGACCCCACTAGTGCGCTAGGAATAGTGGGCCTGTTAGCTTTGGCTTTAGCCGTAGCTGGCGTTATAGCCCTAGGTGGAGTCCGTTTGGTACCTCAAAGCATTAAAGTGCTGCGCTCACGTAAAGCGCTGGCTAAAACTGATCAGGAGTGAGCATGACGCGCGTTTTAGAGTTAAGCGCCCAGGCCGCTGGGGGAGTGCGTGCACACATCCGCCAGGTATCCCAGCTGCTAGCCAAAGACGGTCATCAAGTTTTGCTGGCAGGCCCTAGTAACGTCATCTCGCCGGCCCCCGACGTTGTGGGTGGGGCTTGCCTGCGCACTTACCAAATCGATATTGGCGCCCGCCCCTCAGGCGCTGACTTAAAAGCGCTGCGTCAACTAAAACAGCTGGCCGCCACCGCGCAGGTAATTCACGCCCACGGCCTGCGCGCCGGAGCTTTAGCGGTGCTGGCCGCTAAGCGTCTACCTGCCGCCAAGCGCCCGCGCGTAGTGGTGACCTTACACAATTTGCCGGTAGGCTCAGCCCCCACCCGCCTGGTAGGCAAAGCCCTGCACCTAGTGGTGGTTAAAGGCGCTGACTATGTGCTCACCGTAAGCCCAGATCTACTCGAAAAAGCTAAACAGCTAGGTCTAGAGGCAGGGGAAATCGCGGTTGTGCCCGCCCCGGCGCGCGGCTGCGTAGATTGCGCCGGCACGGCCAGCTCAGAAACCGACTTTGGAACTACTGCCAGCTTAGACCCCGCCTCTGGCCCTGGAGCTGGCTCTGGTCCTGGTATCGGCTCTGGTTCTGGTGTTGACGCCGGATCTGGTTGTGCCTCCAGCTCTGAGGCTAGCTTTGGCGCGGCGCCGTGCCTGCTTACCATTGCCCGCCTGGCTCCCCAAAAAGGCTTAGACCTGCTGCTAGAAGCAGCCACCCTAATCAAACAACGCGGCATTGACTTCACCTGGCTAGTGGCGGGAGACGGCCCCCTTAAAGCGCAACTAAACCAGCAAATTGATGACGCCGCCCTACCCGTTAAGCTGCTGGGGCGCCGTGAAGACATTGGCGCTCTGCTGTCCCAAGCTGATGTGGTGGTGCAAACCTCTTACTGGGAAGGTCAGCCCCTAACTCTGCGTGAAGCCATGCAAGCGAGCCGCGCTATTGTGGCCACCGATGTTGGCGGCAGCGCCTACACTTTGGCCGGCTGTGGCCAGCTGGTAGAGCCCCAGGCAGGTCCGCTAGCCGACGCCGTCGTCGCCATAATCAGCGACCCTAAGCGGCGCGAAACCCTAGAAGCAGCCTCGCGCGCCGCCGTCGCCAAAATCCCTGGGGAAACACAGCTACGTGAGCAACTAGACCGGGTCCTGGCGCTTTAGTGACCGCTGTAGGGGAGTAGGCTGGAAGTCCGTGATAGATGCATACGGAAACCACGGCCACGTAACCCGACACATTTTCGTAACCGGAGGCGTAGTTTCCTCCCTCGGTAAAGGACTAACCGCCTCCAGCCTGGGGCGACTGCTACGCTCACGCGGACTAAGCGTGGCCATGCAAAAACTAGACCCCTACATCAACGTAGACCCGGGCACCATGAACCCCTTCCAGCACGGCGAGGTGTTCGTAACTGAAGACGGCGCCGAAACCGACCTAGACATTGGTCACTATGAGCGCTTCTTGGATGTAAACCTATCGGGCAAAGCCAACGCCACCACCGGGCAGGTCTACTCAAACGTAATTGCTAAAGAACGTCGCGGCGAATACCTAGGCGACACGGTGCAGGTCATCCCGCACATCACTGACGAAATCAAGCGTGTGATGCGCGCCCAGGCTGAGCCTGACAGTGAGGGCAACGCCCCTGACGTAATCATCACCGAAATCGGCGGAACCGTTGGTGACATTGAATCTCAACCCTTCCTAGAAGCCGCCCGACAGGTGCGCGCCGACATTGGCCGCGCCAACGTGGCTTTCGTGCACGTATCCTTGATTCCTTTCCTGCCCGCCGCCGGCGAGCTCAAAACCAAGCCCACCCAGCACTCGGTGGCGGCCCTGCGCAATATTGGTATCCAGCCAGATGCGCTGGTGCTACGCACTGACCGGCCCCTGCCTGAAGGCATTAAGGGCAAGGTGGCGCTCATGTGCGATGTAGAGCGCGAAGCCGTAATTGAATGCAAAGACGCCGCCTCTATTTATGAAGTTCCCCCCACCTTGCACCGTGAGGGCCTAGATGCCTTCCTGGTGCAGCGCCTGGGGCTAACCTTCCGTGACGTGGACTGGCGCGAATGGAATGCGCTGCTAGAGCGGGTGCACTCGCCTAAGTACCGCGTTGAGGTGGCGCTGGTTGGTAAGTACGTGGACTTGCACGACGCCTACCTGTCCGTCTCTGAAGCTATTAAGCACGGCGGTTTTGCCAACAACGCCCATGTGGATATCCGCTGGGTGGCCTCTGACCAGTGCGAAACCCCTAACGGTGCGCAGCTGGCCCTGGCCGGAGTGGACGCCATTGTGGTACCCGGCGGTTTTGGGGTGCGCGGCATTGAAGGCAAGCTGGGGGCACTGCGGTGGGCCCGTGAACACGGCGTGCCCACCTTGGGTATCTGCCTGGGCCTACAGTGCATGGTGATTGAAGCTGCCCGTAACCTGCTGGGGCTAAGCGCCGCCGCCTCCACTGAGATGGAAAGCGAAACCCCTGACCCGGTGGTTACCACCATGAACTCGCAGCGTGAATTTGTGGAAGGTGAAGGCGACCTGGGTGGCACTATGCGCCTGGGGGCTTACCCGGCTAAGCTCACAGCCGGCTCAGTGGTGGCCCAAGCCTATGGCACTTGTGAGGTTAGCGAGCGTCACCGTCACCGCTACGAGGTCAACAATGACTACCGCGAGCGCCTAGAATCTGTGGGCTTGCACGTGTGTGGTACCTCTCCGGATGGTAGTTTGGTGGAGTTCGTGGAGCTGGATTCTAAGCTTCACCCCTACTATGTGGCCACGCAGGCTCACCCTGAGTTTAAGTCTCGCCCCACTAAGGCTCACCCGTTGTTTGCGGGCTTGGTTAAGGCGGCTTTGGTTCGGCGTAGTGAGGTGTTTGCTTCGCCTAAGGCTCACTTGCTGCCGCGTGAGGCTAGCTTGCAGGCGCGTGAGGCGGCCGCAGCTAAAAATGGAGAGGAACGCTGATGCAGTTGCGTGATGAGCGCGATCTTAGTCGGGAGCTGGTAAGTCACCAGCGTATGTGGTCTGGGCCGGTGTTTGCTTTGGATGCGGACACGTTGCGCTTGGAGCCGGGTGCGGATCCGATTGGGCGCCAGTATTTGGCGCATCATGGGGCTGTGGCGGTGGTGGCTTTGCGTGAGGGTGAGGATTCTTCCCAGCCTGACGGCGCCCCGGAGGTGCTTATGATCCGCCAGTATCGTCACCCGGTGCGCGCTAACCTATGGGAGTTGCCGGCGGGTTTGATGGATCATGCGGGTGAGTCTGCTTTGGTGGCGGCTGAGCGTGAGCTGCGTGAGGAGACTGATATGGAGGCGCTCACTTGGCACACCTTGGTGGATGTGTTTTCTTCGGCTGGCTGTTTGACTGAGTCGCTGCGGGTGCTGCTGGCGCGGGATTTGCGTCGCGTGGAGCGTAACGATTTTGTGCGTGAAGATGAGGAAGCTGATTTGCGTCCCACCTGGGTGCCTTTGGCGCAGGCGGTGGATGCGGCGTTAGCTGGCCAGATTCATAATGCGGCGGCGGTGGCTGGCTTGCTGGCTACGGAGCGGATGCGTGCAAAGGGCTGGCAGGGGCTGCGTAGTGCGGATGCGCCGTGGCTGCGGGCTCCTTATGGCTTTGAGGTTGAGCCTGAGCTTTAAGCTGTTAGCTAGCTGTTTGGCGCTGTAACTGGGGCGGGGTTGCTAGGGTGGAAATTATGAATGATTTTTCTGCTTTGGCAGCCTCGCGCCGTTCTGTGCGGGCTTATTTGGATAAGCCGGTTAGCGCTGAGGATTTACGCGCTATTCTCGACGACGCCACTAGTGCCTCCAGCTGGTCTAATACGCGTGCTTTCCGGGTGGCTATTGCGCAGGGGGAGCAGGCCCAGCGCCTGCGTAAGGATTATGTGGAGCGTTTCGATAAGACGCTAGATATTCAGCATCACAAAGCTATGGCTGGCGCTAAGGCGGCGCTGCGTGGGGATTTGCCTGATGGGGATTTCCCGGTGTGGAAGCCTTACCCCAGCGAGCTGCGCCCGGCCCAGGTTGAGGTGGCTAAGCTGCTGTATGGGGCTTATGGGGTGGAGCGCTCTGATCATGCTGGGCGCGACGCCGCTAATAGGCGTAATGTGACTGCGTTTGATGCGCCGGTGATGGGTTTTGTGTTTGTTCACGAAAAGATGCTGCCTTGGTCGGCTATGGATGCGGGTTTGATGTTGCAAACCTTGTTCTTGTCGGCTAAGTCGCGTGGGATTGATTCGTGTGCGATTGGGATTTTGTCTACTTGGCGTGCCCCGGTGGAGGCTGAGTTTGAGATTCCTGAGCATTACAAGCTGATTACTGGTTTTGCTTTGGGCTATGGTGACCCGCAGGCTCCTATTAATGCCATGGCGGCTCCGCGTCCTGCGATTGAGTTATTGCCGTCTAAACACTGATTTGTGCGGTCTAATTGGCTGCCTCCTGGGCTTACGTCACCTGCCGGTAGGTGGTGGCGTAAGCCCTACTTATTTAAGGACATAGGTCCTTGTCTGCTATGCTCGCTGCTGGCCAAATGTGGCCAAGTGTTCAACTTGGGTTTGGATGGGTCTGGGGGAGTGGCTAAAGCGTGAAATTGTGCAGGTAAACCTAAGTTAGGTTGAGCAAAGTTGGCGTGTTTCCGCTCTCAACAAAGCGGTTTTAGTATTTATGCAAGCCTAATCTTCGCTATTGTTGTCGGTGCCAGGTATGCTGGAAGCAACCAGGATATATGGCATCCCTAAGTTAGTTGCGGGCGATGCGTAAAGGAGGACCAATGAACTACGGCGACGACGCCGGCACTAGGGCTAAAGTCCTTGATCTCATTGTTGAGAAGGGGCCTATTACAGCCGCCCAGCTCGCGCGCGTACTTTCACTAACTCCAGCCGCAATTAGACGTCATATCACCGCCCTAGAAAACACCGGTCAGATTGAAGTCCATGACCGTCTAGCGGCGGGTAGACGCGGACGCGGGCGCCCCGCACGCCACTATGTAGCCACCGCAGCCGCCCGCACCAACCTCCAAGAAGGTTACTCAGAACTTGCTAGTCGGGCCCTTTCCTACCTCTCCCAAATCGCTGGCGAAGACGCGGTAGATTCCTTTGCTGCAGCTCGCGGGCGAGAGTTAGAGCGGCGCTACAGCGGCGTCGTCGAGAGTGTAGGCAAAGACCCGGCAGCACGCGCACGCGCCCTAGCGGACGCACTCAGCGCTGACGGATACGCAGCCACCGTTCGTGAAATCGGGGACGGTACCTTTGCGGTCCAACTGTGCCAAGGCCACTGCCCAGTACGCGAGGTAGCCGGCAAATTTAATGAATTATGCGATGCGGAGACCGCTGCGTTCTCCAGGCTACTAGGAGTGCCGGTACAAAGACTGGCCACCCTAGCGGGCGGAGAACATGTGTGCACCACCCATGTGCCACTAGCGATGCCTACCGTGCGCGCCAGGGCCATCAGGCACCCACAGGAGCCTGCAAACTTACGCAGGCAAAAGGAAGGACAACGATGACAAGTACCACGAATGAGGCACAACGTAGCGACGAGGAGATCATTGCGTCTATCTCCACGTCCTACGACTACGGGTGGCATGACTCGGACGCCGCCGGCCAAAGTGCCAAGCGTGGACTGGACGAGCAGGTGGTACGAGACATCTCGGCCATCAAACAAGAACCGCAATGGATGCTCGAACGCCGCCTGAAGGCATACGAAATTTTTGCGCGCAAACCCATGCCCACCTGGGGTATCGACCTATCCCAGCTAGACATGGACCAGGTCAAGTACTACGTGCGCTCCACTGAGCGTCCCACCAACAGCTGGGACGACCTACCCGAAGACATCAAAAACACCTACGACCGTCTAGGCATCCCCCAGGCCGAACACGAGCGTCTGGTGGCCGGTGTAGCCGCGCAGTACGAATCTGAAGTGGTTTACAACCAGATCCGTGGCGACCTAGAAGAACAGGGCGTTATCTTCGTCGACACCGACACCGCCCTAAAGAAGTACCCCGAACTATTCAAGGAGTACTTCGGCACCGTAGTTCCCGCCGGCGACAACAAGTTCGCCGCCCTAAACACCGCCGTATGGTCAGGTGGCTCCTTCATCTACGTGCCCCCGGGCGTACATGTAGAAATCCCGCTACAGGCATACTTCCGTATCAACACCGAAAACATGGGCCAGTTCGAGCGCACCCTAATCATCGCCGACGAGGGCTCATACGTGCACTACGTAGAAGGCTGCACCGCCCCCATCTACTCCACCGACTCGCTGCACTCAGCCATCGTGGAAATCGTAGTCAAAAAGAACGCCCGCGTTCGCTACACCACCATCCAAAACTGGTCTAACAACGTCTACAACCTAGTCACCCAGCGCGCCACCTGCGAAGAAGGCGCCACCATGGAATGGGTAGACGGCAACATCGGCTCCAAGCGCAACATGAAGTACCCGGCAGTATTCCTGCTCGGCCCCCACGCACGCGGTGAAGCCCTCTCCATCGCCTTCGCCGGCGAAGACCAGCACCAAGACACCGGCGCCAAGATGGTACACATGGCGCCCTACACCTCCAGCCACATTGTCTCCAAGTCCATCTCCCGTAACGGTGGACGCAGCGCCTACCGTGGCCTAGTAAAAATCATGCCCAACGCGCATCACTCCAAGTCCAACGTGCTCTGTGACGCGCTACTAATCGACGAAATCAGCCGCTCAGACACCTACCCCTACGTTGACGTACGCAACGACGAGGTAGAAATGGGCCACGAAGCCACCGTCTCCAAGGTAAGCGCAGACCAGCTGTTCTACCTGATGCAGCGCGGGCTAACCGAAACCGAAGCCATGGCCACCATCGTGCGTGGCTTCGTCGAGCCCATTGCCCGTGAGCTACCCATGGAATACGCCCTGGAACTAAACCGTCTAATCGAGCTACAGATGGAAAACTCGGTCGGCTGACCGCGAGGAGAAGAAAATGAGTCAAAACCTAGCAACCGACCATTCCCAAGCCAAGCTCGTCGGGGCCCACTCACACGGCGGCCCGCGTTACGTCTCCAGCCGCGCAGACCGCAAAACTTCCTTCGACCTAGCGGATTTCCCGATCCCCACCAAGGAAGAAGAATGGCGCTTCACCCCGCGCAAACGTTTTGCCCCGCTATTTGACCTAGAGGCCGTCAGCGCCGCTGCAGACCAGGTAAAGGTAGCCACCAACCAGGTTGAAGGCATCAGCGTGCAAAACGTTGAGCGCACCGATGAGCGCCTAGGCCAGGTAGGCCAGCCCGGCGACCGCGCCTCCGCAGTCGCCTGGAACGCCTTCAACCAAGCCACCGTGGTGACCATTGGCGCCGGCGCCCAGCCTAAAGAAGCCCTGGTAGTGGAAATTACCGGTCAGGCTAAAGACGCCGACGACGCCGCCGCTCACCCCAGCGCCGGACACCTACGCATCATTGCTGAAACTGGCTCCAAAGCCACCGTGGTGCTCTCCCACAAAGGCATGGCCTACTACACCCAGGGCGTCGAAGTTAGCGTAGCCCCCGACGCCGAGCTAACCCTGGTCACCAACCAGGAATGGGACGACCACGCCCTACACGCCAGCCAACACCGCGTCGAGGTAGGCGCCAACGCCACCCTCAAGCACGTAGTAGTCTCCCTGGGCGGTGACGTACGCATCAGCCCCGAACTGGGCTTTAGTGGCGAAGGCGGACACATCGACGCCTACGGCGTGTACTTCACCGACGCCGGACAGCACCAAGAACACCGCCCCTACGTGGCACACACCGAGCCCCACTGCTACTCACGCGTCACCTACAAGGGCGCCCTACAGGGTAAAGACGCTCACGCCGTGTGGGTAGGCGACTGCCTCATCGGCCGCCGCGCCCGTGGCACCGACACCTACGAACTCAACCGCAACCTGGTGCTAACCACCGGGGCCAAGGCTGATTCAGTACCCAACCTGGAAATCGAAAACGGCCAGATCGAAGGCGCCGGTCACGCCAGCGCCACCGGCCGTTTTGACGACGAGCAGCTGTTCTACCTGCGCGCTCGCGGTATTCCCGAGATTGAGGCCCGCCGCCTGGTGGTGCTGGGCTTCTTCAACGAAATCGTGGCCGAAATTGCCGTGCCCGAGGTGGAAGAACGCTTGATGAGCGCCATCGAAGCAGAACTTGAAGTCAGCGGGCTGCTGGAAGCCTGATCCAATCAAATAAGTTAAGGAAAAAGACGTGAGCACCCTAGAAATCAAGAACCTACACGTACAGGTAGAAACCAACGATGGCCCCAAGCCGATTCTGCGCGGCGTAGACCTAACCATTGGCTCCAACCAGGTACACGCCAT
>CAJZDJ010000050.1 GCA_915063485.1 uncultured Actinomyces sp.
GTGGGCTCAGCCCCAGAGCCAATAATCAGCAGAGCCGGAATCAAAGTAACCAGACGCCGAGCCAGCAGCGGCACGCGAATGTGCAGCAAGCCTGCCATAATTTCTGAACCGGCATAGGCGCCCACAGAAGTAGAAGCCAGGCCTGAAGCCAGCAGACCAATTGCGAAAATAACCCCCACGCCTTGGCCTAGGTGAGCGGTGATAGCTCGGTGTGCCCCCTCAATAGTGTCGGTGCCCTCCACGCCGCCAAGTGCGGAGGCAGCCAACAGCAACAAACCAATATTCACTGCGCCCGCCAGCAGCAGTGCAGCTACCACATCCACGCGGGTGGCGCGAATTAGTGACCACTTGCGTTGATCACTGTGATCGCTGCCGTGACGGTCATTAACCAGGGAAGAGTGCAGATAGATAGCGTGCGGCATAACCGTGGCCCCCAGCATAGAGGCAGCCACCAAAACCGAATCTGACCCCTTAAATGCTGGGATCAAACCCTCGGCAGTTTCAGTCCAGTTAGGTGGAGCCAGCACCAATCCACCCAGGAAGCCGAAAGTAATAACGATCAGCAGCGCAATAACTGCTGCCTCAAAGTGGCGTTGGGTTTGCCTTTCACTAATAGCCAGCAGAGCAATCGAGGCAATACCCACAATAATGCCGCCGGCCAGTAACGGCAGCCCGAAAAGCAAGTGCAGCGCCAGGGCCCCACCAATTACCTCAGCTAGGTCCGTGGCGGCAGCCACCAGCTCAGCTTGGGCCCAGTAGGCCAGGCGGGCTTTGCGACCCAGTGTGTTACCAACCAGGGTGGGTAGGGAACGGCCGGTAACAATACCTAACTTGGCGCTTTGGTACTGGATCATCACCGCCATCAGGCTGGAAAGCACCAACACCCACACCAGTAGATAGGAGTAGCGCGCACCGGCAGTGATATTAGCGGCAACGTTGCCGGGGTCTACATAGGCGACGGCGGCCACAAACGCTGGCCCCAGTAGTCCCAGTCGAGCTCGTGCAGAGCGGATCGATGAACTTAACATTAGGCGCTTCCAGAAAAAGTTAGGGTACCCGAAATCTCTGTGTCTCAGTTTAGCGGCTATGTGGCTAGCGCTGTCAAAAGGTAGCCTATTAAACGTGACTCCAGAAGAACTCTCCGGCGCCATCGGCGCGATTTTGCACGAACTGGTAGCAGACGGCTCCCTAAACCTGGCTAGCGAAGAAATTCCTGAACCTAAAGTTGAGCGCCCGCGCAACCGTGACCACGGAGACTGGGCCACCAACGTCGCCATGCAGCTGGCCAAAAAAGCTGGCACCAACCCCCGCGCCCTAGCCCAGCTACTAACTGAGCGCCTAACCCAAAACCCCGGCATTGCTAGCGCCGAAATCGCCGGCCCCGGCTTCATTAACATCCGCCTCGACGCCGCCAGCGCCGGCGAGCTAGCCCGCACCATCCTCACCGCCGGCGCCAACTACGGCTGCAACAACTCTCTGGCCGGCCAAAACATCAACCTTGAATACGTCTCCGCCAACCCCACCGGCCCGGTACACCTAGGCGGCGCCCGCTGGGCAGCCGTAGGCGACTCACTAGCACGTATCTTCAAGGCCAGCGGCGCCCAGGTAACACGCGAATACTACTTCAACGATCACGGCTCCCAGATCGACAACTTCACCCGCTCCCTACTGGCAAGCGCTCGCGGCGAGCAAACTCCTGAAAACGGTTACGGCGGCGCTTACATTGCCGAAATCGCCGACCAGGTGCGCGCCATTGAAGCCCAGGCCGGTCACCCTGACCCGGCCACGCTGGAAGATGAGCAGGCCCAGGAAGTTTTCCGCGCCGTCGGCGTAGGGCTAATGTTTGACCAGATCAAGGCGGAGCTAAGCGAATTCCGTAGCGAATTTGACGTGTTCTTCCACGAGGACTCCCTGCATGAGTCTGGCGCAGTTGACCGCGCTATCGCCCGCCTGCGTGAGCTAGGCAAGATTGACGACCGTGACGGCGCTGTCTGGCTGCGCACCACCGAATTTGGTGACGATAAAGACCGCGTACTAATCAAGTCTGACGGCCAGGCCGCCTACTTTGCTGGCGACGTAGCTTACTACCTAGACAAGCGCTCACGCGGCGCCGACTGCGCCATCTACCTGCTGGGCGCCGACCACCACGGCTACATCGGCCGCATGATGGCCATGTGTGCAGCCTTCGGTGACCAGCCCGGGGTTAACCTACAGATCCTCATTGGTCAGCTAGTTAACCTGGTTAAGAACGGTCAGGCAGTGCGCATGTCCAAGCGCGCAGGCACGGTAGTTACCCTCAACGACCTGGTTGACGCAGTAGGGGTGGACGCTGCCCGTTACGCCCTGGCACGCTCCTCCATGGACTCCATGATTGACATTGATCTGGATCTGCTGGCCTCCAGCTCCAACGAAAACCCGGTCTACTACGTCCAGTACGCCCACGCCCGCACCCGCAGCGTGGCTCGCAACGCCGTCGAACACGGGGTAAGCCGCGACGCTGGCTTTGACCCGGCCCAGCTAGACACTCCAGCAGACAACGCCCTGCTAGGGGTGCTCGCCCAGTACCCCGCCATCGTGGCCCAGGCCGCCAGCCTGCGCGAACAGCACCGCGTGGCCCGCTATCTAGAGCAGCTGGCCGGCGCCTACCACGCCTGGTACGCCGCCACTCGCGTCACCCCGCGCGGTGATGAGCCGGTCAACAGCGGACACGTAGCCCGCCTGTGGCTTAACGACGCCGTCGCCCAGGTACTTGCTAACGGCCTAGGCCTGCTAGGTGTTAGCGCCCCAGAGAGGATGTAAGTATGAGCGTACGCATTGGTTTGCTAGGCCTGGGCACGGTAGGTGCCCAGGTAGCGCGCATCCTCACCCAGGACAGCGAGCGCCTAGAAAAGGCGGTAGGCGAAAAACTAGAGCTAGTAGGTATCGGGGTGCGCTCGCTTGACGCCAAGCGTGACTGGCAGCCCGAAGTAGATCTGCTCACCACCGACTCCATGGCCCTAGCCGGCTCATGTGACCTGGTCATTGAGCTAATCGGTGGCATTAACCCGGCCCGTGAGCTGATCGCCACCGCCCTAAACTCAGGTGCCAGCGTGGTTACCGGCAACAAGGCTCTACTGGCCACCCACGGCGGCCAGCTGCTAGAGCTAGCCCAGGCCAAGGGTGTAGACCTACTTTTCGAGGCGGCTGTAGCCGGGGCTATCCCAGTGGTGCGTACCGTTAAAGAAGGCCTAGCTGGCGACAAAATCATCTCCATCAGCGGCATTTTGAACGGGACCACTAACTACATCCTGGATGAAATGACCACCAAGGGCCTGGATTACGACACTGCGTTAGCTGCCGCCCAGCAGCTGGGATACGCCGAGGCTGACCCCACTGCTGATGTGGAAGGTCTCGACGCCGCCGCTAAAGCCGCCATTTTGGCCACTTTGGCTTTTGGGCAGGAAGTTACCTTAGCTGACGTGTCCGTCACTGGCATTTCCAAGATCACCAAGGCCGACATTGACCAGGCTGGTGCGCGTGGGGGAGTGCTGCGCCTGCTAGGTACGGTGCAGGCCCCCGCCGGCCAGCCCAGCGCCGTCGTCGAACCCGTATTTGTAGCTAACGACCACCCCCTAGCCGCAATCCACGGCCCGGGCAACGCCGTCGTAATTGAATGCGAAAACGCCGGGCGCCTGACCCTAACCGGCCCCGGTGCCGGCGGCGCCCCCACTGCCAGCGCAGTTATGGGTGACGTGGTAGCTGCCGCCCGCGCCCTAGTGGCCCGCCGCTAAAGGTGCCAGTGGCCCGCCCGCGCTCTAGTGGCCCGCCGCTAAAGGTGCCACAACGCTAGGCGCCCAACCGCCGCAAACAGCTAAAACAGACTTAGATTTAAGGAACCAGCGAGGAGAAATCATGGCCCACATCTGGCAAGGCCTGCTTAACGAATACCGCGACCGACTGCCCGTTTCGCAGTCAACCCCGATCGTCACCCTAGGCGAAGGTGGCACGCCGCTGGTGCCCGTGCCCACGCTTTCTAAGAAACTTGACGCCCAGGTGTGGGTGAAGGTTGAAGGCATGAACCCCACCGGCTCTTTCAAGGACCGTGGCATGACCATGGCCATGAGTAAGGTGGCCGAGTCGGGAGCCAACACGGTTATCTGCGCCTCCACCGGTAACACCTCGGCTTCCGCTGCCGCCTACGCGGTGGCCGCCGGCGTTAACTGCGTAGTGGTGCTGCCCAAGGGCAAGATCGCTGCCGGCAAGCTAGCTCAGGCCATTGTGCACGGTGCCCGCCTGGTACAGATTGACGGTAACTTCGACGACGGCCTAAACATTGCCCGCGAGCTGAGCCGCTCCTACCCGGTAGCGCTGGTTAACTCAGTTAACCCCTACCGTCTGCAGGGTCAGAAAACCGCCGCTTTTGAGGTGGTAGACACCCTGGGTGACGCCCCCGATGTACACATGCTCCCGGTTGGCAACGCCGGTAACATCTCCGCTTACTGGATGGGTTACAACGAGTACGCTGGGCGCACTACTGCGGCCACAATGAGCGCCGACTTCGACGCCGCCGCTACTGACCCGCGTGACTTTGCGCCGGTAGCTACCCGCGTGCCGCGCATGTGGGGTATCCAGGCTGAAGGCGCCGCGCCTTTCGTGCACGGCGGCCCGGTAGCCAACCCCGAGACTGTAGCTACTGCCATCCGTATCGGTAACCCGGCCAGCTGGGACTATGCCGTGGCTGCACGCGATGACTCAAACGGCTTTATTTCCGCTGTTTCCGACAGTGAAATCCTTGATGCCCAGGCGCTACTGGCTGCTGAAGCCGGCGTGTTTGTAGAGCCCGCCTCAGCCGCTTCCGTGGCCGGTCTGATCAAGGCCGGCGAGGCAGGCCTGGTACAAAAGGGCTGGAAGATTGTGTGCACCGTGACCGGTAATGGTCTCAAAGACACCGCCACTGCGCTTAGCCGCCAGGAAATCACTACCGAATCTATTGCACCCACCGTGGAGGCTGCTGTGGAGCTGTTGGGTCTATGAGCGTGCGCATCAGCGCCGAATACGCCTCAGTTCGCGTTCCCGCCACCAGTGCCAACCTAGGCCCAGGCTTCGACAGCCTGGGGCTGGCGGTGCGTTTTTATGACGAGGTTGATGTACGCCCGGTAACTTACGCCACCCATGTGGATGTTGAAGGGGTAGGGGCCGGTAAAGTCCCCACCGACGACAATAACCTGGTGGTGCGTGCCCTGCGTTTTGGTTTAGAAGCGGTTGGTGCCTCGCAAGCCAACTTTGATATGCGTTGCCGCAACCGAGTGCCCCACGGCTCAGGTATGGGTTCTTCAGCCAGTGCGGCGGTGGCCGGGCTGATGCTGGCACGCGGCCTTATTGATGAGCCTGAAGCTCTTAACGACGAGGTCATCTTGCAGCTGGCCACTGAAATGGAGGGTCACCCCGACAATGTGGCTCCAGCTATTTACGGTGGCGCCACGGTTTCCTGGATGGAAGCGGGCAAAGCCCACAGCGCCCAGATCCGCCTCGATGCCTCCCTGCCGGTGACTTTACTGGTGCCCCCGGAAAGTATCCGCCTGTCTACCGCTAAGGCTCGTGAGGTACTACCTGAGGTGGTCTCGCGTGAAGACGCTATCTTTAACATCTCGCGAGCAGCTTTGCTGATGCTGGGGCTAACTGGCCAAAGGCAGCTGCTAATGAGCGCCACCCAGGATAGGTTGCACCAGGATTACCGCGCTGAGGTACTTGAAGACTCGACGGCGGTGATGCGCGCCCTGCGTGAAGAGGGCCTGCCTGCGGTTATTAGTGGAGCTGGGCCAACTGTGCTGGTGCTAGATAAGCTCCCCAGCCACACCCGCAACACTTTGCGCCGCCACGGCTGGAGCGTGCTTAGCCCCGGCGTTGACACCCAGGGGGCAGTGCCGTTGCCGCTGTAACTGTACTAGATCTGTTTGCGTCCTAAAGACGGCGCTGACTAGATCAGCTGAGCAGCTGAATTTAGCTTTAAGGGCTGACGGTTTAATAATCGTCGGCCCTTAGCTGTATCATAAGGGCAGTAGAGTGTTTACTTTAATGCTGGAAAGCGTCGAATTTGTGGCACAAATATGGTAGAAGATAGGTGTTTTTAGCATCTATCTGCTACAGTGATGCATGAGCAAGGACTGGATGCAGTTCAAGCTCAGCACCCAAGTTTTTATGCGAGGTCTTCGCAACTGGATGCTTATACAAGTCCGCGTTTATCCGGCACTCGAATTATCCTCATTACCACCTGCGTTAAATAGGTGGTAAAAACCATAGAAGGATCCTCGTGACCGAGACCCCCAATGCCAAGCCTGGCACATCCCGACCATTGTCAACCATGCGTTTGGCTGACCTGCAAGAGCTAGCCGCCTCCATGGGACTTGTTGGTACCTCGCGGATGCGCAAGGTTGAGCTAACTTCAGCAATTCGCGCCGCCCGCCTAGCTGCTAAGAGCAACGCTGCTGCTAACACTAGTACCGCCAATGCACTAAACCCGGCCGCTACCGTGCATACAAACGAAATTCCTGAACTAAGCATTAACCCGCGTCTAGCGGCTCGCCGCGAAGCTGAGGCAAATGAGCTAGAACAGCCTCAAGCTGAAGGCGTCCGCCGTTTGGGGCGCCGTCGTGCTTCCGCCCCTGCCTCCGCCCCCCGCACTGACCTGGGCAGCCTGGACCTAGGCCTAGAGCTACCTGCCCCGCGCAGCGAAGCTGAAATGAACGCACGTGCTACTGCCCGCGCTGCTGCGCGAGAAATTGAGCGTTCGCGCCGCGCTGAGAGAGGCGACAAGAGTGAGCGTGAAGAAATGCGCACCCGTCGTCCGCGTCGTCGCCTAGCCGGCGCCCAGGCAATCGAGGAAGACCCGGGCAAACGCGGTGGTATTGAAGAACACATTAACGCCAAGGCTGCGCTGATGCGTGAACTAGCCGAGCAGACCGGCACTAACGCAGTTGAGCCCAATGAGCGCAGAGCTGAGTCCAGCGCCGAAGAGCCCGCCGAGCGCCGTCGTCCCCGTGATAGAAAACGCAACCGCGACAACGTAAACAACGAGCCGCGCGAACGCGAAGAAGAAGTACTAGTGCCCGTGGCCGGCATCCTTGAAGTTGGCCCCAACCACTCCTACCTGCGTACTTCCGGCTACCTACCGGGCCCCAACGACATCTACGTCTCCAGCGCCCAGGTTAAAGCCAACGGATTGCGCCCCGGTGACGCGGTAACCGGTTGGGTACGTGAAGGCTCACCTGAGCCCTACACCCGCTACCAGGGCCGCAAACAGCAACAGCAACGCCAGATCCGCCCCAAATACAACCCCATCCACTCGGTAGAAACCGTTAACGGCATGGATGTGGAAGCGGCTAAGCGTCGTCCCGACTTTGCTAAGCTCACCCCGCTTTACCCGCAAGAGCACCTGCGCCTAGAAACCACTCCCAAGGCTCTAACTCCGCGCGTAATTGACCTGGTAGCCCCCATTGGTAAGGGCCAGCGTGGTCTGATCGTTTCGCCGCCCAAGGCCGGTAAGACCATTGTGCTGCAGCAAATCGCCAACGCTATTGCGGTTAACAACCCCGAAGTGCACCTAATGGTGGTGCTGGTTGATGAGCGTCCTGAAGAAGTTACCGACATGCAGCGCACGGTTAAGGGTGAGGTTATTGCCTCCACCTTTGACCGCCCGGCCTCCGACCACACTGTGGTTGCTGAACTGGCCATTGAGCGCGCCAAACGCCTGGTAGAGCTAGGCCAGGACGTGGTGGTGCTGCTTGACTCCATCACCCGCCTAGGTCGCGCCTACAACCTGGCCGCCCCGGTCTCTGGCCGTATCCTCTCCGGTGGTGTGGACGCTGCCGCGCTATACCCGCCCAAGAAGTTCTTCGGTGCCGCCCGTAACGTAGAAAACGGTGGCTCACTAACCATTTTGGCAACCGCGCTGGTAGAGACCGGTTCCAAGATGGACGAGGTGATCTTCGAAGAGTTCAAGGGCACCGGTAACATGGAGCTGCGCCTGTCGCGTCAGCTGGCTGAGCGCCGCATCTTCCCGGCGGTGGATGTGGCCGCCTCGGGTACCCGCCGCGAAGAGCTGCTAATCGACCCGGCACAGCTAAAGATCATGTGGAAACTGCGTCGCCTATTTGCTGGTCTTGACCAGCAGGCCGCCCTGGAGCTGGTACTTAACAAGCTCAAAGACACTGCCTCCAACGCTGAGTTCCTGATGGCTGTTTCACGTCAAACACCGGCAGTAAGCGCTGCTGAGCAGGAAGTTAACGCCAAAGCCTAGGTGGCGCTAGCGCCAACTGCGGCAAAACTGAATAAAACAAGTGGTGGGAATCTCGCTGAGCGTGAGGTTCCCATTGCTTGTATGCGAGGTAATTGGCTGGCATAATCGCCACGTTGACCGGTTCACCTAAAAAACGGTTTTAGGACCCGGCAACCTCTGAAGCTATAAGGAGATTCCTAAATGAAGCAGGGTATTCACCCCGAATACGTGCCCACCACGGTGACTTGCACCTGTGGTAACACCTTTGAGACCCGCTCTACCGTCACCTCCGGTGAGATCCGCGTAGACGTGTGCTCTAACTGCCACCCCTTCTACACCGGCAAGCAGAAGATTCTGGACACTGGTGGTCGTGTGGCTCGCTTCGAGGCTCGTTACGGCAAGCGCAAGAAGTGATCTGGGTTTTACTGCCCTAAATGGTGCCCCGGGCCGAGAGGTTCGGGGCATTTTTGTGTCCTTAGGACCCTGGTAGGCTTTAAGTATGTCTGATACCCATGCTGAGGATTTCTCTGCCGCCCGCGCACTTGTTGATGAATACACTGATATTGAAGCGAAAATGGCTAGTGCGGCCACTGATCCTGTGGCTCTACGTAAGCTAGGGCGCCGCTATGCAGAGCTTGGACAGACAGTAGCTGCCTATAGGGATTGGGATTCGCTACGACAGGATCTGGCTGACACCCGTGAGCTAGCTGAAGCCGACGCCGACTTTGCCGCAGAAATTCCGGCTTTAGAGGCTGCTGAGGCGCAGGCTGCAGATAAGTTGCGTAAGCTTTTGATTCCGCGTGACCCCGACGACGCCCGTGACGTAATCATTGAGGTTAAAGCCGGTGAGGGTGGGGAAGAATCCGCCCTATTTGCCGGTGACCTGGTGCGTATGTACACCCGTTATGCTGAGCGTATGGGTTGGAGCACCGAGGTTTTAAGCTTCACCGACTCTGACCTGGGGGGCTATAAAGATATTCAGGTGGCTGTCAAAGCTAAAGGCACGGTGGCCCCTGAGGATGGGGTGTGGGCGCACCTTAAATATGAGGGTGGCGTGCACCGCGTACAGCGCGTGCCGGTGACTGAATCGCAGGGCCGTGTACACACTTCAGCTGCCGGTGTGTTTGTGATGCCTGAAGTTGATGACCCTGGCGAGATTGAAATTGACCCCAACGACCTGCGTATTGACGTGTTTCGCTCTTCAGGCCCCGGTGGTCAAAGCGTTAACACCACCGACTCGGCTGTGCGCATCACTCACCTACCCACTGGCATTGTGGTGTCTATGCAGAACGAAAAGTCCCAGCTGCAAAACAAGGAAGCGGCTATGCGCGTGCTGCGGGCCCGCCTGCTAGCTGAGCAGGCCGCCCAGGCTGAGGCTGAAGCTAACGCGGCGCGCCTAAGCCAGGTGCGTACTGTGGACCGCTCTGAGCGCATCCGCACCTACAACTTCCCCGAAAACCGTATCGCTGACCACCGCACCGGTTACAAGGCCTATAACCTGTCTAATGTGCTTGACGGTGATTTAGGGCCGGTAATTGACTCTGCGATTGTTATGGATGAGGCCGCGCGTCTAGCTGCTGTAGGTAACTGAAATGGTTGCGCCGCTGGCGGATCAGCCGCCGGCAGCAGACTCTGGCGCCCCAGAGCGAGCAATGCAGGCGCCGTCGCTGGAGGGGCAAAGCCAGAAAACGCCAGTAACTTCGCTGGCTGGGCAGGGACGCGCCCAAGTTATGCAAGCTATCTCCCAGGCCACTGCGCGCCTAGCTGAAAGCGGGGTGGCTAGTGCCCACAGTGACGCGCGCCAACTGGCGGAGTTTGTGCTGGGCGAAAAACTCTACCTGCTTAGCCAGGCGCCGCAGGACTTTTTTGACCGCTATGAGCAGGTGATCACCCGCCGCGCTGGGCGTGAACCGCTACAGCTAATCACGGGCCGCATGTATTTTCGCCACCTGGAGCTGCTAAGCCAGCCGGGGGTGTTTATTGTGCGCCCAGAAACTGAGGTGGTGGCCGGGGCCGCGATCGAGGCCGCCAGCACCCTGTCTGCGCCGCTGGCGGTTGACCTGTGTACTGGTTCAGGTGCAATTGCCTGCGCGCTGGCCAGCGAGGTGCCCGGCTGTCGGGTGTGGGCGGTTGAACTAGATAGCCAGGCGGCAGCTTTAGCCCGTGCTAATGCGCTAAAAAACCAGGCCAACGTGAACGTAATTGAAGCAGACGCCACCGGCCCCTTAACTGAGTTAGCTGAAATTGAGGGCCAGGTGGATGTAGTGGTAACCAATCCGCCGTATGTGCCCGCAGGGCTTATTGAAGATAGCGAAACTGCCAACTATGACCCGCCCCTGGCGCTTTTTGGTGGGGGAGTCGATGGCTTGGAGCTACCCCTAAAACTGATTAAACGGGCCTCTAGCTTGCTGCGGGTGGGGGGAGTGCTGGTTATGGAGCATGACCCAAGCCAAGTGCAGGCCCTGGTCAAGGCGGCTAAGGCAGCTGGTTTTAGCCAGGCTGCCTGTCACCGGGATCTAACTGGCCGCCAGCGTTACCTGCAGGCGGTTAAGTAGCGTTTTGTGGCGGCTTTAGGGTCGACGACGGCGCGGGGCGCGGATGGCTAGACTGAGCCCGTGGATCTTTTTGGCGACCCCATGCGACTAAACCCTGCTGCTGTGCTACCGTCCCTTAGCGACGCCGATGAGGAAGCTTGGCAGCTGGTAGAGCCCCCTGCTGACTACGAAGAGGGCTACGACCTGCCCGAACTGGACAGTCAAGATCAAGCCGCCCTGGCTGCCTGGGCGGCCCAAGACTATGAACAGTGGCCCACCGCTATCCCCGGCGGCGTGGGCTTCACCAGCGACTACGCTGGCGTGGCAGCTGGTACAGCTGACTCTGACGCGGCTGACCCTAGCCAGGTAGGTAGCCAGGCGAGCAGCGCAGCAAACGCAACCCACACAGGCGCCGTCGCCGCTTACAACGCGGGTGCCACTGCAAGCAAGCCCCACACGGGCGCCGTCGTTAACAAGAGCGCAAACCCCGCAGCAGAGCAGCTTCTACAGGGCCTAAACCCAGCCCAATACGAGGCCGTCATCTACCAAGGGGGGCCACTACTGATCGTAGCCGGCGCCGGCTCAGGCAAAACCCGCGTGCTCACCCACCGCATCGCCTACCTGCTAGCCACCGGCCGGGCCCGAGGCAGCGAAATCCTAGCTATTACCTTCACCAACAAAGCCGCCGCCGAAATGCGCGAACGCCTAGAAACCCTGGTGGGAGGGGCCGGCAAATACATGTGGGTACTCACCTTCCACTCGGCCTGCGTACGCATCTTGCGCCGCGAACACGAAGCTGCCGGGCTAAGCTCAAGCTTCTCCATTTATGACGCCACCGACTCCCAGCGCCTAATCACCCTGATCGTGCGCGAACTAGGCATCGACCCCAAACGCTTCACCCCCAAAGCCTTCGCCAACCGCATCAGTGATCTAAAAAACGAGCTGATCACCCCGCTACAATTCGCCGAAACCGCCAACACCTACAACCCCTTCGAACGCCACCTAGCTGAGGTATACCGCGCCTACAACCAGCGCCTAAAAGCCGCCAACGCCCTCGACTTTGACGACATCATCATGCGCACCGTGCAGCTGCTACGCGCCAAACCCGCCATAGCCCAGCTGTATCGACGCCGCTTCAGGCACGTACTGGTAGACGAATACCAAGACACCAACCACGCCCAATACGTGCTGGTGCGTGAACTTGTTGGGGTTGGGGGTCAAGGCCCCAGCGGAGAACTAACCGTAGTAGGTGACTCAGACCAGTCCATCTACGCCTTCCGGGGCGCCACCATCCGCAACATCGAAGAGTTCGAAAAAGACTTCCCTAACTCCCACACGATTTTGCTGGAACAAAACTACCGCAGCACCCAAAACATTTTGAGCGCCGCCAACGCCGTGATCAGCCAAAATGATGGACGGCGTGCCAAAAACCTGTGGACTGCGCTAGGCGAGGGCGAAAAAATCGTGGGCTATGTGGCCGACTCCGAATATGACGAAGCCCGTTGGGTCAGCCAAGAAATCGAGCGTCTAGGTGAAGAAAACGGGGTGCGCCCCGGCCAAGTGGCGGTGTTCTACCGCACCAACGCCCAGTCACGTGCGCTAGAAGAAGCCTTCATGCGTGCCGGGGTGCCCTATAAAGTAGTGGGCGGCACCCGCTTCTATGAGCGCAAAGAAATCAAAGACGCACTAGCCTACCTGCGTGCCGTCGATAACCCAGACGACACCGTCTCGCTGCGCCGCATTTTCAACGTGCCCAAACGTGGACTTGGCCAAAAAGCTGAAGCCACCCTGGCCGCCCACGCCGAAAAGTACGGTATTTCTTTCGGCCAAGCCATTAGCGACGCCGCCGGCAGAGCGCGCCCAGAAAACCCACAAGGGCAAGTTATATTTACCCCGCAGGTTGAGGGCCTAGCCACCCGCACCCGCACCCAGGTGCGCCGCTTTGACGACATTTTGGAAGGGTTACGCACCCAGCTGCGTGAAGGCGCCGGGGTGGCTGAGCTACTCGACTCAGCCCTAGACACCAGCGGTTACCTGGCGGAGTTGCGCGCCAGCGACGACCCCCAAGACGCCAGCCGCGTAGAAAACCTAGCTGAACTGCACGCAGTAGCCGAAGACTTCCAGCAGGAAAACCCCACCGGCACCCTGGCTGAGTTCCTAGAGCGCGTCTCGCTGGTGGCAGATTCAGACCAAATTCCCGACGACGACGGCGGACAAGGCCAAGTCACCCTCATGACCGTGCACACCGCCAAAGGCCTGGAATTCCCGGTAGTGTTCGTCACCGGCTTTGAAGACGGCACCTTCCCGCACTCGCGGTCTTTAGCTGACGAGGCCGAACTGGCTGAGGAGCGGCGCCTAGCGTATGTGGCACTAACGCGCGCCCGCGAGCGCCTGTACCTGACCCGAGCGGCTGTGCGCAGCGCCTGGGGGGCTTCCAATGTGATGGTGGCTTCGCGTTTCCTTGACGATATTCCGCCCGAGCTTATGCGCTGGGAGCGGGAGGCGTCCTCAATGGATAGTTTGCGCGCCGGCTACGGTGGTTTCAGTGGTGGCTACCGAGAAGGCGGCTACCAAAGGGGTCGGGGTGATGGCGGCGGCAGTGGCTATGGCGGCGGCGGTAGCTACCGAGGGGGCCGGGGCGATGGCGGCGGCTACCAAGGCGGCACTGGATCCAGTTATGGCGGTGGCTATGGCGGCGGCAGCGGCTATGGCGGTGGGCGCCGAGTGGATGAAGACGATGATTTTTCTGCGCCAATTGGCACCGGGCGGCGCTCTAGCGGGAAGCTGGGGCGCGTTGAGAGCGCTAAAGACCGTGCCAAATCCCGCCGCAGCCAGAAGCTAGGGGTTAAGGCTGAGCCGGAGGCAGACGAGCTAGGCATTAAGCTTGGCGACAAGGTACGCCACGACGCCTACGGTGTGGGCACGGTGATCGCCCTGGAGGGTAGCGGTAAATCCACTGTAGCCAAGGTGGAGTTTAGCGACGGGGTAGTTAAACGTCTGATGCTGCGCTACGCGCCAGTGGTTAAGCTCTAGCTGGTCAAGGCGCGCCGGCGCGCACATTTACCGCCCTTGGCGCCCTGGTGGCGCCCAGAGAATGGGCGCTACCCGCAGCTGGTCAAGACCTAGAGCTAACAATAGGGGCACGTAAAGAAATTTACGTGCCCCCCACCCATTTGGGGTTCAACCCGCTATCTGTGGGCGGCTAAGCCGCCCGCCAGCTACCTGCCTGGTTGCTCACAAAGGCGGCAGCTTGGATTTGTCGATAGCTACCTCATCTTGGCTGACCACCGGAATTACGTGCTCAAGGCGTAGCCACCACTGGTCGCGTGGGCGGCGGTTAGCCAGGTCAAGTTCCTCATTCATGTGGGCCAGTGGGCTGTCACGGAACTCGCCGTTAACCAGGCCTACATAGTGGCCTCGGGCGGTGCCGGCAACTAGTTCATCAACCAGCACCTGCATGGCGTTGGTGACCAGGCGGGTAGCCATCAGGCGGTCAAAAGCGGTGGGGTTACCACCCTGCTGGACGTGCCCAATCACAGATTCACGCACGTCGTACAGACCATTGGATTCCTGGGCGAAAACGTCAGCCAGTAGCTTGGTGGAGTACAGGCCGCAGGCGGCCTCGTTACGCAGCACCAGGTAGAGGCGCCGTCCGTC
>CAJZDJ010000051.1 GCA_915063485.1 uncultured Actinomyces sp.
GGTCGACGCCCCCACCACGTTTTTGTTTGTTTGTGGTGTGTTTGGGGGGTGGGGGCACCCCCCTTCATGCGTTTAGGCGACAGACATCGTTGTCTTAGATCGTCTCAATATATAAATCTAACCTTGTCTGCATAGCTGCAGCTGTTAGGCTCTAACTGTTAACCATCCAGAGCGGCTGAGAGATCTGGCTCCAAGACGCCGCAGCAACCCGCGCTTAAAAGCGTAAGGTGCTCCAGCCAGAACGATGGAAGGATTCCCTAATAATGATGACTTCGCGAATGCGGTGAGCGGCTTAGCCGCGCCCCCTGTGGCTGCCTAAGCGCTCTTCAATAACAGCACTTTTGGGATCATAAAACAGCCGCAGCCTAGCTATAACCATTCGCGGCCACCGCTGGCCTTGCCGCATGCGTCCACTTAAACGCCTTTAAAGCCAGCCTTAGACTTTGAGGAATTATCATGACCAAAATTCGTACCACCCATGTAGGTTCCCTGCCACGCACCGCCCAGCTGCTAGAAGCTAACGACCAACGTTCAGCCGGAACCATTAGCGACGAGAAATTCAACGAAATCCTCACCGACGCCGTTGACCAGGTAATCAAACGACAGCACCAGATCGGCCTAGACGTAATCAACGAAGGCGAATACGGGCATATTACCCGTTCCGGTGTCGACTACGGCTCCTGGTGGGCCTACTCCTTCACCCGCTTTAGCGGCCTAGAGATCATCGACCCCTCCTCGCCCAAGAGCGTAGGGGACTGGGACCCCAGCAAGCCCGTGCGCAGCGAACCCGGCAAAATCCGCCTGACCAGCTTCGGTGACCGCCGTGACTGGACCAAGTTCCACGACGTCTACACCGACCCCGAGCACGGCGTCTACCTAGGCAAGAAATCCCAGCAGTTCCCCACCGTCACCGGTGAGCTCAAATACATCGGCCAAGACGCCGTCGCCAAAGACATTGAGCTGCTACTCAAGGGCCTAGAAGCTAACGGTATCGCACGCGAAAACGGCTTAATTGCGGCCGTATCTCCCGGATCTGCCGCCCGCGTGGCCAACGCTTACTACGCCGACGACGACGCCCACCTGCAGGCTTGGGCCACCGCCCTGCGTGAAGAGTACCGCGCCATCACTGACGCCGGCCTAACCGTGCAGATCGACGCCCCCGACTTCGCCGAAGCCTGGGACCAAATCAATCCCGAACCCACAGTGGCCGACTACCGCGCCTGGCTACGCAAGCGCCTAGAAGCCGTCAACTACGCCCTCGAAGGCATCAACCCCGACCAGGTGCGTTTCCACCTGTGCTGGGGCTCCTGGCACGGCCCGCACACCACCGACATTGCCTTCAAGGAAATCGTCGACATCGCTCTGGAAGTAAACGCCCGCTACCTCACCTTCGAGGCCGCAAACGTACGCCACGAACACGAATGGACCGTGTGGCAGGACGTTAAGCTCCCCGACGACCGCGTAATCCTGCCCGGCGTGGTCTCCCACGCCACCAACGTGGTGGAACACCCCGAGCTAGTAGCCCAGCGTATCCGCCGCTTCACCGACCTGGTTGGGCGCGAGCGAGTAATCGCCTCCACCGACTGCGGCCTAGGGGGACGCATCCACCCCTCACTGGCCTGGGCCAAGCTCGAATCCCTGGCCCAGGGCGCCGCACTGGTGTGACAGACGGTGTGATAAACATCTGTAAATAGTCTCTACGCGCATATAACCGGGCTGATAGCACACGTTATCGGCCCGGTTTTGCTAGTGTCGCCCTGTTAGCAAGTTTTGTAAGCCGGCCTTACAATTGGCATAGGTTTACCGCGTACGAAAGTGAAGCCATCTTGAGTGAAGCTAGCGAACCTCGCAACATTGATGACGAATTCGCCGCACTAGTTGCGGACCTTAATACTCAAGATTCCCAGCTTCCCAAAGCTGTAAAAATCGCAATCGTGCTCACGCCTCTGCTAGATGCGCAGGTCCTGGCCTCATTTGCGGCCCTGAGCGAGCATGAATGCTGGGCGGTACCCTCATCCACCGGGGCCTTTGCAGTAAAAGAACTAGTCTCTACCCACGAACAGTGGGACATCAGCGAACTGGTTGGCGGCGTCGACAGTGAACCCCAAGAGGCAGCGGACCTAGCCAAAGACCTATCGCGCCTAACCCGCGAAGGGGTAGTGCTACTAACCGCAGACCTAGCCACCGACGTCGGCATTGAAACCGGGCTATCAGGCCAGGTCACCGCCCGTCGCTACGAAAACGGTCAAGCCGGCGAAGAACTCAGCGCCGGACTGATCATGAGCGCCCTAGACGCAGCCGTAGAAGACATACTGTTTGGCATTACCAAGGTGGAGGATGTGCCCGGAGCCGTATCCACCAGCGACCCAGGCGTCACCCAAACCGTAACCGACTTCAAAAAGCCGCGTCGTTTCGGTTTTTTCGGCCGTAAGTGAGCATCATGTCGCAAGAACAGCTACAAGCTGCCCTAGCTGCCCGTGAGCGTATCTCCAAGCTCCTGGCCCCCAATCCCTTTGCCGACGACGACGGCTCCACCCCTGCCGCTCTAGCTGCCGCCCTTAGTGCCCAGCTACCGCGACCCCAATTCCTACGCGAACTAGTTGCGGCCATTGCAGCCACGCGCTTGATCGTGCCCGTGCCCGCACATGGCCTAGAAGAGCCGGCCGCCGTCGCCGTCGAAATTGGTAAACCGGGCGGACACAAGCCGCACCAAAATGACCCCGCCCAAGACGCCGCGAGCCTGGCCTTGCACCTAGATGACGGGCATATCGCCATGCCGGTGTTTAGCTCCCAGGCAGATATGCAGGCTTGGCGCACCGACGTGCGTCCCGCCCCGGTCACTCCCCAGCGCGCTGCCCAAGTGGCTTGCCTGTCCACTGACCAGATCTGGGTACTAAACCCAGCCACAGACAATATTCGTATCCCGCGCCCCGCCGTAATTTCCCTAAGCCAAGCCCAAAAATGGGTTCCCAGCTGGGAAAACGAGCAGCTACAAGCAGAGCTGAAAGAGCAGCTGATGGCCTACAAAGCCATGGTAAATGTGGCTTTCGAAGCGGGGGACACCTCAGAGCTACGCATCTATGCACTAATTGACCGCAGCTGCGGCAAGGAAGAAATGCTTGATGCGGTAGAAGGCGCCCAACAAGTGCTAGTAAATCCGGATTGGGCTAACCGGGTTGATCACGTAGAAATTTGTCCCATACTTTGGCCGATTGAGCAGTAAATCGTAACCCGGGAGAGAAGTGAATAAGCAGTTTCGCGGCTATGCAATAACCACTTTTGCGGCTATTTGTTGGGGATTTTCGGGCGTATGCGGTGAGCTGCTCGTTAAGCGCTACGCTGTTGACCCAGAATGGCTTACCTCCATCCGTATGGTGTTGGCGGGAGGCCTGCTGATCGCTTTTATTTTGGGGCGTGACAAGGGACTAAGCGATAAGCATCGCCAATTGCTGCGCACCCGTGCCGACTGGGTTAGCTTGCTGGTTTACACCCTATTTGGTTTGATCGCTAACCTTTACACCTACCTGATTGCGGTTAAAAGCTCTAACGCTGGTACCGCCACGGTTTTGCAATACTTGGGCCCAATTCTGATTGTGATTTGGGTGTGTATTCGCTCTAAGCGACGCCCGCATTTAACTGAAATATTTGCCGTATTACTGGCCCTAGTGGGTACGGCAGTGCTGGCTACGCACGGCAATATTGGTGAGCTAGTTATTACCCCTGCCGCCCTGTACTGGGGGTTGGCCTGTGCGCTGGCGCTGGCGCTATACACCCTGCTGCCCACCAAACTTATTCGTAAATACTCTTCTGACCTGGTGGTTTGCTACGGCATGCTACTAGGGGGGACGTTGATGAGCCTGGCCACCATGGTTTGGCAGGTACATGTACAAACCTCTGCTGGTTTCTACCTTTACATGGTGGGCATGGTAGTGCTGGGCACGGTGGTGGCCTTCGTGCTATTCCTGCAGGGTGTGCAAGATATTGGCGCGGTTAATGCCTCTCTAATTGCTTGTCTAGAGCCTGTGGCTGCCTCGCTATTCTCCTTCGCTTTAGCCGGCACCTATTTCTCAGGTGAAGACATTGCCGGCATGGCCCTAATTATGTGTGCGGTTTTAGCGGTTGGTTTCCAAGACTTCATGGTGGCCCGCCACAACCCGCATCCGCGCACCAATGAGCTTTCTGCGCAGCCAGCCGCAGTTTAATAAAAACAGGCTTTAAGGAGCCGATCATGAGTACTGATTCACTCACCCCCCAGTCACAACGCAGCGAAAGCCGCCTAGCGGTAGAAACCGTCGGCTTGGATGTAATCGCTGAAGCAGATCGTAAAGGTAAACCGGCAGATTTATTTATGCCTTGGTTTGCCGCCAACATTTCAGTCCTAGGTATTTCCTGGGGCGCATGGGTATTAGGCTTTGGTTTATCGCTAGTGCAGGCCCTACTGATTTCAGTAGTGGGCCTAACCTTGTCTTTCCTGCTGTGCGGCCTGGTGGCAATTGCGGGTAAACGCGGCTCAGCCCCCACCCTGGTGCTTTCACGCGCTGCTTTTGGCTATCACGGCAACCGTGTATCGGCGTTAATTTCCTGGATTTTGACCGTGGGCTGGGAAACTTTCCTAGCCATCATGGCGGTGCAAGCTACCGCCACCGTGATGGGAGCCCTAGGCTTTAGCAACCACCTACTGGCCCAGATCGCCGCCTTGATTCTGGTGGTAGTGCTTGCAGCCGGCTCAGGAATTTTAGGTTTCGACACCATTATGAAAGTGCAAACCTGGATCACTTGGGCTACCGCCGCGCTAACCCTGGTTTACCTGGTACTAGTGGCTGACAAGATTAACTTTTCAGTGCTTGCCGCCCGCCCGGCAGCTTCCAGCACAGCTGTGCTAGGTGCCGGATGCATGTTGGCGGTGGGTTTTGGTTTTGGCTGGGTAAATGCGGCCGCCGACTATTCACGTTACCTGCCGCGCAACGCCTCAACTCGTGGGGTAGTAGGTTGGACTACCTTCGGGGCCTCACTGCCGGTGCTAGTGCTGGTTTGTTTTGGGGTGCTGCTGGTGGGTTCCTCAGGAGCTGAGCTGTCACAGAAAATTGGGGACGACCCAATTGGGGCGCTGACCACCTTACTACCCACCTGGTTCTTGATCCCCTTCGCCCTAGTAGCGATTTTGGGTCTAGTGGGCGGTATCGTCATGGATATTTATTCCTCGGGCCTGTCTTTACTGGCTACGGGTGTGCCTGTGTCGCGTCCGGTAGCTACCGCCATTGATGGCACCATCATGACGCTGGGCACGATTGTGGTGGTTTTCTTTGCCGACTCCTTCTTAACCCCCTTTACCGCATTCTTAACCACCTTGGGTGTGGTAATTGCTGCTTGGGCTGGGGTTATGTTGGCTGATATTGCGTTGCGTCACAAAGAGTACGACGACGCCGATCTGTTCACCCCCGCAGGCCGTTACGGCAGCGTCAACTGGGGAGCTATGGCTAGCTTGGTGATAGCTTCCTTTGTCGGTTGGGGCCTGGTGGTAAACACCGGGGCTTCCTGGCTGTCATGGCAGGGCTACCTGCTAAGCCCATTAGGTTTGGGTGGGCGTCAAGGCAGCTGGGCTGGGGCTAACCTGGGCATTTTGCTGGCCCTAGTAATTGGTTTTGCCGGTTACTGGATTAGCAGCGCCAGGCGTGTACGTCGTCAAGAAGAACGCTGATAGGCAGTAGGTGAGCGAAGCAATTTGTGAGAGCTGTCGCCTATTACTGCACTTTAAAGGCAGCAGCTGCTAGAGTTAACCCGTTATGCCGGTAAAAGCCGGCGCCAAGAGGAGTCAACCTCCCACCTAGGCGCGCACAGCGTTCGGGTCCTAGCAGCGTTTAACAGCGTTATGGCTTGTCTTAAGCAAGCCTCGCCAGACCTTTACCCTGTGACGAGCGGGGTGAAGGTCTTTCCTTTTGTTTGACCACCCACAACACATAGTGAGGAACTGCCATTAGCGAGCCCCGTATTAACGACCGGATCCGCGTCAGCGAGGTGCGTCTCGTTGGACCCAGCGGTGAACAGGTTGGCGTGGTGCGTCTAGAGGACGCGCTGCGTCTGGCTGAAGAAGCCGATCTTGACCTAGTAGAGGTAGCGCCCGACGCTCGTCCGCCGGTATGCAAGCTAATGGATTACGGCAAGTACAAGTACGAGTCCGCCATGAAGGCTCGTGACGCCCGCCGTAACCAGGCCAACACTCAGCTCAAGGAAATCCAGTTCCGACCCAAGATTGACGACCACGACTACGCCACCAAGCGCGGTCACGTGGAGCGCTTCCTAAAGGGCGGAGACAAGGTAAAAGCCATTGT
Organism: uncultured Actinomyces sp.; assembly: GCA_915063485.1. GTDB lineage: Bacteria > Actinomycetota > Actinomycetes > Actinomycetales > Actinomycetaceae > Actinomyces. The sequence continues at coordinate 6,330 of CAJZDJ010000051.1, forward strand.
GCGTTTCCGTGGACGTGAGCAGTCCCGCCCGGAGCTGGGCATCCGACTGCTGCAGCGTCTAGCTGAAGAAGTTTCTGAACTGGCCACTGTTGAGAGCCACCCGCGTCAGGATGGCCGCTCCATGGTCATGGTGCTAGCCCCCACCCGTAAGAAGGCTGAAGTCAAGTCTGACCAGCGCCGTCGTCGTGAAGCCGAGCGGGCCGCCCGCCGCGCTGCCAAGAATGCGGACGCCAAGACCGACGCCGTCGAAGAAAGCTAAGCACCCCGGGTAAAACCCCCATAGACCCACCCCCTAGCCACCGTTAGTGGGGTCCGCAGCCCCGGGACGACATCTCCCGTGGCCGAATAAAGAGGAAATAAGAATGCCGAAGAACAAGACGCACTCCGGTGCGAAGAAGCGCTTCCGCGTAACCGGTAGCGGCAAGCTAATGCGCGAGCAGACCAACAAGCGCCACCTGCTTGAGGTCAAGTCCTCGCGTCGTAAGCGCAGGCTGTCCAAGGACCAGACTGTGGCCGCTGCTGACGTACGTCAGGCCAAGAAGCTTCTCGGCCTCTGACCGTCCCGTTACCTAAAGGAGAAATCACATGGCACGTGTGAAGCGGGCAGTCAACGCCCAGAAGAAGCGCCGTACCGTTCTAGACCGCGCCTCCGGCTACCGCGGACAGCGTTCTCGCCTGTACCGCAAGGCCAAGGAGCAGGTCACTCACTCTGGCGTATACGCCTTCCGCGACCGTCGCGCCCGTAAGGGCGACATGCGTCGTCTGTGGATCCAGCGCATCAACGCCGCCGCCCGCGCCGAGGGCATCACCTACAACCGCTTCATCCAGGGCCTAGGCCTGGCTGGCGTTGAGGTGGACCGTCGCATGCTGGCTGAGCTGGCTGTTAACGAGCCGGCCGCCTTCAAGGCCCTGGTTGCTACCGCTCGCGAGGCTCTGCCCAGCGACGTTAACGCGGCAAAGTGAGGCTTAACGCCTAGTGCGTTATGGTCCCCCAGCCCCTTAGGCTGTAACCATGAGTGAACGCCGGAACATACTGACCGACCCGCAATCTTCAAGAGTAAAGCGAGTGGCAGGATTGTTCCGGCGTTCGTCGCGCAATCGCCACGGTCGCTACCTAGCTGAAGGCCCCCAGGCAGTACGCGAAGCCATCAAATGCGTCCCCGAACAGGTACTTGACCTATACCTGACCGAGGCCGCCGGCCAGCGCCACCAAGACATTTTGGAAAGCGCCCAGCAAGCAAACATTTACCTGCACTGGGTTAGCGACGCCGTAATGGCCGCCATCTCCACCGACGCCCAAGGCCTAGTGGCCGTAATGGACCTGGCCGGGATCCGTGCCGGCGCCGACGCGCTGAGTCAAGTACTTAAAGATGCCACCCAAGTGGTGGTTATGAGTGAAACCCAGGACCCCGGTAACGCTGGCACCATTATTCGCGTAGCCGACGCCGCCGGTGCAGACGCAGTGATTATGGCGCGCGGCTGCGTGGAACTAACCAGCCCCAAAGTGATCCGCGCCAGCGCCGGCTCGCTCTACCACTTACCAGTAATCACCGGCCTAGCCCTAGACGACATTGTTGCCGCCCTACGCGACGCCCAGCTAAACATTATGGCCGCCGACGGCGCCGCCCACCTTTCACTATTTGCCATTGAAGACATGCTGGCTACCCCCGTGGCCTGGCTACTTGGTAATGAGGCACGCGGACTGAGCCGAAGCGAACTAAACCACGCAGACGCCGTCGTCGCCATCCCCATCTACGGCAAAGCCGAAAGCCTAAACGTGGCCACAGCAGCAGCGGTATGCCTCTACGCAACCGCCCGCGCCCAGCATTAAAAGCGTCAATTACCCTGCTATGTCCCTTGCTATTAGGCTAGGGACATAAACATTTAAGGAAGGAAACCTCATGACCCAAGCGTCTGAAGGCGGCCTGTCCCCGCTGGACGAAGCCGGCATTGAAAAGGTTATTGCCGCCGCGCTCGCGGCCGTAGCTGCCTCAGGGACCCTGGCAGCTTTGAAGGAAGCCCGCTCAGCCTACACCGGTGACACCTCTGAGTTGGTACTAGCCAACCGCGCCATCGGTAAGCTACCCAAGGCTGACAAGCCCAAGGCTGGCAAGCTACTAGGTGGGGCCCGTGCTCGCATCGCCAAGGCCTTGTCTGAGCGCCAAGCTGAGCTTGAAGCCCTAGCTGAAGCCCATATGCTGCGCACCGAGGCAGTGGACGTAACCCTGCCCACCGACCGCAGCCCCAAGGGTGCACGCCACCCCATCGACCTGCTAATTGACGAGGTCAGCGACTTTTTCGTGGCAATGGGTTGGCAGATCGCCGAAGGCCCTGAGGTTGAGCACGAATGGTACGACTTTGACGCGCTTAACTTCGATGCCGACCACCCGGCCCGCCAGATGCAAGACACCTTCTACATTGACGGCACCAGCGTTAACGGTGCCAACGTAGAAGACTCCCACCTGGTTATGCGCACCCACACCTCCCCGGTGCAGGCTCACGTAATGCTCGAACAGCAGCCGCCGATCTACATTGCTTGCCCCGGTAAGGTGTTCCGCTCTGACGAGCTAGACGCCACCCACACCCCGGTATTCCACCAGGTAGAGGGCCTAGCGGTAGACAAGGGCCTAACCATGGCTAACCTGAAGGGCACCTTGGATCATTTCGCCCGCGCCATGTTTGGCCCCGAAGCTAAAACCCGCCTGCGCCCCTCCTATTTCCCCTTCACTGAGCCCAGCGCCGAAATGGACCTGTGGTTCCCCCAGAAGAAGGGCGGCGCCGGCTGGATCGAGTGGGGTGGCTGCGGCATGGTTAACCCCAATGTGCTGCGCGCCTGCGGTATTGACCCCGAGGTTTACACCGGTTTCGCTTTCGGTATGGGCCTAGAGCGCACCTTGATGCTGCGCCACGGCATTGCTGACATGCACGACATTGTGGAAGGCGACGTGCGTTTCTCACGTCAGTTCGGTCTGATTGGAAAGGGTAACTGAAATGCCATACGTACCCCTTGAGTGGCTGCGCCAATACGTGCAGGTACGCCCCGGGACCGACGCCGCCGCTCTGGCCGCCGACCTGGTTAAGGTAGGTCTAGAAGAAGAGCAGATTGTGCCCGCGCGCGTCACCGGCCCGCTGGTAGTGGGTAAGGTGCTCACCCAGGAGCCTAAAGAGCAGTCAAACGGCAAGGTGATCAACTACTGCCGCGTGGATGTAGGCGAGCAATACAATGACGCCCCTGGCACCGGCAAGGAGCCCAGCGATCTACCCAGCCGTGGCATTATTTGCGGCGCCCACAACTTCAAACCCGGCGACTCGGTGGTGGTTTCCCTGCCGGGTGCAGTGCTACCGGGTGACTTCAAGATTGCTGCCCGCAAAACCTACGGTCACATCTCTGACGGCATGATCTGCTCTGCCGCTGAGCTAGGTTTCCCTGACGACGGCAAACACGGCATTATCGTGCTTGATGAGCGCTACCCCGAAGGGGAAGTGCCCGCGCCGGGAACTGACGCCCTGCCGCTGCTGGGCCTAGATGACGAGGTTGTAGAAATCAACGTAACCCCAGATAGGGGCTATTGCTTCAGTATGCGTGGGGTGGCGCGTGAATACTCCCACTCCACCGGCGGGGCCTACCGGGACCCGGCTGACACCACCAATGCGGACTTCTACCCCCAGGGCCTGCAGGCCCCTGGTAACGATGGTCCGTGCGTGGAGGTTAACGATGAGGCCCCCATTAACGGCGTACCCGGCTGCGACCGCTACGTGGCCCGCCTGGTTGAGGGGGTTAACCCCAACGCCCCCACCCCGGACTGGATGAGCCGACGCCTACAGGCTTCAGGTATGCGTTCAATCTCCCTGGCAGTGGACGTGACTAACTACGTGATGTTGGAGCTGGGTCAGCCGCTGCATGCTTTTGACGCCGATAAGCTCACTTTGCCGCTGGCGGTGCGCCGCGCCCAGGCGGGGGAGAAGCTAACCACTTTGGATGATGTGGAGCGCGTACTAGACCCCCAGGATCTGGTTATTGCCGACGGCGAGGGTGGCTCGCGCGTATTGGCTCTGGCTGGCGTAATGGGCGGGGCTACCAGTGAGGTCACTGAAACCACCACTAACGTGCTAATTGAGGCCGCCCACTTCCACCCGGTTAGCGTGGCGCGCTCAGCGCGCCGCCACAAGCTACCCACCGAGTCCTCCAAGCGTTTTGAGCGCGGCGTGGACTACCAGCTGGCTCCCGTGGCCGCACAGCGAGCCGCTGACCTGCTGGTGCGTTATGGTGGCGGCAGCTATGGGCCGATCACCGAAATTGACCGCACCCAGGCCCCGGCTCCCATTGAGTTTGCGCTTGACGCTGCCTCCCGCCTAACTGGCGTGGACTACCCGCGTGAGCAGGTAGTGGGTTTGCTGCGCGAAATTGGTTGCCAGGTTAACGACGACGGCGGCGCAACGGTGCAGGTAAGTGTGCCTTCGTGGCGCCCGGATCTGACCGGCAGTGCGGACCTGGTGGAAGAAATCGCCCGCCTTGACGGCTACGACAACATCCCTGTGCAGCTGCCGGTAGCCCCGGCCGGCACCGGTTTGACCTTCGCTCAGCGCGCGCGTCGCGACATTGTGCGCACTGTGGCCGAGCAAGGTCTAACCCAGGTGCTGTCTTACCCCTTCGTGGGCGACATTTACGACCGCCTGGAGCTGCCCGCCGATGACGAGCGCCGTCAGGCTGTGCGTATCGCTAACCCGCTAGCCGATGACGCCCCGCTGCTACGCACCAGCGTGCTGGACTCGCTTATTGACGTGGCGGTACGTAACGTTTCACGCGGCATTGGCGACGTCGCCCTGTACGAGGTTGGTAACGTCACCACCTCCGCCGGGGTAGTGCCTGCCCCCATCCCGGGTGTGGCCCAGCGCCCCAGCCAGGCAGAAATTGAGGCTCTGGCTGCCGGAACCCCGCGTCAGCGTCTACACCTGGGCGCCATCTTGTGTGGCCAGCACGGCTACTCTGGGGTGCTACAGCACGTACGCAACTGGGACTGGGCTGACGCCGTCGAGCTAGTACGCGACATTGCCAGCCTACTGGGCGTGAAGCTACACGTAGCCAACGCTGAGCGTGCCCCCTGGCACCCGGGACGCTGCGCTGAAGTCCGCATTGTTGTGCCCACCAAGAACCCCACCCGCCCGCAAATCGGTGAGGTTATTGGTTACGCCGGCGAGTTGCACCCGCGCATCGTTAAGAAGCTGGGCTTGCCTGAGCGTGCCTGCGCGGTGGAGCTGGACCTGGACGCCCTGATTGAGTGTTCAAGCAAGCAGCCGGTAGTTAAGGCGCAGCCGGTTTCCACCTACCCGGCGGCTAAGGAAGACTTCGCTTTCGTCGTCGACGAGGCCACCCCCAGCCAGGCTGTTGCTGCGGCAATCATTATTGCTGGCGGTAAGTTGCTCGACGACGTGCGCCTGTTCGACGTCTACCGTGGCCCCCAGCTAGGCCCAGGCCGCAAATCCTTGGCGTTCTCGGTGCGTCTGCGCGCTAGCGACCACACGCTCAGCGCCAGCGAAACCGAAGCTGCCCGCGCGCGAATTATTAAGCAGGTGGGTAAGTACACCGGAGCTAAGCTACGTGCATAAACGCGTGGCGGCGCCGTGAATAATCGCGCCTAAACACTAATAAAAGTGACGTGTCCATCCCGCTGGGAAGGGCACGTCACTCGCATTATTATTCTTTGAACGGTATGATTGCGCATGTAAATATGCTGCCGTTGAGGTTGGCGATTCCTGTAACAGACAAGGAAAACTGGAGATTTAAAGTGGAACACAAAATCCCCATGTCACGTACTAGTCGCCACGCCCTGATTAATAAAATTCTGGCTCGCGGCTCTGTGGCTTCCCAGCGCCAACTGCGCGATCTGCTCGCTGAGCAGGGGGTTTACACCACCCAGGCCACGCTTTCGCGAGACCTACTAGAACTGCGTGCCGTTAAAGTGCGCACCCCCTCAGGACAATCCGTATATGCAGTTCCCGAAGCTGGCGCCCCCGGCCAGCTGCCAGTAGCGGCCCCCGAAGAAGAGGCATTTGACGAGGTACTAACCACCCGTCTGTCGCGCTGGATCCAAGATCTACTAGTTTCTGTTGACCAGGCCTACAACCAGCTAGTGCTACGCACCCCGGCCGGGGCCGCCCAGCTACTAGCCTCAGCTATGGACAACGCTATGATTCCGGGGGTTTTGGGTTGCATCGCTGGTGACGACACAATCTTGGTTATCGCCACCAAAGATGAGGTAGCCAGTGAGCTACGTGGGCGCTTGCTAGAACTGGCTCGCCCGACCCAAGGCCGCTAAGCTGGAACAACTGGCTATATAGCCAGAAAGTAAATTGAAGCAACTACACCGTAAGGAACTGCTGTGTCTGATGTTCTTGAAGAACTACAGTGGCGCGGGCTGATCGCCCAGCACACCGACATCGATGCGCTACGTAAAGCGCTTGATGAAGGGCCAGTGACCTTCTATTGCGGTTTTGACCCTACGGCTGCTTCTTTGCACCATGGACATCTGGTGGCTGTAAAGCTTATGCGTCACCTGCAACTAGCTGGCCACCACCCGCTAGCCCTGGTTGGCGGCGCCACCGGTTTGGTTGGTGACCCGCGTGCCAAGGGGGAGCGTGTACTTAACTCTCCTGAGGTAGTAGCCGGCTGGGTGGACTCGCTGCGTCGTCAGCTAGAGCACTTGCTGGACTTTAGCGGATCCAACCCTGCGCGCATTGTTAACAACCTGGACTGGACCAGCAAGCTTAGCGCCATTGACCTACTGCGTGACCTGGGTAAGCACTTCCGCATGGGCACCATGCTGAACAAGGACATTGTGGCCCGCCGCATTAACTCTGAAGAGGGCCTGTCCTACACCGAGTTCTCCTACCAGATCCTGCAGGCCAACGACTACCTAGAGCTGTACCGCAACTACGGTTGCACCCTTGAGGTGGGCGGAAATGACCAGTGGGGCAACATGGTTGGTGGCGCTGACCTGATCAGCAAGGTAGAGCCCGGCGCCACCGTGCACGTGCTAACCAACCCGCTGATCACCAAGGCTGACGGTACCAAGTTTGGCAAGAGCGAAGGCGGCGCTATCTGGCTAGACCCCACCATGCTTAGCCCCTACGGCTTCTACCAGTTCTGGCTACAGGTAGAAGACATTGACGTGGTGCGTTTCTTGAAAGTTTTCACCTTCCTGAGCCGCGAACGCATTGAAGAACTTGAGCGTGAAACTCAGGAAAACCCGCGCGCCCGCGCCGCCCAGAAGGCTTTGGCTCACGAAGTCACCACCTGGGTACACGGCGAGCAGGAAACTGCGCGCGTAGAAGCCGCCACCGCCGCCTTGTGGGGTGGGGATGCTGATTCGCTGCGTAACATCGACGCTTTCACCCTAGCTGGCGCCACCGCTGATCTACCCTCGGCACAGCTGGAGGTAGGTAAGTCCACCATTATCGACCTACTAGTTGCCACTGGTTTAGAAAAGGGTCGTGGAGCCGCACGTAAGACTGTGGCTCAGGGCGGCGCCTACCTGAACATGCGCAAGGTTAGCGACGAAGACGCGGTAATTACCGAAGATGACTTACTGGCCGGGGGAGTAGTGCTGGTGCGTAAGGGCCGGCGCAAGCTGGCAGTGGCGCGCACTAACTGAAGCTTGCAAGCACTGGCTAAAGTTTCTGACGCACATTTGAGCTAGCTAGTAGCTGGTGTGTACCAAGACTGGGGCCGGTTAGCGCGTGTATCACGCGCTAAC
>CAJZDJ010000052.1 GCA_915063485.1 uncultured Actinomyces sp.
CACTGTCTGGTCAAAGTGCCGCGCGCACCAGTGGGCCGCAGACGATTCCCCCACAGTCGATTCCTCCGCGCACTGGCTCAGCGCAGGCGCGTCCTTCTAGCCGGGTGGGTCGCTCCGGCGGCGCCGTCCCCCTTCCCGACGACGTCGCCCCCGCACGCCCAGCGCCCCAAGCCACCCAGGTAGGACGCGGCGGGGCCCCTACGCGCACTGGCCTGCGCCCAGCCGCACAGCCAGCAACCGTACCCCCCAGGCGTAACTCTCGTGCATCCTCACGCCCAGTAATGCCCACACGTTTACCAGTTGACGAACCACCAGCTAGCCCTAGTCGCGGTAAGCGCCGCTGGCTTAAATACACCAGCGCGGTGCTAGCAGTAATTTTGATCACCCTGTGTGGCTACACCTGGCACCTATGGAATAAGGCCAGTGACCAGCTGCGCCGGGTTGATGCGCTGTCAAGCATGGCTGATACTCCCGGCGAGACCTGGCTAATTGTGGGTTCAGACTCGCGCGCCGACGGCGCCATTGCGGACACCACCACCGCCGGCCAACGCGCCGACTCAGTGATGGTGCTGCATAAAGCTGAAAACGGCCAAGCTTCGCTAACCTCCCTGCCGCGTGACACTTATGTGAACATTCCCGGCTACGGTGAGGACAAGATCAACGCCTCCTACGCCTATGGCGGCGCCAAGCTGCTGGTAAAAACCGTAGAGGGCTTAACCAAGATGAAGATCAACCACTATGTTGAAGTTGGCATGGGCGGCGTTAAAAACGTCGTGGATGCTGTAGGTGGGGTTGAAGCCTGCCTGGACTACGACGTAGATGATCACGATTCAGGTTTGATCTGGAATACCGCGCAGGGCAAATGCCAGCAGGTTAACGGTGAAAAGGCGCTAGCTTTCTCACGTATGCGTAAATCTGACCCCACTGGCGATATTGGCCGTGGCCTGCGTCAACGCGCCATTATTTCAGCGGCGGTAAAGAAGGCCATGTCGCCCTCTACTCTGCTTAATCCCTCAGCCACCAGCAAACTGGTTGACGCCGGTACTGGCTCACTAACTGTGGATAAGGATTCAGGGGTGTGGGATATTGGTCAAATGGTGCTGGCTTTCCGCGCCGCTTCAAACGATGGCCTAACCGGCGCTCCCCCCATTGAAGACCCCGACTATGAGCCGGGAGATGTGGGCTCCACCGTGTTGCTGGTAGACACCACCGCACCGATTTTCTTCGGCAAGGTGCGCGATGGAAGGCTCACCGCCAGCGACTTCAACCAGGCCAAATAAGGCTCCCAAATAAACACTTAAGGCCCGTTGAGTTTTACTCAACGGGCCTTAAGCTTTGCCAGCTCAACGCCAGCTAGTAGTTGGGTTTAGAAATGTGGGCGCTTAGGGTCAGCCTGCCAAGCGGTGTAGCTGGAGGTGACAATGTCGTCCAGGTTGTACTGGGCCTGCCAGCCAAGTACCTCGGTGATGCGCGTGGCGTTACCGATTAGCTTGGGCGGGTCGCCGGCGCGGCGCGGCAGCTCTTCAGGCTCCAGCTTGGAGCCAGTAGCTGCGATTACCTTGGCTACCACTTCACGCACTGAAGCGCCCTGGCCCGTGCCCACATTGAATACGTGAGCCTGCATTTGCTTGCCGTTGCCCAGGTAGTCCAGGGCGGCGATGTGGGCGGTAGCTAGATCACGCACGTGGATGTAGTCGCGGATGCAGGTACCGTCAGGGGTGTCGTAGTCGGTCCCGAAGATCTTGGGGGTATCGCCCTTAACTAGGCGCTCCATAACCATCGGGATCAGGTTTAGCGTGGCCATGTCACCTAGGTCGTCCCAGCCGGCTCCGGCTACGTTGAAGTAGCGCAGGCCCGCCCAACGCAGCCCCCAGGCGCGCTCGCAGTCAGCCATCATCCATTCGCCGATTAGTTTGGTTTCGCCGTAGGGGTTGATGGGGTGGCAGGCTACTTCTTCATCGACGACGGCGACGTCGGGCATCCCGTAAACGGCTGCGGAGGAGGAGAAGATCATCTGATCCACCCCAGCCTGTTCCATGGCGGCCAGCATATTGGCTAGGCCACCAATGTTTTGCTGGTAGTACCAGGCCGGGCGAGCCACTGACTCGCCTACCTGCTTGCGCGCAGCGAAGTGGATTACGCAGTCCACGCCTTCTTGGCGCATTACCTGTTCTAGGCGCTCTTGGGCCTGGGCTCCAGCCACGTCAAGCTGCACTAGCTTGGCTTGACCGATGCGCTCGGGTGTGCCGTAAGACAGGTCATCTACGACAACTACTTTGTCGCCGCGTTCAAGTAGTAGGCGCACAACGTGGGCGCCAATGTATCCGGCACCGCCCGCTACTAGGACGGTTCGAGGCTCGTGTTTTGTGTTCACCGCTCTATCCTAACCCTAAAATTGTTCGGTTGTGTTCGATTTCGATAGTTTATGTCGCCTCTGGGTGGTTGCCTTAGCGCTTTGCAGCCTAGCTGCCGGCCAGCCCATATCAAACCCTGATCCAGCGCCAGCTACAACCTAGTTGCCAGCCACGCGCTCAGCTAGCGCGCGCCCCTTAGCCTTAGCCAGCTCACCTAGCTCCACCTGGAACTGGCGCATAGCCGCCCGCAGCTGCTGAGCCTGCTCGCCCTCGCCGCTAGCCAAAATACGCACTGCTAGCAGGCCAGCATTACGCGCCCCACCAATAGAAACCGTGGCCACAGGCACGCCGGCAGGCATCTGCACAATCGACAGCAGCGAATCCATGCCGTCCAGGTACTTCAACGGCACGGGCACACCAATCACCGGCAGCTCACTAACCGCCGCCAGCATTCCCGGCAGGTGGGCGGCCCCGCCAGCGCCGGCAATGATTACACGCAAACCACGCTCGCTGGCCTGGCGGCCATACTCAATCATTTCCACCGGCATACGGTGAGCTGAAACCACCCGGGCCTCATAGCTAACACCGAACTCTTCCAGGGCCTTAGCGGCCGCTTCCATAGTGGGCCAGTCAGAATCCGACCCCATCACAATGCCCACTACAGGCTGCTTATCGCTCACAGTTTTTCCTTTCAAGGTTTTTAAAGCACTAGTTAAACCACCGGGCAGCTTCACAGCTGCGGACAGGTAAGTACATGGGCCACCTGGCGGCCAATCTCTACCGCCTGCCAAGGATCTTGCCCCTGAGCCACACTCAAGTTCACATGCCCCAGCTTACGTCCGCGCCGAGCCTGCTTGCCGTAAAGGTGAATCTTGGCTTGCCCAGCCACCTGCAAAGCCTGGGCCAAGCGGCTAGAGGGGTCAGGTAGGGGCGCGTCAGTTTCTTGACGCCAACCAATCACGTTAACCATTACGGTGGGCGCCACCAGCTGCGCACTACCTAACGGCCAGTCCAACACGGCCCGTAGGTGCTGCTCAAACTGGCTGGTTAGAGCCCCATCCTGGCTCCAGTGACCACTGTTGTGGGGGCGCATAGCCAGCTCATTGATATACAGCTGATCGCCGTCGTCAGCTTCAACCACAAACATTTCCACTGCCAGCACACCGGTAACCTCAAGCTTGCTGGCTACGCGCTTAGCCACCTGCTGGGCTAGCGCGGCGGTAGCCGGTTTCAAACCTGGGGCTGGGGCCAGCACCGTGTCGCACATGCCCTCAACCTGCACGGTTTCCACCACCGGCCAAGCCTCCACCTGGCCACTGGGGTTACGGGCCACCAGGGCCGCAAGTTCACGGGTGAAGTTAACTGCCTGCTCTACCAGCAGGCAGCTGACCTGGGCGCCCCCTAGTGAGCCACCACCGCCCACACCGGCGCCGTCGGCCAAAGCTTTAAACCACTTTGCAGCCTCACCATTTTCAAGCTCAGCGGCGTCATTAACCAGCAGCACCCCGTGACCGTCATAGCCGCCCTGGGGGGTCTTTAACACCACCGGCCAGCCATGCTGCAAGGCAAACTCAAGCACCTCAGCGGGCTGGCTAACCGGGCGCCAAGCCGGCTGAGGCAGATCCAAGCGCGTCATAGCGCGGCGCATTTCTAGCTTGTCGCGGGCGTAAAGCAAAGCCTGGGCGCTAGGCTGCACCGATACACCCTGGGCCGCTAACTGCTGCAACAAGGCGTGATCTTGGTGCTCGTGTTCAAAAGTTAAAACCGCTGCGTCAGCTAGATCTTGGAGCTGCTCCCCCTGTTTGGGCTGCAGCAAATCACGCACTGCCCCGGCGTCGTCGGCCCGCCCCACTGGGGCATCAGGCATTACCTGCGCCGCAGACCCGTCCGGGGCCTCCACTAAAGCACGCAGGTGCACACCTAGCGCACTCGCTTCTTCTTGCATCATGCGAGCTAACTGCCCGCCGCCAATAACTGCCACAGTTGGTGCACTCACGTTATTAGCCTACCCGCCTTAAGCGGGGCGTGCACTGAACGGCACACTTAGCAAAACCCACATAGGATATGGACGTGCAACATTCAAGTATCCCCCATCGCCTCCAGGTACTGGCAGTGTGGGCTATTGCCTCGCTGATTGGGCTGCTGATTTTTAATCTGGGCGGCCTAGACACCCCCCAGACTTATTGGAGCGCAGCTAAGCCCAGCTACCTGCAGCATGTGGCTTTTTGGGATTCTGAGTGGTACTACCGCGTGGCCACCCAGGGCTACCCCGACTCCACCAGCTTGCCGATTGGTCAAGATGGCCGCGTGGGCCAAAACACCTGGGCATTTATGCCCATCTATGCCTATTTAAGTGGTGGCCTGGCCAAGCTACTCTCGGCTAACTATTACGCCTGCGCTGTGGTGGTGGCCTGGTTGGGCTCAGCTTTGGCGGCGTTAGGTTTGGATGCCTGGATGCGTCCGCGCGTGGGTAAGGCGGCAAGTTTATTAGGGGTGGCGATTTTCTTCACCTGCGGCCCGGCCATTATTTTGCAGCTTCCTTACGCTGAGTCTTTGGGATTGGCGCTGGTGGCGATTGGTTTCGCGGTTTTAGCTAAGCGTCGTTTTGCCTGGGCCATGGTGGTGTTTGTACTGGCTGCTTTTACCCGCCCGATCGGGGTGCCGCTGGGGGCCGCCCTGGGCCTGTGGTGGGTTTGGGAGGAGCTGCGGGCGCGCGGTCTGATTTCGGCCTCCCGCTTTGATGCGTCTTTCTCTTCCGCCCGGGTTTATGCCGACGCCGACCCTTACGCCGCTAATTACGACGCCGCTAGTTACGCTGCTAGCACCGCTTACAGCGACGACGCCCCTAGCGATACGCCGGCCCTCGGCGCAGCCGCTGGCAGCGGCGCTAACGCTGCCACTGTTCCCAATGAGGCCGCTATTGCCTCTTTTGAAACTGCACCTGACCTGACCGCGAGCGCTTCTTTTGAGCCCACCCCTCAGGCTATTCCTGCGCCTCCTAATGAGGCTGGCGCCGTGTCCCCTAGTGAGGCTGGCGCCGTCGGCACTAAAACCACCGGCTCTACCCACACTGGCCCGCAAGCTGGTGACTCTGAAACTAGCGGACCTGAAGCTAGTGAGTCTGCCACTAGCGCCATTGCTTCTTTTGAGGCCGCCCCCATTGCAGCCAGCGCCGAGGCCTCCCCTGACTACGACGTCGTCGCTAATTACGAGGCCGCCACCCCTGGCAACGCGCCGGCCCCTGCACCAGCCCCGCCAGCTTTGCCTAGCTTTACCCCTATGGATTTAAGCCCCATGCCGCTGAGCAGCAAAGACCGCCTGTGGCTGTTTGTTACTGCCGCAGTCACCTGCGCGGCTGCCTTGACCTGGCCGCTGCTGGCTTGGATCGCTACCGGGCGCATGAGCGCATATGTGGACACGGAAACTGCTTGGCGCGGCGTTGACCTGGCCCCTTTTGAGGCCTGGATTAACCGCTCTGCTAGCTTTGGTGGCGCCCACGCAGGGGTTATTGGCCTGTTTGGGGTGCTGGTGCTTAGTGTATGCGTGTTGAGCTGGCCTCAGCTGCGTCAGTTAGGGCGGCTGACCTGGATGTGGTGCGTATGCTACTGGGTTTACCTGCTGATCTTCTTCGACCCTTCCTCCTCAGTTTTTCGCATGTTGCTGATGGTTGCCCCACTGGCCTGGGCTGTGGCAGCAAGGCTAAGTAAGCGCCCACGAGGCGCCTTGGCGGTTTTAACTGTAGGTGTGATCAGCCAGGTTTTGTGGGTAGCTTGGGTGTGGGATTACGGCTCAATTAGCATCCTGTGGGTTCCCTAAATTATTCGCAAATTTTTCCTTTTAAAATCGCCAGCTACCAAAACCTGCAGTTCAGCTCACATTTATAGACAATAGGACTATGTCAGGCTGCACAAGTTAATCGATTTGCTTTCAGTTTCAAGTTTTCATTAAGGTATTTCACTCATTTATCTGCCAGTTACCTTTATTTAGGCAGTACCAAAACATCCTGACGCCCATTAGGATGCAAATATGCAGTTCCCAAACATATCCCCCAGCCGTTTCCCCCATCGGCTCCAAGTCCTGGCCGTCTGGCTACTTATAACCCTACTAAGTCTGTTGATCTTCAACCTTTCAGCCATTGACACCCCGGCAAGCCGCTGGGTGCCAGCTCACCCCACTTACCTAGAGCACGTATCCTTATGGGATTCCAAGTGGTACCACCGCATTATCACTGAACGTTACTTCACTAAATTAACTTATGAAGCTAATGGCCATGTGCGTCAGAACACTTGGGCTTTCATGCCAGTTTTCCCCTTGGTGAGTGAAGCCCTGGCCACACTTACTTCTACCATCACCACAAAAAGCTATTTTGCCTGTGCAGTAGTAGTCTCCTGGATTAGCTCCGCAGCCGTAGCCCTAGGCCTAGATGCCTGGCTATGCCCACGCGTAGGCAAGCGCGCCAGCCTGCTAGGCGTAGCCCTTTTCTTCAGCTTCGCTCCAGCTATTATCATGCAGCTGCCCTATGCAGAGTCTTTAACCTTAGCGCTGCTGACTTTTGGTTTCATACTGCTAACTAAGCGGCGCTTTATCTGGGCCATTTTACTCTTTGGTATTGCCGAGCTTACTCGCCCTATTGGCGTCCCGCTCGGAGCCACAATCGGTTTATGGTGGTTCTGGGAAGAACTACGAGCACGCGGCATAGTTTCCCCAACCTCACGCTTTGATAGCTCATTCTTGCCATTTAAAAAATCAGCCGACGCCACCGGCAACGTCAGCGACGACGTCGCCGCTACTGCCCCGCAAACTGCCACCACTGCGCTAGACATTAGCCCCACCCCGCTCAGCCAAAAAGACCGTATCTGGCTATTTGCAATCGCCATCATTACTTGCGCTGGCGCACTTTTCTGGCCGGCATTCGCCTGGTTCATTACCGGGGTACCTACCGCCTATACGGATACAGAAACTGCCTGGCGCGAAGGTAGCTTAGCCCCGTTTATGCCCTGGATTAAGCAGGCCACTACCTTTGGTGGCCCTAACTCGGGTATCGTCGCCCTAATAGCAGTGCTAGTTCTAAGCATCTGCGCACTTAGCTCCAGTCAACTACGCAAGCTAGGGCGCCTAGCCTGGATGTGGTGCGTATGCTACTGGGTCTATCTACTGGTCTTCTTCGATCCTTCAACCTCGATTCTACGCATGCTACTTATGATGGCCCCACTAGCTTGGGTGCTTGGCGCTAAACTGAGCAACCACCTACGCGCTGCTGTAGCATTTATTGCGCTCAGCGTCGTCTCCCAGGTGCTGTGGATAGCTTGGATTTGGGACGCTTACTCACTCTCACTCAGTAAGATCTACTGGATGCCTTAAGCCTTCTTAAATACCTTCCAGAAACTAACGGAATAAATAATGCTAAGCTCCTCCCTCGTCTCTCAGCGCCTGCGCGCCTGGATTGTAGAGTTCATGCAGTTTGGTGCAGTTGGCGCCTCAGCCTTCGTTATCGACGCCGGGCTATTTAACGTATTCCAGTACGCTCCCATGCCCCTTGGGTTCCTGTCTGGGCACCCCAACAGCGCCAATGTTTTAGCGGCCACGATCGCCACCATCTACTCTTGGATAGCTAACCGACTGTGGACTTACCGCGGCCGCACCCAAGAAAACGTAGTACGCGAAGGCACTCTCTTCGTTATTGCAAACATTTTGGGGCTATGCGTAACCCAGGCCTGTTTGCTTTTCACCCACCACGTACTAAATATCAACACGCAGCTAGGCGACAACATTGCCGCCTATGTGGTTGGTTTCGCTCTGTCTACAGCCTGCCGGTTCCTCTTCTACCACTTTGTAGTGTTTACCGGCACCAGTCAGGATGAAGATTCCAAGTCTTAAAGACATTGGTGCCTTAGTACACACCCAACAATTAGGCCTGCTCACAGCCAGAGCCCAAGCTGAGGATTTAAAGTTTGCCTTATGTTCAATCTTGCTGCTAGCGCCACGCTAGTTCAGACCTCTATCACGCCTGACTGGCTCGACGCCGGTACTTTGATCAATAAGTTTGTTGAATGGCTCGGCCCCTGGGCCATCATCGGCGTGATGCTGGTGGTTTTCGCCGAAACCGGTCTGCTGGTGGGGTTCTTCCTACCTGGTGACTCACTGCTATTCACTCTAGGCATGTTTGTGGGCACCGGCGCCGTACCGGTACCGATCTGGGTGGCCGCTCCGGCGGTTTTCTTGGCCGCTATTGCTGGTAACGGCACCGGTTATCTAATTGGCAGTAAGGTTGGCCCCAAGATTTTTGACCGCCCAGATGGGCGCCTGTTTAAGCAGAAGTACGTAACCAATACCCAGGAGTTCTTTGAACGCCACGGTGGTAAGGCCGTAACCCTGGCCCAGTTTGTGCCGATTATCCGTACCTTCACCCCGGTTATGGCCGGTGTAGGCAAGATGCACTACCGCCACTTTGCCATCTTTAACCTGATCGGGGCTTTCTTCTGGGCTTTTTGCATCACCCTGCTGGGTTTCTGGCTGGGTAACTTCACCTGGGTGCGCGAAAATATTGAGCACATGATCTTGGTGATCGTGTTCATCTCACTGCTGCCCATGATTATCAAGGGCTTGCAGTCTTACCTGGCCTCTCGTAAGGCCCAGTCCTGATCCCGGCTGGCCCAGTCAGGGCCCAGCTTTAGGCCCGTCTTATCCAGCCATTTAAGCCGACGACGCCCGCCACTGGCAGGTTCAGATTTTTCTGAACCTGCCTACCTTTTTTCGGTTCCGGCTTTTTCAGCCAGCACCCACTCAGTTCGCTTTAGCGACCAGGGAATAATCTCTCCCAATCCCTTGGCTTCTTTCTTGCTACAAGGGTGGATCACGTATTTACTGGCAACCTTTGAGGTTTTGATGAGCGCCGCCGTGTTGCCATCCATCCGGATTCCCCCGGGAGGGGCCAGGTTAACTAGGCGTGAAGCCAGGTTGACGGTAGGCCCAAATACGTCACCGGATAGGGAAACTACCTCCCCGCTTACTAGCGAGGCGCGTAGCTGAAGCTTGTGGCTGCCTCCCTGAATTTCTTCCATCAGGGCGGTAACCACATCGGCGGCGGTGGACAGATCATTGGCAATATACATAACCGCGTCACCAATGGTTTTTACGATTCGCCCACCGCGCGAAGTAACCACATCGCGGGCAGTGTCCTCAAAGTCGTGCAGCAGCCGGGTAAGTTCTTGCGGACTCAGGCGTGCAGCTAACGCCGTGAAACCCACAATGTCGATAAAACCCATTGAGCGTTTTAGGGGGAAATGGCCGTCACGACGCTGAGGCCCTTCAGCACTTATCTCACTGTTGGTGCGTTGAATTAGCGCCGCAAAATGGCGCCTCCAGGTGTACAGTAGCTGATCTTGCAGGGTTTCAGCCAGTTCATTGGCTTTTTCAATGGCCAATGCCCGAGCTTGCATGTCACTAATGTTTTTCTCAGCCGCAATCTGAGCTACCATCGCCTCAAACTGCCATAGCACCAGGCGGTCCATGGTGTATGACTGGGCACGCAGCATGTTTTTTACCGCAGCCCGCTTCATGCCATGCTCGTCCATCAGAGACTTGACACCGCGCGCAGCCTCAATATCGACGTCAGTAATCACGCAGGCGTCGTCGTCGATATTTACAAAACCCAAGGCGCGCCAGTAACGACGGGCCTGCCCTATATCAACATTTAGCTCTTGCGCGGCTTGGCGCAGGGTTTTTACGGGCTGTGCGCCGAGCATCTGTACCGCTGGCGGATCGAGCGGCAATTGTGCATCGGTATCAATCACACAGGCAATGGTATCTCAGATCACATTTAGGACGCAAAGCGGGTTTTTAAAACGTCTCCGGCCTGCACTTCTACCTCTCCAGTAGGGGTGGAAATGACCAGTTGTGGGCGAATATCTATGGCGGTGCCAACGACGGCGTCGGCACCCTCCCCTACCTGCACCTGCTGACCTAAGGTCAGACAACCGTCGCAAATTCGCCTGTGTAGCACCGGCGGCAGGGAAGTAACCTTGGCTGGGCCCTCGCCGCTTACCCCCAGCTCACGTAGCGCAAAATCAATGGTGGTACCTAGTTCTAGCACTAACGCCGGAATTTTAACGTTAGCCCCCGCCAGCGCCAGCGAACCGGCCCAATCAACCGGCAGTTGCTCGCGGCTTTGGGCCACATTGATGCCTACACCGGCAATTACCGCATACTTACCCTTAGGGTTGGCCACTAGCTCGCATAGCACCCCGCAAACTTTGCGGGCTTGGCCCCAGCCGGGCACCTGCTCTAGCTCAATACCTGAGCCTTCACGGGGCTGAATTAGCACGTCATTGGGCCATTTGGTGCCCACCTGCCACAGATTTGTATCTAGGTGGCGGGCTAGTAGTTTTGCTACCGCATCACCAATAACTAGCGGCAGCCAACCCAGTAGCTGCTCGTTTAGGCCGGGATAAAGCACGGTTGATACCAGTAGGGCGCCGCGCTCGGGGGTCACCCAGCTGCGTCCGCCGCGTCCGCGCCCGGCGGTTTGGCTAATGGCTCGCAGCGCCGATAGGTGAGGCCAGCGGCTGGGGGCATCTAACCGCAGCAGCCCGCCTGGGGTGGTTAGTTGTGAGTAAAGATAGGTTTGAGTGGAATCAATTTTTTCCACGACGGTTAAACGGCTAAATCCCATGCGTCAAGCTTCCCACATCTGCGTCTTTGCGCGTTAACTAGGGATAATCTAGGCCCATGATTGTGCTTGCTTCTAAATCTTCAGGTCGTTTAGCTACCCTACGAGCTGCCGGCATTGAGCCGCAGGTGACTGTGTCTGAGGTGGATGAGCGCGCCGTTGAACAGCAGCTGCGTAGCACCCAGCCTGATTGTGGGCCGCAGGTGGTGGTGCAGGCTTTGGCTTTAGCTAAGGCGCAGGCGGTGGCGCACCAGCTTGGCCGCAGCGGGCAGGTTGCTGGCTGGCGTTATGTGGTGGGCTGCGATTCTATGCTGTTTATTGACGGCCAGTTGGTGGGTAAGCCTGCTAGTGTCGACGACGCCGTCGAGCGCTGGCGTTCTATGCGTGGCCGTAGTGCCACGCTGTTTACTGGCCACGCGGTTATTGCGTTAAGCCCCACCAAGGGCTACAGCCCTGATAGCCCCCAGGCGCAGGGGGTCTCGCGGGCGGTAATTAATTTTGCCGAGGTGAGCGATAAGGAAATAGCGGCTTATGTGGCCAGCGGTGAGCCCATGTACTGTGCGGGCGCCTTCACAATTGATGGCCTGGGTGGGGCTTTTATCGAATCTATTGAAGGCGACCCGCACGGAGTAGTGGGTCTGTCACTGCCCTTGCTGCGTAGGCTATTGGCGCAGCTGGGCGTGACCTGGACTGACCTGTGGCAGAGCTAAGGGCTAGAGACCGCAGATAAGTCCTTGACGTATGCGCCAGATCTTATCTTTGTAGATGAGATAGCGTTCGTACGTTGGAACCGTTGACGAGGGATCTGGCGTAAATGGATGGCAAGCACTAGGCGTGGAGCCGTCTACAGCGAATGCCTCTAGTAGGTATTTACGCTGCTGAGATATACCTGACAAGAAACTTATGCCGTTAGGGCCAGCACCACGTTCACAAATCCAGAAATTTCCCTTGACTGTGGCTATGTCACTGACCTTGAACTCGGGTGCTTTATCAGCGTGCTCATTACACCATTTAGCCTTAGCTTCATGGTCTTCACGAGTGTCCCGATAGTACGGGTCTTGGTCACCCAGAGAGGGGTTAGCTGTTCGGGGAGCGGAAGAGCTAATATCACTGGATTTATTACCTGCTTGGGCATTCTCTTTAGTGCTTGAACCGCACCCAGAGGTAATCACTAAATGGAATAATTAGCCAACTTGAGTTGAGCTATTCCATGCCCTGACACCCGACAATTGAGTAAATGCCCACAGGCACTGATATTGCATTTCTCCAGTTACTACGCCATATGCGGTAACTCCGCCTCGCCCGTCAGAGTAATACACCATTCCACCAGAGTCGCCAGGTTTGGTGCCATTTCCGCAATCTGCTTTACCATCAAGATTTTGGTCGCTTTTAACCAGCGTAAGGTGACCAATTTGTACGTCAGTCACGAGCATCTTTTTGTTAGTAGCAACCACATAAAAACGGCACTTTTGTCCAGTAGTAGACCCAGAGGTACACAACGCCGCGCCAATTGGTAAAGTACTGAAGTTACCTCCAGTTATGTTCAAATAACTCGCGTCGCCAGATACTGCACCAGAAAATACTTTCAGTGCGTAATGAGATCCTGTTAGCAGCTGCCAGTCTCCATAAGCATGAGCTGTGGCAGACCAGGTGGTAGTGAAAGTGGAACCTACGAACTTTTGCCCAGTACCGTTGTTCCATGTCCCTTTTCCACAATGCCCTGCAGTAAGAGTGTGAAATTTACCTGCTACAGAAATAGGTACCCCTGTAGAGCAGCGCGTTCCAGAGTTGGTAATAGCTCCACCCGCAAAATACATGGGGTAGTCATTTTGTCGGCCAATATCGGGCTGAATCCTTTCACCGGCATTGAAGGTCAACTTCACACCTAGCTCAGCACCATCTACAGGCATAGGAGCACGCTCGGCTAAATAGCTTGGCTCAACATCTACTGTCACACTGTTGGTTTCCGCAGATAGACCTACACCTAGAACTGGGTTACCCCACAGATTATTCTCAGTGACGTAGTCACTGACCCTTTGGGCATCAGCTTCAGTCACAGTGGTGGTCTTAACCCTGATGTGCTGGGGGTACTTTGAAGCCAAAGCCGATAGCTGCGTCATACCTGGACCAGCAACGTCACGCACATATACCTCTAGCACCTGCCTGTCAGAGGTTAGTGAGCTATCGATAATGTTATCGGAATGGTGTTCCCGCAATGGCGTGAAGTCCGCCAGAATTTTGTACATGACCTCTGGTTGTTCACCACGCCACACGCGATTTCCAGTTTGGTCGGTTTCTACCACACCAACATCCGCATTGGCAAAGTCTGGATTTTCGATCGGAGCCAGGGCAGCTGCACCTACGCCACTGATAGACAGCAACGTTAAGGTTGCAACTAGGGAAATGATAGCTTTCCGCATGATTCGAGCTTTCAAGTAAAGGAATGGATATGGGGATCAGTCTCTAAAGAGCACTGCATGGTTGGGAGCAGCTGCCTAGTCACATCGGCTGGGTAGCCAGGTTTGATCTCTCTTTAATTGTGTCTCCGCTACCAGTAGCATGCAGCAAAAAACGGCTAGAAGAACAAACGTTCTTCTAGCCGTTTAGCTAAGTGCACGCATTGGCAGTTGCCAGGTTTTAAACCTGACAAAGCCTTGCGTTAGTGGGCTAGTCCTGGTTCTGTGGCGGCAGGGCGGCGATCATCGGGTCGTCATAGTCCTGCACCCCGGCAGCGCGGGCACCGCCGGGAGAGCCTAGGCCCTTTAGCTCAAAGAAGTCGATGTTAGCGCGGGTGTAGTCGGCCCACTCTTCAGGCACA
>CAJZDJ010000053.1 GCA_915063485.1 uncultured Actinomyces sp.
GGTAAACAGTACCCGCTCTAGCGCGGCAGGCACGTCATTGCGGCCAATGGGGGCGATAGAGCCGTGGTGCAGGCGTTTAAGAATAGAAGCCGGGTCATTGTGCGCACCCGGGGTCATATCCACATGCGGAGGCCTACCTGCCAGCATGGTGTAGGTGGTGGCAGCTAGTGAATAGACGTCAGAAGCGGGCGTCAAAGGCCGATTGAGCTGCTGCTCAGGCGGCGCCCAGTAGGGAGAAAACGCCGAATCAACCTGATCGACGGGGGTATCTTGACTGATAGCAATCCCAAAGTCAGTCAAAACCGGGTGGCCAAAAGCGGTAAGCAAAATATTGGCCGGTTTAATGTCGCGGTGCAGATAGCCGGCGCGGTGGATAGTTTCCACAGCGCCAGCAATCTTAATGGTGATCTCCAAAGCCTGCTCCACCCGCATTGGTGAAGTAGTAGAAAAGCGTTTGCCCAGGTGAGGCGGGGGGCAATACTCCATGGTGAGGTAAGCACGCCCATCGCGCAGACGCCCGGCGGCGTACAGTGAAAGCACCGCCGGGTGCGCCCCGAATTTGGCCATCAGGTCAGATTCGGCCTGGAATTTTTGTTTTTGGGCTGCGCTGGCCCCTGAACGGATTACTTTAACCGCAACTTCGCGCCGAGGCATGTCTTGGCGGTAAAGAAAAACGTCCGCGAAACCACCCGCACCGAGGAAGCGGATAAACTCCGCCCCCTCCAGGTGCGGGCCTACAGGTTCACGCAGCCTAGCAGCCATCAGGGCTCCACAGACAGAACTACACCGTCACCCAGGTCAATCCGGTCGCCGTAACGCAGCAGTTCACGCTGACCGCCGCCCAGGCGACGCGGCAACTGGCCTTCACGCAGCAGGTAGGTGCCGTTAGTGGAGTTCAGGTCCTCCAAGTTCAGCTCCCAATCATCAATGTTGATGCGGCAGTGGGACTTGGAAATGGACTTGGTGGGGCTAGCCACCGCCATCAGGTGCACGCCAGTGCCGGGTGCAGCTTTGGGCAGGCGGCCCACAATGACGTCGGCGTCTAAGGTTACTGAGCCACCGGTGGAGGCCACCAAAGTGCCCAGGCTGGGGCGCTTTACGTGGACAATCTTGCCGTTTAGTGCCCCACCGCAGATGCGGCAGGAGCTGGCGTGCACCGGGTTGGGGTGACCGTTGACGCAGTTAATTGCCAGTACTTCAGGGCCATCGCTATCGGCGTTAGCGCTGTCAGCTACAGGCGGCGGCGGTGCCTGCACACCGCCGGTAGGGACAGCGATGGTGTAACCATCGTGCGTCCAGGGGGTACCGGGGGCCACGTCCAGTGCGCCGGTGGGGGCCTGCACACCGGGTAATGGCACCGCATTACCTACGGGGTTGATCTGGGTGGCTTGTGCCTCTAGCGGGAGCTCAGCGGATTGGGTTCGGGGATTGGGAACCGGATCCGACCCCGCAGTGGCGGGGTCACCACCAAAAGGGGAGGAGCTAAAGGGGTTGCCCTCGTTGATACCCTGGATAGGTCCGGTGGGTTCCGCTTTTTTCTCCCCCTTTCGGCGTGAGAAGTCCAAGCCTTCGCCTTGTTCAAAGTTGAACTCCAGGCCTGAGGCCTCATCATCGCGCAGTTCACGCACAGCGGCGTTTTCTACATCCACCCCAATGGTTTGGCCGTAGAGGTGGCCAAAGTACTGGTCTTCGGGGTTTTGCTGGCTCTGAGGTGCGCTGGGGGCCGCCGGGGCAGCCGTAGCGCGGGCAGCGTGAGCGTCAGCAATAACCAGTTCACCAGAACTAGCCGGGGCGCTAGGAGCAGCCAGAGGGGCACTGGGCGCCACCACCGGAGCACTAGGAGCTGCTAGCGGGGCGCTAGGCACAGCCGGGGCGCTGTAAGCCGCCGGCTCCTGGAAGTTAGCGCCAGGCGCAGCCGGGGCGGCGGGCACAATCTCAGTGGGGACCGTAGCCGGGGCGTCATCCATACGGTAGCTGGCCGCCGGAGCTACCGGGGCACTGTAAGCCGCCGGTGCCGGAGCCTGGTTCTTGGCGGCGTTTGAGCCGCCCAGCATTGCGGCCAAAGCTGCAGCAGCCCGGGAAACCTTGGGTTGAGCCGGAGCGCTAACAGGCTCTGGGCTAGGAGCAGCCTCGCTGATTTCCGCACTGGGGGCAGCCGGGGCCGGCACCGGGACGGCGTCAGCGGGCACATCCAGCAAGCTAGTGGGGGCATTGACCTCAGCTGAAGCGGCTGAAGTAGCAGAGCTGGCCTGGCTAGGCAGGTCAACAGCTACTCGGGCAGCGTGCGCACCGCTAGGAGCCGACGACGGCGCCGAGCTGACTACCTCAAAATGCTCAGTGGCCGGGGTTTGGGCTACCGGGCTGGGGGCAGCCGGGCTGAAGCTAGCTGGGCTGGGTGCAGCCGGGCTAGCGGTGGTGATCGATAGATCCGGGTTTTGGCCAGGCACCAGCTCAGCTGCCAGTGAGGCACTAGCTGCCACCGGGTTGGGTGCGGGCACGGCCGGTAGCTGCGGGCTGGGTGCGGACAGTAGCTCCACACTGGGCGCAGCCGGACTGGGAGCAGACGGCAACTGCGGGCTAGGCTCGCTAAGCGCACTAACCGGAGTGGCGGCACTAGTCTCAGCGGCGTCAGCCTCCGGGGAGGGCACGCTAGGCAGCAGGCCGGCTACCGGCTGAGAGCTGACCTCGCTGATAGGAGTGTCCTCTAGCAGGCTACGGGCCGCTGAAGCTTCAGCGGCGCTGGGCACCACCGAGGCGGGGCTGTAAACCGAGGCGGCACTACCGGCGCTGTAGCCAGAGTAAGCCGAAGCTACAGACTGTGCCGACCGCGTCGCCGGCGCGCTGGCTGCGCTGACTCCGCTGGCTGCCGAGTTTGAACTGTAACCGCTGTAGGCTTGACTTTTGACGGCTCCCACCAGGCGGTTAACCTCACGTAGCTGCCAGTGCAGCATGGAGGCGCGGGTAACCCCGCTGCGTAAAGGTAGAGCCTCAGTACCAGCTCCGTGAGCCTGAATTACCAGGGCGGCGACGTCGTCGAGACGTACTTCCTCCCAAGCAATGGGGTTAAGCGCCGAAACAGTGCGCACGAAACCATTAACCTGAGTGACCTCAGCGGTGATAGAACCACGCAGGGCCAGGTGGACGGCGCCGTCGGAGAAGACACCAGCCACAAAGTCAGGCAGGTGGAAGACGTTGTTGTTGTAGTAACCCGCCAGCACCTGCAGCAGACGCTGCAAATTAGCACCATCTTCAAGCTCGCGCCACAGGTCGAGCAACAGATCGTTGGGCCCCTCTAGGGCAACGAATCCGCTCTCGCTGACCGCACTGAGAGTGGTACCTGCGTACCAATTAACTTGAGTATTCATTCATTGTCCTTGAACATCCATGACCATTGCTCACTAGCAACCTCATTGCCGCCACGCCACGGCAGCGACCTATCCAGGGTGGGAGCATCCGGATCATAGTCCCAACCCTGCGTGCCAGGCAGGTTCTGGTGGGTCAGATCGTCATCCTCCCAAGGCGGATATGCGGCCGCAATATCCACCACGATCACCGAGATATTATCCCGACCGCCTGCGTTCCTCGCGGCTTTCACCAACGCATCAACCACACCCTCAGGCTCACTAACCACAGCTGCGGTAGCCTCAATGAGAGTGTCGGTAACCATGGAAGAAAGCCCATCTGAACAGATGATGTAGCGGTCTCCCACACGTGCAGGCAAGACAAAATAGTCGGCGCGTACACGCGGGCCACAACCGGCCCCTAACGCGCGCGTAATTACATTACGACCAGGCAGGTGCTGGGCTTGTTCGGCAGAGATGAGCCCGGCATCAATCTGCTCTTGCACCTGTGAGTGGTCTTTAGTGATTTGCTCAAAGCCGTGCTTGCTTTGGTAGTAGGTGCGCGAATCGCCAATATTGAGTACGCGCACGCACGGCATAGCCCCATTTTCACTAAGCACCAAGCCGGTCAGGGTAGAGCCAGGCGCGGGCACTCCCGGCAGGCCATTGACTGCACGGGCCGCGCGTTTAACTGCTTTTTGCAGCTGGGAGGGCTCAACCAGATGGTCCTGGGTTAGCTCGGAGAAGGCTGCCAGGGCGGTGGCGGCGGCGACGTCGCCTGCCTTGTGTCCCCCCATACCGTCAGCCACTAAAAATACTGGGCCGGAAGCTAGGTAGGCGTCTTCGTTGTGTTGACGCACTAATCCCACATCAGTCCCTGCGGCGTATTTGACCGCGATGCGTGTGCGCATCACTCAACCTCCAGGCGGCGGTCGCCGAAAACAATTGAATATCCCTTAGTAACTGGAACCATAGCCCCAGCAAGCACATGTGTGCGACTTCCGTCAGGGGCAACCACGCTGGTGCCGTTGGTTGAGCCTAGATCGGTGACAAACATGTACTGTCCATCGACGCGCACCGCCAAGTGAGTTTTGGAGATAGAAAAGTTGGGGTCAGCCACAGGCACCACGTCAGCTTGCGCCCACATACCTGCGGGAACCGGGTTGCGCCCCAACACCACGGCGCTGGTCACGTTAATGACGTCGCCGGTGTCTAGGCGCAAACACTTACCTACGCTGGTTTTAGCGATAGTGACGTGTTCATCCCAATCTGTGCCGCTGATATCCACCTGGCCAGTTTCTTGGGCAGCGGTTGCCTCCCCCATTAATTCGTCGGGAACTACCACCGGGATGGGGCCGCTAAAAGGCTTATTTGGCACTTGCAGCTGGCCAGAGCTGGGGGCGCTGGCAGCGGGAGCGGTTTGGGCGGGAGCCTGGAAGTTGCTAGAGAGCACCGGCTCCATACCAACTTCAGTGTTGGCGCTGGGAACAATGGTTTCGTCGTAGCTGTTGCCTAGCGTCTGGGTGGAGTTGGGAGCGCTAGTACCAGGGGCAGTTTGGGCGGGAGCCTGTAGGTTCCAGTCCAGGGAGGTGATTACCCCGTCGCTGTCACGTTGGCCGCCTTCAGGGCCGGGGCTGGTTAGCTGGGGCTGGTTAGCTGGGTTGGCGCCAAAGCCGCCGCTTTGATTGGCGCCAGCAAAGTTGGCACTGGCGCTGCTGGGGGCCGAGGCGGAGCTGAGCGTGCCATTAGCTACGACGCCGCCAGCCATGCCAGGGGCGCCGTTGGCAGGCCCTACGCCGCCAGCGCTGGGGGTGCCGCCAGCCATGCCAGGGCCGCCGGGGTTGAAAGCACCATTTGGCCCGGGGGCCTGCGCGGCGAAAGAATTTTGGGCCAGGTGCACCGCCGCCTGCACTCCAGGCAGCTGCGGGTGTAGCCCAAACTCATCCATATCCCCCACCCCAGGACCGGTTTGGGGAGCGAAAGGTTGGTTAGGAAGAGTCAGTGGGTTGCTTTGCAGCCGTACCGGGTTTACGCCTTGGCGCACATTAAGCACAATCACGCCGCTAGCGCGGTCAAACCAAAACCGGTTTAGGTGGTCGCGGCTAAGGGCGTAAATAACTAGGTTGCCAATCCCGGCAGTAACTAGGGACACCCCTAGCTGCAAGGCTAGCTTGTTGAAAGCTGCCCCACGCGGCGGGCCACTGTTTTTAAAACCAGCCCAAGCTAGCCCCAGCATCCGCAAGCCTGGGGTTTGCCCACTACGCATCAAAGCCACCAGGTAACCAATGCATAGCAGCACAGTTACCGCGATTGATACACCTAGGCTAATCCAAAAAGGGGTGCGGTTAGATTGGTTGCCAGCACCAAAAAACATTACGGCCCCGCTGCCGCCGCCAATGACTAGAGAAAAGATAAGCGAGTCAATTAGACGCGCAAATACCCTGGGCCAAAGCGCAGCAAGCCGAGTCCCCTGCAAATGCGCGGGGACCGGGGCCGGGCGACTATTTAGGCTCATTTCTTTCTCCTGAAGTTAGCGCGCATGGTCTGCAGCCACTGCGGCACACGCATCCCTAATGAAACTGGAGATACCGCAGCTAGCCATCGACGCGTGCGTCGCCTACTGGCACCAAGGTGCTGTTTAAGATTTTGCATCTCTAGCCATAAGGGTTCCTGGGAATCAGCTGAAAGCTGCTGCTCAGTTAGCTCCAGATTGGCGTTATTTGAACGTTTTTTAGACTTTTGTTTATCTGCAAAGCGCCCCTTGCGTTGCTTACGACCCACTTGGGGTGCTTCGTAGCCACTTTCGTGCCCAACTCCCTGGGGATCTGGCAGTTTGGCGGGGTTTTGGGCGCCATCAACGGTAGTTAGGCTCACCTGCTCCGACTGGCCGAAAGCTACCGCGTTGACTGACAACGCAAAGTTACGCACCGAGCCTGGCGGGAAGTTAGAGCCAAAGACCGGCTCTAGCGCGTCGGTTCGTGCCTGCGCTAGGCGCTGGGAGCGTTCGCGAGCGCGGGCCCACTTGGCTTTAAGGGCCTTAATGGGGTGACGACGGCGCTTTTGGCGTCCCTTTACGGGCACGTACAGGGGCGCCGCCACTGCAGCACTACCTGCGCTGCCAGGGGCTTGACCGCCTGCAAACTGAGCGCCACCTGCCAAGCCGTGGGCGCCGTCGTTAGCGACGCCGGCACCACCAGAGCCCGCCCCAACAGCAGCGCTACCAGCGGCGTTAGCGGCCGCAATGGCCTCGGCGCCACGCAGTTTAGGCGCCAAATCAACCTGCCCACCCAGTGCCTGGGCGTTACGTTTAGCCTGTTGCTTGGCGCGTTTAGCCTGGGCCACCTGGGCGGCGGCGGCATCATAATCAGCCAGCGCAATATCCAGGTAGCGTGCCATCTGGGTGCGGGTGGCGTTAGTGGGCAGCTTGATGCCATAGTCGCGCATCCAGTCTTCCAGCTCCGCCCAGGCCCCCAGGGCGCTACCGAGCTCGTCGCGGTTACGACGTCGGCGCCCACGCACCGCTTTAAGCGCCAAAATCAGCGCAAACGGGGAGCTAACCAAAGCGGCCACACCCAGCCCCTGCCCCACCAGCAGCAGGTAGTGGGCCCAGTCAAAGCCATGCTTTTTCTTAGTGTCACGGTCGTCAGACACATCCGGGGTCAGGTCAGCTTGCTCCTGCGGAGGCGGCGGTGCCTGCAACACCTGCGGACGCGGCTTGGGCTTGGGCTGCGGCTTGGGGTTAACCAGTTTCTTGTCACGCGGCGGGGTGGGGTCAAAAGCCACCCAGTCGCCGTCGAAGTTAACCTCCACCCAGGCGTGCGCCATAGTGCCCGTAACCTCTAGCGTGCCCTTGGAGTAATGCTCAGGGTAGAAACCCAGCACCACGCGGGCTGGATAACCAGCCTGGCGGGCCATAAGCGCCATAGCCACGGCGTACTGCTCGTCATCACCCACCATGTAGTAGTTGGGTTCTAGCAGCTCATCAATGCGGGCGGTGCGGTGACCGGGGCGCGCCATCGAGTCTGAGCCGTCAGAGTAGTAGCCCTCATCATGGTATTTAGTGGCCATGGCGCGCACACGCCCCAGCGGGCTGTTAGCGTTACCCACAAACTCACGCAGACGCGTAGCCACCACAGCTGGCACATTAGTATCTGTGCCATTTTTTACCTTCCCAAAGCTACGCTTAGATAGCTGAGCATCCGAATATGTAGGTACAGTAACCACATTTACGCTGTAGCTATCGCCTTTAACCAGGGTACGGGTGCTAAGCAGGGCACCCAGATTGGATGAATAGAACAGATCCTGGGTTAGTCCCTGGCCTTTAAGCGGGGTGAAGCTACGCACCTGTCCTCCACCTGGCAGCCAGTTACCCTGGTAATCAACCATAGTGAAAGTCAGGTTATGGGTTTTAGCGCCTTTAGGTAATACGCGCGTATCAACCTGGGCCCCAACCCGCTTAAAACCCTCACCGTTGTCTGACGTCCCAACGCGCATAACGTTTCCGTCATAGGCGTCCATGGTGGCGACACGGATACGCTCACCATTTTGCAGCCCTGAAACCTTAAACAAAGTGGTGTCTTTTTGAGTATCCACCCAGTAGTGCAGGCGTGTAAGCGGAGCCTGATACTCGGCAATATTCAGCGGCGGCGTCACATAGCTACGCAAAACCTCACGGTTATTAGCCCCCGTCACCTGCGGGCCCAACACCGCCCCCGCAGCCATGGCACAAGCCAGCATCAGCAGCGTGCCCAGGCGGGCTCGACGGCGCAGCCGCCCCGCCCCCAAAGCGATCAGTCCGCGCTGGCCCCGGCCGTGACGCTTAGTAACCGCCCAAGCCGCCCACGCCAGCGCCACTACCGCCCCCACCAGCGCACTATCGCGCCCATAGGGAGCCTCAAAACCACCAAACAATGCCCCTACGGCAAACATCAGCCCAGCCGGAAGCAGCGCCCACAACTGGCTGCGCTGGTGGCGCAACACAATCGAAGCACCCAAGCCAGCACACACCATGGCGCTCAAATACGGCACCACCGTAATACCCGCATAGGCGTTAGCCGGCGGAGCCAAAGTCAGCAAGTCACGCCAACTAGTCACCGCCCCCAACACCAGGGTTTGCACCATTTGCAAAGACGGAAACACCTTAGCGCTAGCCAGATTCGGTAAAGCCAAAGCCCCACCTAGCAGGTAGGCAATCACCAGCGCCAAAATAGTTTCCAGCCGCCGCAGCCCCAGCCCGTAAGCAAGAGCGGTAACCACCACAGCCAGCAAAGTGCCACCCATGGCCGCAATATAGCCAGACCAGTCCCCAAACACCGCCCCATGGCTAACACTGGCAGCCAACATCAGCAGCGTAAAAGCAACCAGCCCCAGCCAGTTAAAAGCCCGACGTTTAGAACCAACCGTCTCAAGCCCATCAACACTCATAGCGCCGCCTTTCGCAATAATGCCGGAAGCTCACTAAGCGCCCCCAAGTGCAGCAAATCCATTGCCCCCAAACGGTTACGCCCCGCCCGCCCCGGGCTCACCCGCAACACATAAGAACGCGCAGACACCGGCAAACGCACCCAAGCACGCTCAATTAGCTCCAAATCAGCCCCTGAACCAGTAATCAACACCGCCACTGAGGCACCAGGACAAGCCGCCACCGCCTCCTTAGTCAACTCCGGCAAGTCAGCGGCACGCCCATCCATCTCCACCAGGCTCAACGCATCCAAAGCCCGCTTAGGGTTAGGCAACGCCGGCACCCCCGCCTGAGTCACCAAAGTAACCTCACGGCTAGCCTTAATCGTGGCCACAATCAACGACGCCGCCGCCGAGACAGCCACCTCAAACTCAGCCTCACTAGCCCAAGACGCCGCCCGCGTATCCAACACCACCAACAGGTGAGCCCGGCGCGTCTCCTCAAACTGACGCACCATCAACTTGCCGGTGTGAGCCGTAGACTTCCAGTGAATATTGCGCCGATCATCGCCGGGCACATACTCACGCAAAGTATGAAAAGACACATCCGAGCTAGACAAATCCCGGATCGTAGCCCCCTCAATATCCTTAATGAAACCAATGGCTTCACTTTCCAAAGCCACCGTACGCGGATGCACATACAGCTCAATGCGCTGACTCCAGCGGCGCTCGCGGCGCACTAGGCCCAGCCCGTCACCGTTAACACTGCGCACTGGGCCGATTGGCACCAGGCCGCGTCGGGCGGTGGGGATAGCCAGGGGTTGGCTAATCATCTGGCCGGCGCGCAGGGAGGGCACCAGCACGTCGGCGGTGGATTTACCTACCGGTAGTTCCATCACGGCTTTGCGGGTACGCCGGGTGCCGGCGTTGGTGGCTTGTAGCTCGCCGTAGGCGTTATCGCCCACCACCACCCGCTCGTTTTGCACATACAGGTTGATGTTGTGTTTACCCAATCCCAGGGCGCTTAGCGGGGATAGTAGGGCCAGTACACCGAGCACTAGGCCAATCACCGCCAGCTCCACCCAATGCGTTAGCAAGGCTAGGCCTAGCGCGCTTAGCGCCACTGCGGCCACGCCCCACCACAGGGGGGTGAGCACCTGGGTGGCGCGGGTGCGCAGGCGTCGCCAGCTAGTGGGTTTTTGGCCCTTTGCGCCAGGGTTTAAGTCGACGCCGCCGCGTGGGGACGTAGAGCTAGTTTTAGCGGCCATGGTTTAGCTGTGTGCGGTGGGCGCGGGGACAGAAGCCAGAATCTGCTCAATGACACCTTCGGCGCTGGCGCCAGAGAACTGGGCGTCCACATCCAGCACCAGGCGGTGAGCCCACACCACTGAGGCCAGCTCCCTGACGTCGTCGGGAATTACGTAGTTGCGCCCCTGAGCGGCAGCCCATACGCGCACCACGCGGGTCATGGCGATAGCGCCACGGGTAGAGACCCCCACACGCACCTGCTGATGCAGGCGGGTGGCTTCAGCTAAGGCCGCAATGTAGTCCAGTACGGCGCCGTCGACATAGTTAGTTCCGGCTACATCCGCCAGCTGGGTGACCACAGCGGAGGAAACCACAGCCGACAATTTAGCGGAGCGGTCGGGGTTAGCTGAGTCAGCCAACACCTGGGCCATAGCCCCACGCTCGGGGTAGCCCACGGAGGTTTTCATCAAGAAACGGTCCAGCTGGGCTTCGGGCAGAGGGTAGGTGCCGGCCTGCTCAATGGGGTTTTGGGTGGCGATAACCATGAAGGGGCGCCCGGTGGAGTGGGTTTTGCCATCCACGGTAATTTGCGACTCTTCCATGACCTCCAGCAGCGCCGACTGGGTTTTGGGGCTGGCACGGTTGATCTCATCAGCCAGCACGATAGAGGCAAATACCGGGCCCTTGTGGAATTCCCACTGGCCGCTGCGCTGATCGTAGATGGTCACCCCGGTGATGTCGCTGGGTAGCAGGTCAGGGGTGAACTGGATACGCGAGTGGGTGCCTTGGATAGTGGCCGCCAGGGCGCGGGCCAGGGCGGTTTTGCCAGTGCCCGGGGCGTCTTCGAGCAGCAGGTGCCCCTCAGCCAGCATGGTGGTGACAGCCAGGCGAATTACCTGCTCTTTGCCCAGCAAGGCCTGCCCTACGTTAAGCACCATTTTGTTAAATAGATCAGCAAACTGGGCGGCGTTAGCCTGGGTGAGCGACATGGGTTATTCCTTTCAAAACTTTTCGCTGACGCTTATATACGGGGCAGCTTTATAGCTGCAAAGCTGGTTTATTGGTGTGTGCCTGACTCGCATTGCAAGGCGGCGTTATCTTCTTTTTCTTCCGCCGGGGTAATGCTGGTGGCGACATATAGACTCACTCCACCATCAAATGTGGTGTAGTGCTTTTCTTCTTTACCAGCACTGGGGGCCATCGTGTAGGTTTTGCCTGCCCAGGTAATGGTGCACTTGGTGGTGGAGCCATCCTTCCAGTCCCACAGCTTGACGCCATAGCGGTAGCAGTTGGGGCTGGTGCTGCCGCAGCTGCCGTTTACTACCTGGGAGCGATCTACAAAGCCCTGGTAGTTGTTGGCTGGCTTGGGTTCTGCCGCCGACGGCGCCGCTAGGCTTTGGCAGCGCGGTTCAGATTCGCGGGTGCCGGCCTCGCTGGTTACCTGCTTGGAGCTGGTGCAGATTTTTACTTCTTTACCTGCCTCAACCCCATTTTGGAATTCCACAGTGCCGCCGCTTGCAGGTGGCTCCTGCTTATTGGTGTAGCTGCCAGAATCGGCGCTGATATAAGCCGAACTGGTGGCGGTGCGTCCATTGCCGTTAGCGGGGCCAACTTGGCAGCTGACCTTAGTGGCCTCAGGGCGAGTGCAGGCCAAAGTGGGCGAGATTGGGGCGCCAAAAGGCGTCACCTTACCGGCCACTACCCCTTCAGAGCACTTACCTGAAGAGTTACAGGCGCGCACATAAATAGTGGATTCTTTACCGTTAGTTAAGCCGTTACCTGTTTTATTGGCTACCGACTGCCAGGTGTTCTGATCGGTTGACCATTCCAGCTGAGCATTTTTATCACCGCTGGTAGCCGTGAAGTTCACCGCGTTATCGGCGCCAGTAGCCTTGGGCGCTGCAGACACTGAAGGAGCAGATACTTTCCCCTCCAGCGTCATGGTGTATGAGACTTCCTCAGAGGTGCCGCCGCGAGTTACTGCCCTAACTGAGAACCTCACGGTCCTGTCTACGCTTGTATCAATTTCATAGGGCTTATTTAACCCATAAATTACTATGGAGCTAGAGGGCGTACCGCTATCGGAGTAGGCCAGGAGGTAGTGGGCAATCGGCAGCCCACCAGTGTCAGATGGCGGATTCCACGACACCAGCACCCTGGTGGTACCACCTGAGCCCTGGCCCTGCTTGACTGCCGTTAAATTAGTGGGCGGGCCAGGCTTACCATAGGGAGTCACCGGCTGGCTAGCAGCTGATTCCTGACTGGCGCCTTGGGCATTAACCGCGCGCACGGTAGCCGTATAGGCCGTGCCGTTGGTCAGGCCCGTAAAGGTAGCCTCAGGTTCGGTTACGTTCTGGCTGAGCCCACCTGGGGAGAGCGTAATTACGTAACCGGTGATACGTGAACCTGGCGAGTTAGACCTGTTCCACGTGAAACTAGCGCTACCGTCACCAGCCTTACCAACAGGGGCCCCAGGCGCCGTCGGCACCACACTGACTTGCACACTGGCGGTATTAGAACGCGGGGACTGCCCCACCGCGTTATGGGCCACCACATAGAAGGAGTGGGTAACTCCCGGGGTGCGACCGGTCATAATGCAGCTGGTGACCACGCCACAGTCAAGCAGGTCGCCCTGCACTGTGTCGTGGACAGTGAAGTTAGTGATGTCGGCACCGTTAGAAGCCCCGGCGGTGAAGGAAACCGTCACCGAGCCGGCCCCATTAGTGGTGGCGCTAACCCCACTGGGGGCGTCAGGCAAACCGCGCACGCTCACCGCAATGGTGCCCGAAACTTCACGTTCAGCATCGTTAGTTTTATCGCCCACCCGGTAGGAGATGTTGTAGGTGCCGTGCAGTCCATCTCGGGCGCTAATGGTCAGGGACGTGCCCGAGGCCCGCACGGTAATACCGTCGCTGGAGCTAGGCGAACCCACCAGGTGAATCGGGGTGTCAGTAAAGGGGTTGGTGGCATAGTTGGCCACGTCAACCGTAGTGGATTTACCTGCATCTACACTGACCTGGGCCTGGCTTAGCTGCACCAGTGGCTCTTTAGCGCCGGTGACACTAACCGGAATTACCGATTTAGTGCTGGCCCCCTTGGCGTCGCGCACAGTCAGCGCCAAGTTAGCGCTGTTGCCACGCTTAGCCCCGGCGCCCGCCTGCACCTTGAGGGTGTGGCCA
This sequence comes from uncultured Actinomyces sp., assembly GCA_915063485.1. Lineage (GTDB taxonomy): Bacteria > Actinomycetota > Actinomycetes > Actinomycetales > Actinomycetaceae > Actinomyces. The sequence continues at coordinate 13,169 of CAJZDJ010000053.1, forward strand.
TCAACGCTAACCTGGATGCCGTTGCTAGCCCCCGAAACCGTGTAGGTCATGGAGGCAGGATCATCACCGTCAGGGTCGCTAACCCAGCTGCTCATATCCGCGCTGACACTTTGACCACCCACAGCCACCTCAATGGCGGTGGGGCGCACCTGCGGGGGACGGTTAGCGGCACCCGGATCCACAATCAGCGGGATCGTAAGCGTAGCGGACAGAGCCTTATCGTCACTGCCATCAGTTACCGTAACCGTGATTGAGGAGGGCCCGGAATAGTCAGCTTTAGCCCCAA
>CAJZDJ010000054.1 GCA_915063485.1 uncultured Actinomyces sp.
GGCAGGCCATCCAAATGTAGTAGGGGTCGGTCAGGGCGAAGGGCGGGCCGTTTTGAATCATCAGGTCGCGCAGAATACCGCCGGCGGTGGCCGTCATTAGTGCCAGCACCACGAAACCTACTATGTCGAAGTTTTTTTGGCGGGCAATTAGCCCTCCCAGGATCCCGTTTAGGATCACCCCGGATAGGTCGATGAACCGGAAAACGGCAGGTAGGGCGTTGGGTTCAAGTAGTTCGTGCATCGTCTTCAGGCTACCGTTTAACTGACAGAGGTGCCGAAAGCCAGGCCCAGCAGGTAAGTTACTGCGGCGGCCCCATAGCCGATAGCTAGCTGCCGCATGGCGCTGGGTAGGGGGGCTTTGCCCGATAGTACGCCGACGGCGCCACCGGTCAGGCACAACGCGGCACCTACCAGCAGGGCTGAGGCGACCACGGCAACCATTCCGCTGAGCCCAACCAGGTAGGGCAGGCAGGGAATGACAGCGCCGATTGAGAAGAGTGCGAATGAGGATAGTGCTGCCCGCTTAGCGGTGCCGATTTCCTCATAGTTGGGGGTTTCATCGCCGATGTGGGAGATTTGACGGGCGCTGCGTGGGTCAATGTTCGCGGCGCTGAGTACTAGTTTGGCGTGTTCAACAGCTTCATGTTCATCCTCGCCTCGGGCGCGATACACCAGGGCCAGCTCATTGGCGTTGACGTCTAGCGCGGGCACAACCTCCCCCGCGCCAGGGTCTGGGATGGAAGCTTCTAGCAGTTCGATTTGGGAGCGCACCGAGATGAACTCGCCTGCCGCCATACTTAAAGCCCCTGCCAGCAGGCCGGTTAGGCCGGTTAGTAGGATCGCCTGGGCGCTGACGCCGGTGGCACCCACGCCTAGCACTAGGGACAGGTTGGATACTAGGCCGTCGTTAACACCAAAAATTGCTGGGCGTAGCGTGCCCGAGAGGCGTTGGCGGTGGCGGGCGGCCAGGGAACGCACAATTTCGGAGTGGATACGCTCATCTGCGGCCATGGAGCTGGAGGCGTCGGCGTCGATCTCATAGTCGTTGCGTTGCTCAGAGCGTTGAGCTAGAGCCAGCACGAACACTGAGCCAAATAGTCGCGCCAGTAGGGGCATGATGGCGCCGCGTAGAGTTTGTCTGGGGGCCGGGTGGGCATGGGGGCCTAGCAGCTCATACCAGTAGCGTTCGTGGCGGGCTTCGGCTTCCGCTAGGCCTAGGAGAATTTCGCGTTCTTCGCCTTCGCGGCGCATGGCTAGGTCCCGGTAGACTTTCCCTTCTGCGCGTTCTTCAGCTAGGTGGCGGCGCCAGTGCTTAATTTGGGTTCGCGACGGCGCAGCGCCAGTTTCAGGGGTTTGGGGTGCGGAACTCATTGATTCAATGTTTCATTTTTTTGGCGTCATTGCAACGTTTGGTTACCCGAAATTAGCCTGGCTTGTCAGTGCCAAGGGAGCTGACAGCTTGGGGGAAACCTGGTTTTGGATGTTGTTAGAGACGGTAGTTATTGGCGTAAAGCATCTGCTGGTGACACACCTGCGGCGCGGCGCACTGCCAGTAAACAACCCACCAAGCCAACCACCATGCCGCCAATGATTCCTACGGGTAAAAGCCGCAGGTCAAGCACTGGCTGCCAGTGGCGCACTAGCACTGTGGAGATAATGACTACCACCGCTGTAAAAGTGCCAATAACTCCGCCTATTAAGCCAACTATCGCCGATTCAGCAGTGACTAATGCGGCGATTTGCCAGCGCCTAGCCCCCATTGCCCGGCGCAAACCGAACTCGCCAGAGCGCCGCGATACCGCCGTCGCCGTGGAGTTAGTGAGCATTAGCACGGCAGCTAATAATGAGACGGCGGTTAATGTCACTAGCATTGTGCGCACATTGGATTCCACGCTTTGACGCATGGTTTTAGGGTCTTCAGGCGCATCCACATGAGCGTTTTCGCCGGTGTAAGGATCTAGGGCGATGGGTGCTTGCTGCGCCACCAGCTGGGCGGCGCCGGGGCGCGTACGTATTTCGGCGGTGACGGCATTGGTTGCCCCCACAGCAACGGCGTCTGTTTCACGCATCACCACGGCGTTCATGATGCTGGCGTCTAAACCTGAGTCACTTATAACTCCCACCACTACGTAGGCTTTATTGGCGATCCACACTACTGGGCTGGCGTCAACTGGGCCTAACTCTAGGTTATTTGCGATACTGCGGCCTACTAGCACCTGGCCTGGGCCAAGTTTTATGCCACTGGTTTTGGCGGATTCTTTGCCTTCAATTTCCAGCCCTGGCACATTCGGATCGGTTGCCCCTAATACATCAAAGTTTTGGCCTTTAGTGTTGCTAGTTAGTGAAATGTTTTGATTGCCATGGTTTGAGTAGATTTGTGCGCGTTCCACTCCGGGAATACGTTTCAGACGCATTAGTGTAGTGGTGCTGGCTTGTTTAACGCTTCCATCTTTAGTTATTTGTTTAGGTTCTGGCACCGAGACGGCTACACGCTGGTTGCGGGCCGCATCAAATAGCTGCGACACCTGGGCGCGGGCAGCTTCAGAAATACCTACCGTGGCTAACGCTAACGCTACCGCCAGTAATACGCCGGCAATTAGCGCACCACTGGCAGCTGGTTTAGCGGTAATTGTGCGCCCTGCATCCGCAAGTATGGCTCTTAGGCTAGTTTTTTTGCTGCTGGTTTTAGGTTTTTTACCTTGCGCCGCGTGGGTGGTTTTAGCTGGTTTTAGAGGCTTTGAACTTTCACTCTCGGGAACGGTGACGACGCCGTCATGCACTTCGATGCGGGTTTTAGCGTGAGCTGCAACTTTTGGATCATGAGTGACAACTATGACGGTAGTGCCGCTTTGGTTGAGTTTATCTAGTACACGCATCACTGAACGCGAATTGGCTGAGTCGAGGTTACCGGTGGGTTCATCAGCAACTAGCACCGGGTTAGCAGCTACGATAGCCCTGGCTATTGCTACTCTTTGTCTTTCACCACCAGAAAGCTGCACTGCTTTGGCGTGTTGCTTATGTGTGAGCCCCACAAAGTTTAGGGCTTGTTCAATACGCTGCGTATCCGTGATTTGCGCGGTTTCCTCACCAGAGCCAGCCGTATCTCCGCTGTACATCAGCCCTAAAGCCACGTTTTCAGTTACAGTTCGCCCATCAATTAAGTGAAATGCTTGAAACACAAAAGAGAATGTGTGAGCCCGCAATGCTGCTAGCTGGGAATCACTTAACTTAGTTGCGTCTAGATCATCAATAAAGTATTTGCCTTTAGTGGGAGGGTCAAGTAACGCCAAAACATTCAGCAAGGTTGATTTACCAGCCCCAGAAGGGCCGGTTATAGACACAAAATCACCCTGCTCAATCAGCAGTGAGGCGGTTTTTAGTGCTTTAACCTCACCAGGAGCACCCGGATTATAGGTTTTAGAAACCTGCGATAATTCTAGTATCGTCATTTGCGATCCACTCGCACACTATCGCCAACTTTAAGCTGGTCAGATTTAATGGCGCATTGCCCAGATACACACCCAAGCTGCTCTACTTTAACCATAACAAAACCGGACGCCTGGCGTTTGAGCACATTTGCGTTGCCATTAGCGTCTAGCGCCATTGCGCGTTGAGGAATCAGTAAAGCATTTTTGATTGGTGCTTGTCGATCTACAGTTAACACCACTGATTTACCGCGCGCATCGCTTGGAAGTTTTCCCTTTTTAACGCTAAAGGTTAGTGCATAAGTGGTTGCTTCAGCTTGGCTTTTTTCGTCTTTCTTAGGTGCAGCAGTTTTGAGAGTTAAGTTTAACTGTTGAGAGCCATAGAGAGCGCTAGCCACGCTGCCAGTTTTCAATACCGAGCCCACACCTGCTGGAACTTCAGCGGTTACAGAAAATTCGCCTGTAGATAGGCCTAGCTGGGAGGGTTTGTCTCCATTTAAACTATCGCCAACTTTAGGTAGTGAGGTAACAACAGCTGGAAGCTGCGCAATAAACAGCATCTCAGTTTTTGCTATAACTACCTTCTTTTTAGCTTGCTGCGGTTTTTCGGATGTACCTGCCTCGTTTGAGTTTCCACTGCCTTGATTAGCACCCGCGTTGTCTGACTCGTTTTGATGAGTATCGGTAGTAGCTAATTCGTCTTTGGTTTGCCCGTATAGGTGTTTTAGTGCAGTGATTGTGTTAGCGTCTAGGGTTCCAGTTATTGCTAGCTGGTAGCCGGATGCAACCAGGGCGCGTTGCAGCTGTGACACATCCGCGCCAGAATCACCTTCATACAGATCACGGTAGGCGGGAAAACTACCCTGATAGGCAATCAGGGGGCGATCGTTAATCCAAGCCACCACTTGCGTGTTTTCAAGTTGCTGACCGGCTTTTACGTTTACGGCGGTAACAACCGAATCTGAGCTAGTAGCAGGCAAGTTAACGGCTGAATCCTGTGCCCCGGCAATAACACCTGTGGCAGTGATTTGATCTGTCAGGTCTCCTTGCTCAACTTCCACAGTTACAGGAGCTGAAGTTGGAGGTGCAGCGGCGGCTGCGCGCTGCGCTGGCGATTGGGTGTAGCTTGCCAGCAGCCAGCCCGCACCCACTAGCGCCACCGCCATAAACACAACTAAAACTACAAGTAACCAGCGTTTAACTTGAGATCGTTTAGCGCCCACAGCTACCCCCTTCGATCACAAATAATTACGAGTATTTCTTCACAATCTCACGGCAAGTGGCTTCGACCTGCTTGATTTGTCCCAGCCGAGCGGATAATTCTTTCTGATTCTTTTTGACATAAGCATCGGCGCTGTTCCAGTCAGCGTCGTAGTATGCCTGCTGCCAGCCGGAGCTGATCCGGCACTTTGCATCTGCAACCGCGATTTTTCGCTCATACTCTGACACGGTTCCGGGTGACGCCGCGATAGCAGATTGTGGCGCATCAGCACCTGGATTTAAGCCAATTTTCTGACTGAGCTGCGGTCCTGGCATTAACATTGGATTATCGGTTAGATCACTAAGGCCCAGTGGTTTCATGCATTGCTTCCAAGTGGCAGCAAGTTTTTTAACTTTAGGATCTTCAAGCCCTTGCTCAGCGCCGCCGATTGATGCCAAAAGAGCATTTCCAGTCTCAGATTTTTCTTCATAAGTCTTCAATACTGGATACTGATCCATTAGTTTATTAAAACATGAATTTTTAGCGTCTCGGTAACCGGGATCAGTTTTATGCTTTTCAATAGTATCGTAGCTGTATTGGTAGACATTCCAGCCAGGGACGATACCCATGTGGTAGCCAACTTCGCTTGCAATCTTCTCATCAAATAGGCGTCTACCAGCACTATTTACGTATCGTTCGGCCTGCCCTTCTGGCGGTTCTGGCCTTCCTTGATAAGTGTATCCTTTGGACTTCATGCAATACCTAAAATAGGCGGTTCGAGCACGCGAAATTAGAATCGTATCAGCCTCTCTATATGGATCTGTGGGAAGCCGCCATTTAGACATGTCGTAATGCGTTAAACCGTCAGCAGAGACTTTGGCTACCTTATCATTAGGGGTAGTTGACGAAGCTTTTTCTCCACTCCCACATGAGGCTAAACCGCAAACTAATATTAGAGCTGCAATGATCCTTAGATACTTCATTTCATCTTCCTTGATTAAAGTTCATCGCATATAGGGAACCCAGTTAAGGGCGTTGCTCACGTTAATGAGCGGATAGGCCTGGCAAGGCTAGGTCTGGGAACATGCAGTGGATAAGCGCTGCATCACTCGTCATTGGAGTAAATACAGCGTACCGCCGCCCCCACAAGCCCGCAACTAGTTTTGCAATATTTAATCGACAATTTACATTTATAGGTACAATTAATTAGTTCACTAGGCTGTGCTTATCTTACACGGTGAGCTGGTTCCACAGATGGGTCAAAGTGCGAGACAATGCAGGGGTAATGAACGAACACTCCAGTCAGCCCAGCCAACCAGACGCAACTAACTTAGCCGCAGCGCCACGCCGTCGTCCTGCCCGCAAGCAGCGCAATCACGGACGGCGCCAACACAAAAACCAGGCGGAGCCGCGCCCCTTCACCCCCGAGCAGCTAAGCCAACGCGCAGCTTCCGTGCCCACCATCACCTACCCAGCGCAGCTTCCAGTCTCAGCCCGCCAGGAGGAGATCGCAGCCGCCATTTTGGCTAACCAGGTGGTTATCGTGGCAGGTGAAACCGGCTCCGGTAAAACCACCCAGATCCCTAAAATCTGTTTAGATTTAGGTCGCGGCGTCAACGCCATGATTGGACACACCCAGCCTCGGCGTATCGCGGCGCGCTCAGTAGCTGAACGCATTGCCCAAGAGTTGGGCACTAAAGTTTCTAAAGAATCAATAGTCGGTTATCAGGTTCGTTTCACTGATGAAGTTAGTGAACATACGCTTATCAAATTAATGACCGACGGTATTTTGCTGGCCGAAATTCAAAACGACCCACTATTGCGCCGCTATGACACTCTAATTATTGATGAGGCCCACGAGCGCAGCCTAAATATTGACTTTATTTTGGGTTATTTAGCGCGGCTACTGCCTCAGCGCCCAGATTTGAAGGTCATCATCACCTCGGCCACCATCGACTCTGAACGTTTCGCCGCCCACTTTGGGGTTGAAGGCCGCCCCGCCCCAATTATTGAGGTCTCTGGGCGCACCTATCCGGTAGAAATCCGCTACCGCCCCCTTGACGGCGTCGACCCAGACCCAACTACCAGCCAAACAAACTCAGCCTCTGCCAGCGCAAGCACCGACGAGCCGCGCGACCAGGTCACGGGCATCCTCGACGCCGTCGACGAACTAATGGCCCTAGGCCCCGGCGACATTTTGGTGTTCCTGGCGGGAGAACGCGACATCCGCGATACCGAAGCCGCACTTATCGACCACCTAGGCCCACGCTACGCCGCCAACGAGTCCAGCGCCCGCCTGCCCGGCAGCGTTGAAATCATCCCCCTATATTCGCGCCTAAGCGCCGCCGCCCAGCACCGCGTATTTGAAAAACACCGTCTGCGACGCATTGTTCTAGCCACCAACGTGGCTGAAACTTCACTAACCGTGCCCTCCATCAGGTACGTGATCGACCCGGGCGTGGCGCGTATTTCGCGTTATTCCAACAAAACCAAGGTGCAGCGCCTACCCATTGAGCCCATCAGCCAAGCCAGCGCAAACCAGCGTAGCGGCCGCTGCGGGCGCGTGGCCGACGGCGTGGCAATCCGCCTGTACTCACAAACCGATTTTGAGGGGCGCGAGCCATACACAGAACCCGAAATTCTACGCACCTCCCTGGCCAGCGTAATTTTGCAGATGGCAGCGCTGCGCCTAGGTAATGTGGCAGATTTTCCCTTCATTGACCCGCCAGACCGGCGCGCTATTGCCGACGGCGTGGCGCTACTAACCGAAATCGGCGCTATCAGCGCAAACTCTAAATCCATGCACGAGCCGCGCCTGACCGCGATCGGCCACCAACTGGCGCGTCTACCCATCGACCCGCGCCTGGGGCGCATGTTACTGGAAGCCAATAAACGCGGCTGCGCCAGCGAAGTGATGGTGATTGTCTCCGCGCTTTCAATCCAAGACGTACGTGAACGCCCGCTTGACGCGCAGGAAGCCGCAGACGCCATGCATCGGCGTTTAGCGGATCCCACCAGCGATTTTCTCACCTACCTTAACTTCTGGCGCTACCTGCGCACCCAGTCACGTGACCTGTCCGGCTCTGCGTTTAGGCGCATGTGCCGCCACGAATACCTGCACTACCTGCGTATTCGTGAATGGCGCGACGTCTACAATCAGCTGGCCCAGCTGGCGCGGCCGCTAGGCATTAACGCCCAAAACATTGAGCTACCCACCCGCGCCTCCATTCGCGCCGCTAGTGACCGTCTAGTTCCCGGCTCCCACGCGGCCGGCATGGCTAATGCGGACGTAGCCGACGCCGTCGTGGCCCTGGGGCAAAGCGCAGACACCCCCGACGCCGACGCGATCCACCAATCCCTGCTGGTGGGGCTGCTTTCCAACCTGGGTAACTATGATGAGCGCCGGCGCGAATATGCCGGGGCGCGCGCCACCCACTTCACTATTTGGCCTGGTAGCGGGCTGCGCCGCAAACAGTACGACTGGGTGATGGCCGCTGAGCTGGTGGAAACCAGTCGCTTATTTGCCCGCACCGTGGCCCGCATCCAGCCTCAATGGGTGGAGCAGGCCGCTAAACACCTGGTCAAGGTCACTTACGGTGAGCCTTACTGGTCCGCCAAGAAGGGTGCGGCCATGGTGCATCAGCGGGTGCTGCTTTACGGGCTGACTTTGGTGGCTGACCGCCCGGTCACGCTAGCCAGTGTGGGTACCGACGCCGCCCGGCAGGCTGCGCGGGAAATGTTCATTCGCTCCGGGCTGGTGGAAGGGGGCTGGCACGCCCGCCACGCTTTTGTTGAGCGCAACCGTGAGCTGCTTGAAGACACTGCCGAGGTGGAGCGTCGTCAACGCACTCACGGTATTTTGGCTGATGACCAGGCTCTTTTTGACTTCTACGATGAGCGCCTGCCGGAGAAAATCACCAGCGCGGCGGCTTTCGACAACTGGTGGAAGCATCAGCGGCAAGACACCCCCAAGCTGCTGGATTTCACCCGTGAACTGCTGCTTCCCGAGGGCGACAACCTTGACGGCTACCCCGACACTTGGCACCAGGGTGAGCTAACCTTGGCGCTTACGTATGTTTTTGAGCCGGGCAGGCTCGACGACGGCGTCAGCGTACAGGTGCCCATTGAGGTTCTTACTCGCCTGCGCCCAGAGGGATTTGATTGGCTTGTGCCCGGGATGCGCCCACAGCTGTGTGTGGCCACTATCCGCGCCTTGCCTAAGCGGGTGCGTCGCCAGCTAGTTCCGGCCCCCGACACCGGCACGCGCATTTGGGAGCTGATCTGCCAGCTTTACCCGCAGGCTGCGGGAGAGGCTAGCGACGGCGTCGCGGCAGCAAGCCAGCCCGGCGGCAAGGTTAGCGACGGCGGCGCGGTCGGCACCCCCGGCGGCGTCGAACCGATACCGGTGAGTTTCCAGCAGGCCTTCACCCAGGCCGCACAGCAGCTACGCCAGGTAGAAATTACCGACGAGGACTGGGACCAGGCGCAAGAAAACCTGCCGGAGCACCTGCGCATGGGCTTTAGCGTGCTGGACGCGCGCGGCAACAAGCTAGGGCGCGGGCGCAACCTGATCGTTTTGCAGCGGCAGCTGGCCAAACAAAGCGAGGCGGCGGTGCGCTCGGCGGTACGTGGCGCCCTGGCGGCGGCCATGGATGAGGCCCGGTCCAAGAAATCGGCGAAATCTAAGCGTGCAAACGGAGCCCACGAGGGCCATAACGGGGTCCATGGGACCGCCGGCGCAAACGGGAGCGCAGGCGCCCGTGGAGAAAATGGCGCCCATACCGGCGCCCGCGCCAATAAATCTGCCGCAAATAGTTTTGCAACTATTACTTCACAGTCATTAACTAGCCCATTAAAGGAGCAAACTAATTTAGTTGATTGGCCTGAAGTTCCCCAGGGCGTAATTCCGCAACAAATAGAATCTGCCGGGCGGGCGGGGCTATTAGTTCGCGGTTACCCCACTTTAGTTGCACAACCAACATCTAAAGCATTTAAGGCTGATTTAAAGATATTAGCTGATGTTAATTCTCAGCTAGCTCAGCACGCTGAGGGAGTTTTGGCATTGGCCCTGGCCCGCACCCCGCTCGAAACTGCGCGGGTGACCAGCCGTTGGAACGCTAAACGCTCTCTATTCATGGCCTCTGCGCCCTATAAATCCACTGACACCCTGGTGGCTGATTTATGCTTGGCTGCCGGGCGCCTGCTGGCCCAGCAGTGGGGCCGCGAAACCAGCCATAACCTGGCTGAGCTGCGTGATCGTGAAGATTTTGAGCTCTTTGTGCCTTGGCTGCGCGACCGTCTGGAAGACCAGGTGGAAACTATTGCCGCCCAGGTGGAGGCCGCTTTGGAGGCTAAGGGGCAGTTGGATAAGGCAGTGGGGCGTAATACTTCGCTGGCTTTGCTCGACACTTTGCAGGAAATTCGCGAGCAGGCCGCTGCCCTGATTGCGCCACGCTTTATTGCCGACGCCGATCCGGCACAGCTGGCCCACTATGGGCGCTACCTTAAGTCTTTGGCTTATCGCTTGGAGAAGGCGGCGGCCTCGCCCAGCCAGGATGCAGCTTTGGCCTACCAGGTACGTGAGATTGAGGGGCAGGTGAGCGACGCCGTCGAGCACGCTAAGGGGCTGCCGGCTAATCCCGCCCGCGCGGCGGTGCTGCGCCAGGCCCAAAATATGGTGTGGGAGCTGCGCGTGAGCCTGTTTGCCCAGCAGTTGGGGACGGCGCACAAAGTTTCGGCCAAGCGCATCAGCAGGCTGCTAGCCTCTGCCCCGGCGCTCTAGACAACGGTCTACCTCCAGGCCAGCCCTCTAGGTGGGCCCTGCCTCTACACAGGCCAGCCCTCTAGGTGGGTTGGCCCGAGCTGACTGGGCGCCGCGCTGCCTTTTTCGGCACTGTCGGTACCTTTCTGGGCACTGTCGGTACCTTTCTGGCGCTGTCGGTACCTTTTTCGACACTGTCGCTGCCTTTTTGGGCACCGCCGGTACCTTTTTCGACACTGTCGCTGCCTTTTTGGGCACCGCCGGTACCCTTACCCACGCCGGCGCACACAGATACTGACATTTCATCCCTTCCCTATAAAACCCCATGTATTTTTTATAGGGAAGGGATGAAATTGCCTGTAAATGCCTGTAAATGAAACTGGCCCCCGTATTGGCGAAACCCAAAAAAGCCAATCCGGGGGTCAGTTATTCACATATTCACAAGGAGAGAGATTATCGAGTGTTCATCCCAGCTCAGGCGTCCGGGTTATTCACCTCCACATTATTTGCATCAGTATTAGTCGTCTTCTTAGTTCTTAGCCGGCAGGCCCCACCGGGGCTTAGGCGGCTGGCGGGGCTTACCCGTGACACCTGTGCCGGCGGCTTAGTGGGCCAGTTGCTTTGCTGATCTGCATCAGCCTTGCTGGTTAAAATTCTAAAAGGGGCTTTTATGGTGGCGGTTAGCGTAGCCTATGAATCATCTATGAAAGATAAAGCGTGGCTTGGTTGTAAGAGAGCAGGTAAGGGCCGCCAATCTGGCTTGGCTCCATAGGCACCCCCTTATAGGTCCAACGCAGCAGGTTGGCCAGGGAGAAACTGTTTGCGCACACCCCACAGGCCAGCACGCGGCTGGGGCGGCGCATACGTTCAACCTGGTGACCAGCCGGACAGGTGCCCACCCAGTCGCCGGGGACTTTAGGGGCGCGCCTATCTACCAGCCGCTGCGCTGAGCAGCCCAGTTCTAGGGCTTTGCGGCGCCAAACTTCATCGTGACCGTGGCTTGGACCAACCAGGGCATGGGCTACTTCATGCAAAATCGTGTCACGCACGCGAGGCAAGTCATAGAGTTGCATTAAGTAACGTGAGAGAGTGATACAGCGGTTTGTGTGGTTGCACTGTCCAGCTCGACGCCGGGCACGATCCCACCCCAGGCTCCAGCCTTGCAAGCCGTTGGCGTCCATCAGGTCGCGGCCTAAAGCATAAACCTGATCAAGATGCATTCATTGTCCATTTCGTGGAAAAATAACCCTTAGTGTCAGAACCTAAACCTAATTCTAAAGCCAAAACGGTAACCTCCGCCGGCAGCGCAACTAGAGGCAAGGGCAAGCGTGCCATCTCTAGTGCCAGTGCCGAGCGGTTTATTTCGCGTTACCGGTTGGTCTCAATTTTTGCGTTACTGACCCTATCTGCCCTAGCTGGGGCACTGATCCTGCCTAAGTTCACCGCCCCCGCACAGATTGATGATGGCCCCACCCCGGCCGGCCCGGTTAAGGTAACCCCTGATTACAGTGGTTTTAACGCCGAAAATATCATCTCTGACAATAAGCTCTACGGCGCTCCCAATATGAACGCCGAAGACATCGATAACTTCATTAACAAAGTCAATGCTGGCTGCGTTAATAGCGCCGACGGCACTACTTGCATCAGCAAGGCCCGCTTTGACACTAAAGGCTTTGACCCCACAACGGCCTGCCCGTTGGGGATGAACCCCGCCAAGAATCTAACTGCTGGTGAGGTTATTTACCGCGTTTCGGTGGCTTGCAACATTAACCCCCGGGTTTTGTTGGTGCTGCTGCAAAAAGAGCAGGGGCTGCTGACCGCTTCAGGCGAGAAACTGACTGCCTCACGCTATGAATGGGCTGCCGGCTATGGCTGCCCTGATGGTCAGACTTGCGACAGTCGCTACCGTGGCTTTGTCAGCCAGCTCTATCAGGCCGCCGCCCAGCTGCAAAAATACCGCCTTAACCCCTCCAGCTACCGGGTGCAGGCCCGCAAACCCGTGCGTATCGCCTACAACCCCCAGGCTAGCTGCGGTTCTTCCATCATCACCCCAGCTAACACCGCCACCGCCGCGCTCTATAACTACACTCCCTACCAGCCCAATGAGGCCGCTAAGAATGATGGGGACGACTGCTCCAGCTGGGGTAACTTGAACTTCTACGGTTTTTGGAAGGTCTGGTTCGGCTCCCCCCACTAGCTGCCGCCCGCTATTGCGTTAGCTGCCACTCTGTCGCTTTGCCACTTTACCGCTTTGCCGACGACGCCGCCCGCGCCTGACACGTTTACTTACGTCAGCTGACAGTGTCTACAGCACCTCACGGCTTATCCTTCCGTACGACTTGCGCAGCTGGCGCCTAGTCTTGGACCACAGGCTGCTTTAGCAGGCTCAAGTACAATTGTTAAATGAGTTATATGCAGATGGCCGCCGAAATCTGGGTGGTGATTGAGTACATCATTAAGATTGGGGCTATGGGGGTGGTGCCTGAAAATCGGCGCCCTGCCTCGTCATCGGCCTGGCTGCTGCTCATCCTGTTCCTGCCCCTGGTGGGCCTACCCATGTATCTACTGCTGGGAAGTGCCCGTATTCAGGGAAAACGCTACCGCCGTCAAAGCGAGCTAACCAGCATTGTCTCCGCCCTAAGCACCAACCTCCCAGACGTGCCTCCAGGTATAAAAGCTGATGAGCGCCTGTTGGGGATTGTGCGCATGAACCGCCACCTAACCGGAATGCCCTGTATGCCGGGCACAGTCCAGGGCATCTATGACGACACCCGCAGCTTCATTGCGGCCCTGGTGCAGGCCATTGACGCAGCCCAGCACAGCGTAAATATTGAGTTTTACATAGTCCATGATGATCCCATCACTGAGCCGCTTTTTGCGGCCCTAGAGCGCGCCCATAAACGCGGGGTGCGGGTGGCACTGCTGCTAGATCACCTGGGTTCACGCCGCTACAAAGCCTGGAAAAAGCTGCTGAAGCGGCTAAACTCCGCCGGCTACCACTGGCATCTGATGATGCCCCTAGGTTTTAAGCCTGATCAGCGCGGGCGCCCAGACCTGCGTA